>JAHDDV010000077.1:12564-18125 GCA_020629205.1 Chitinophagales bacterium | reverse complement strand
ATTTCACTTTTTTTCTCCACCCAATAGGGGGAAGCTGTATCTGCTCAGTTAGAGAAGGGAAGGAGGCAATGAAGCCTTGTTCCTTAACACGAAATTATCGACTGAAACCTACAATTGAGTTTCATTTTTTTAACCATTAATTGAGTTCTTATGAATTTTTCAAAGTTGAGTTTTTTCGCCCTATGTCTTTTGATTATCGTTGGACTGAGCTCCTGCGAAAAGGAGTCCATCGATTCCCTGACTGGCGTAGAAAAATCGGAGTCGGGAGCAGAGCAAGCAGCAAATGCCACGGGCGATGATGACGAAACCGAAGGTGGAGATAGCGAATTGGATTTTGATCTGGAAGATTGCTTCACAGTGGATTTTCCGGTGTCCATTCAATATGCAGATGGCACAGTGACAGCCTACAACAGTGAAGACGAAATCGAGCAGGCAATTGAAGATTGGATTGAAGCCAATCCCGATGCTGATGAAGCCGCCGAGCCACAGATCGTGTTCCCTGTAAATGTGACCAACCAAGATGGCGTACAAGTGACCGTGAATTCAGAGGAAGAGATCGAGCAGCTTCTGGTAGATTGCTATGGAGAAGATTGGGAAGAAGGCGACTCTGAAGACGAAGAAGGCGACTCCGAAGACGGCGATTCTGACCACGGGGATTGTGATGACCTCGATATAGAAGATCTATGCTTTGAGTTTGTGTTTCCAATCACATTGGTGGCGGAGGATGGAAGCAGCATAGAATTGCAGTCGCTGGCAGATGCCGAAGCAGTGGAGGAGACAGAAGGTGAGGATCTGGATTATGAAATTAGCTTTCCTATCTCGGTCGTAAAGGAAGACGGCACGACAGCCGCCGTCAACAATGAAGATGAACTGGAGGAATTGATCGAATCCTGTTTTGAATAGAAAATGAGCTTGGACGGCTTTTGGGTTGCCGAATCAAGCGATAGCGTCCTTTAGTGCTCAAGCCTGAGTGCGGGAACAATTTTAGGGTTTAGAGGAATATGGACAGGCACGACTGGGGAGTCGTGCCTGTCTTCCTTTTTGGGAGCGAGTTTTGCAGGTGAAAACTAGCCGAGATCGCAGAGGAAATATAGGTGCACTGAGCGCCCTGACTGCGCCGCTGACTGGGGCTCGGAGCGCAGGCGGAGAGACCCAGGCAGTGGATGCAGGAAGCAGCGAAGGGTGCCGGTATTGTATCGGAGAGCTCGTCATTCAGTGCCACGTATCCAATTTGTTGCGCTCCAAAAAAACAAAGTAGACAAGCAGCATCTCTATTGGTCACGAAACGGAGATCATGTATGTGCTGGATGACTATATTTTACATTTCGAGCAGGATTTTGACCATATGCCTGCTAAGATTCGTATGTGGTTTGTTATGCGCATGTTTTTTCAGTAGCTTTGAGCCTTGCGAGCCATCCTTTGATTCGCAACAAAGCAGTTTTAAAATAATACTTAGACAAGGTCGGCCATTTGCATCAATTAGTGATGTAGGGCTGTGCTATGCTCAAAAGATTTCCCAGCGAATGAAAGTTCCCAGTAATAATTTGCATCAGCTTATCAAGAGCATGAGCTCTGCAGAAAAGCGTTATTTCAAAATTCACTTCTATAGAAAAGGCAATAAGCTATCCTTGCTTTATGATTTCCTCGTAAAGATGAATGTTTACGATGAACAGAAAGTAAAGCAGCACTTTGCAACAGACAAATTGAGTGCAAATCTAAAAGTATATAAACGTCTTCTTTATGATTTGCTCTTGAAGTCACTGATGTCGCATCGGGAACCTATCCACTCTGTGCAGAATATCCTAAAAGGTCTCGATGAGGTGATTGTGCTGGAGGAAAAAGGGCTCTTTGCAGAGGTGCGCAGACGTCTAGATAAACTGGCCAATATTGCTCAGGATAATAATCTGGGAGAATATCGATTTCTCATTCTCAAGTTTCGCATTCGTTTCATGCAGAGGACCGAACACTATTGGAGACGGACCGATGCTGAGGCATTTGACGAAGCCATGGTCCATAGTCTTGAGCTGCACGATCTTTTGCAGCAGTCTCGCAATCGACTGCAAAGGGATACTTTTAGTTTGAAATTAGCGCATTATATCAACAACCAGCAACTAAAAGATCAAGACAAAATGGAGCTCCGGGAGATGCTCGAATCACCTGAATTGCTGGAGGAGTCTTGTTTCGATCAAGGAGAAAAAAGAGACAATGTGCAATTGCTGCGTGCCGCCATGCACACTGCGCTGGAAGAGTATGAAGAAGCCAAGCAGCTGTATCTGGGTTTTCTAAATCTTGCCATGCAAAAGTACCCCAAATTGGATTTGGGCTGTCGGCAGATGTTTGTTGGTGCAGTGATTAATCTGCTCCATTGCGAGATTAGACTCAAGGATTTTGAGCAGGCAGAAGACTGGCTGATTCGGGCAAAAAAGATTGTCAATAATACGCCGACCTTGCATGGTTATCTATTGAAGTTGTTCGAATATGAAGCAGCTATGTATCTCGAACGGGGCCTCTTTGATCGATTGCATGTACTAAAGAAGGCATTGGATAAACGATTTGACATTGGGGTAGACTCCAAGTTGAAGTCTATGAAAATGCTCGACTACCAATATACGATGTTGGACCTCGTTGAGCGAAAGTTTGAATCCTGCCTACAGAAGCTTCATCGACTCAATCAGGATGCAGTTTTGGCAGAAGAAGTGCCGGGAAGCCTGCGAATGATGCAACTGATTTGTTACTATGAATTGGGTGATCATCGGGCCATGCGCAATCTTTTGAAGAAGCCATTTCTCCCCCTAAATACCTTGCAATCAAATTTGGAAAATGCCTTCAATGAAGTCTTAATTAATCCATTGGAAACACTTCCCATTTGGCGTAAAGCTTTTGAGCAGCTGGAGCCGCAGACATTGGTGGAAAATGAACGCTCTGAATCTCTAATCCAATTCTGGTTGAATACAAAAGCTACCGGTCAGACTTATCAGGAAGCTATTTCGCATACCCTGAAGCGCAAGCGATCCAAACTAGAAGCACAGCGATCGAAGCTAAAAGTTCGTGTAGAGCATTAGTCCGCAGAAAGTCAGGATGGCCACAAATTTCAGCACTGAGGTGAGGCGATGTGTCTTTATGTATTCCGGATCGAAACCCATCTCTACGAGCTTTCGCGAGGTAGTGACCAATTGGACAATAAGAAACAGCATGAGCACGCCCAGATAGATTCCCATGGCCAGATAGGAGTCCATTACTTTCGTGCGGAGGATCAGAAAATAACTGGCCATCAATAGTAGCAACAATCCCATTGACCAGAGCCGCTGCGTACCAAATTGGGTGACCAGTTTTCGCAGCTGCTCCGGGGCTAATTTGCGAATCGCCTTCTGATTCATGAAGTTTGCCACCAAAAAAAGACCCATTGCCAATATGGCACCGACCATAAATCCATCCATCTTGTTGTATTTTTGTGGAAAGATATGGCTATTCGATCGCTGTACCAAAAACCACTTAAGACAAAGGATATGACAGTAGATGAAGTAATGAAGCAATTGGAGGCTCTGGGCAATGAAGGCACCAAAAAGATCCTCATGAAGCACGGTGCCAAAGATCCCTTTTTTGGCGTCAAGGTCGCTGACCTCAAAAAGATTCTGAAGAAGACGAAAAAGAATCACGAGCTCTCTTTGGCACTCTACGACACGGGTAATTCTGATGCCATGTATCTCGCCGGCTTGATGGCCGATGAGAGCAAGATGACCAAGAGCATCATGAACAAATGGGCCAAGGAAGCCTACTGGTACATGTTGAGTGAGTACACCGTGCCCTGGGTAGCTTCGGAGACGCCCTTTGGCCTCGAAATCGGCCAGAAATGGATCAAGGGTAAAAAAGAAAATATCGCCTCCGCAGGATGGGCCACGCTCTCTTCCTACGCTAGTATTATGCCGGACGATCAGCTGGACATAAAGCTCTACAGCAGCTTGCTCGATCAGGCCGCCGAGCAAGTTCACGAGGCCCAAAATCGCGTTCGATATGTCATGAATGGCTTCGTGATCGCAGTCGGCTGCTATGTTCCTGAGCTCACCGAAAAAGCCAGCAAATTAGGCAAGAAGATTGGGAAGGTGAGCGTTGAGATGGGTGGCACGGCATGCAAGGTTCCATTGGCCGAAGACTATATCAAAAAGGTGGCAGACAAAGGTCGGATCGGTAAGAAGCGTAAGTCGGCTCGCTGCTAGGAAACTTTTCTTTTTTTGGAGCCCGGCAGCTTGGGCCGTCGAAGCGACCTACTCGTGCTCCGCTAATACTCAGCACCCTGCTAGCTGTTCCTGCTCGGGCCAGTCTGTCTCTCCGCTGCGCTTCGAGCCAGCCCGGCTCCGGCAGTCACCACGCTATCAGGGCACTTCGTTCCGCTGCGCCCGAGGCTATTTGGCACCCTCCTTCGAGCGCGCAAGAATTTATTGAGCAAGAGCCATTGATGTTGAGAAATAGACTATCTTCGAAGCACTGTAAGAACTAGCTAAACCCCGAGCATGTACCTCTTTTTTGATACCGAAACAACTGGCCTTCCGAAAGACTGGAAGGCACCTCTGAGTCAATTGGATAATTGGCCGAGATTGGTGCAGTTGGCCTTTATACAATTTGACAAAGAAGGGCAGCAGCTGCAAGAAGCCGATTATATTGTAAAGCCCGATCGCTTTCGCATTCCCAAAGCTTCCTCAAATGTACATGGTATCACAACA
Source organism: Chitinophagales bacterium (assembly GCA_020629205.1). Taxonomy (GTDB): domain Bacteria; phylum Bacteroidota; class Bacteroidia; order Chitinophagales; family UBA2359; genus JAHDDV01. The sequence goes on along the minus strand of JAHDDV010000077.1, from coordinate 13,407 downwards.
GAGCAGGCAATGGCCGAAGGAATCGAAATAGGGGAGGTGTTGGAGCATTTTACCAGAGCACTAAAGTCCTCCACTCACCTGATTGCTCACAACATGAACTTTGATGAAAAGATCGTAGGTGCTGAATACCTCAGGTTGGGTTCTGAGAATCATGTGAAGGGACTGACCAAGATTTGTACCATGAGAGGGACCAAAGACTTTTGTAAACTGCCCGGTACCTATGGATTTAAGGCGCCAAAGCTAACGGAGCTTCATCAAAAGCTCTTTGGAAAGAGTTTTGAGGATGCACATGATGCCCTGGTAGATGTAAAAGCAACAGCGCGATGTTTTTGGGAACTGCGCTCCCGCGGATACCTTTAGGATTCGAATCTACCCTTAATCAAACAAGAAAAAATTGATGTCCAGTCTAGCAAGAACCATAATAATATTGATCGTCATCATCGCCAATGTGGGTTGCGATCAGGTCTCTAAGGAGGTCGTGCGCAGTTCTATCGACAAGCATCAGCGAATCAAAGTACTGGATGACAACTTCATTCTAACAAACGTAGAAAACACAGGCGCGGCTTTAAGTTTGGGCTCAGACCTGCCACCGATATTAAAAGTATTGCTGCTTCAGGTCTTGCCTATAATTATGTTGCTATTCTTACTCAGAATGATCATCGTCCGTCGCGAATTGTCCATCATGGCTGCCACTGGTTTGGCCTTTGCCATAGGAGGAGGAATCGGCAATATTTATGATCGGATTCTGTATGGCTCAGTTACAGATTTTATGCATCTGGACTTCGGCTTCTTTCGTACCGGAATTTTCAACATGGCAGATGTTTCCGTAGTCATTGGCATGTG
>JAHDDV010000077.1:0-12464 GCA_020629205.1 Chitinophagales bacterium | reverse complement strand
CCATTCGAGGATGTTCTTGCCCTCGAAAGCTTGACCCTTGAAACTAATTAGCTCAATGGGCAAGACCGTACACTCATAAAAGATGACCTCCACTGTATCTACCCGACTGCAGGTATTGATGGAGGAGTGTAGGATGTACATGCCATCCGACTGAGCCAGATAGCTGCTTTCGGTGCTGCCGTCTTGCCACTCATAGGAGACCCCTGTCGCCTCTTCGACATACAAGAGATAGTCTTCAAATATCTCCTCGCAAATGTAAATGTAGCGGTCTAATTCCGGATCAGGCAGCTGCCCAAGGCTAACCACTATTTCATCACTGCCTGCACAGCCACCTTCGCCTACAGTAATGGTGTAGGTGCCTGATTCTGTAACTACAAAGTCCGGCTCGGTACTACCATCCTGCCAGACTACCCCTTCATCGTATTGGCTGCTGATCACCACAGACTCTCCACTACAAATGGATATGTCTTCACCCAGATCGGGCTCTGCACTGGTCAATACTTCGACCAATATCTCATCGCTGGCAGTACAATCAACACCCTCCTGGGCTACGGTTAATGTATAGACGCCTTCTTCGCTGACTTGCAGACTGCTCTCCTCCGATCCACCTGTCCACGTGTAGAAATCAGCATTAGAAGCAATGGCTTCAAGTAGAATACTCTCACCTTCACAGATTGCGACATCCTCACCCAGATCTACACTGAGTTCAGGAGCAAATTCGACGCTTGCTTCGGCGACAGCGACACATTCTCCCCCTGTAATGGTAACCGAGTACAAGCCCGATTCCGTTACCGTAATGCTGGATTCTGTACTTTCATTACTCCATAGGTAGCTACCTTCGGTTTCGCTTGCATCCAGAGTATAAGATTCTCCAAAGCATCCCAGATAATCTTCTCCGATAGAAGCGCTCAATGTTTCCACTATAACCACGGTGCTGTCCGTTTGCTCAAAACCACAAAAATCCGTGGAGGTGACATAGTAGGTGGTGGTTTCTGTCGGACTTGCGATTGGATCAGCCACATCCGGGTCATTCAATCCTTCAGCAGGCGACCAGGAATAATCGCCGGCAATAGATCCACTGGCTTGCAATTGTACTTCGCCTCCCTCACAAATAGTGACAGTTGGATTGACATTCAGAATGTTTTCCTGTAGACAAACCACTTGTTGATTGACGGCAGCTCCTGTGCCAGATGTGAATCCCCACCAAACCTCACTTTCTCCATCAAATACTTCCTCAGCGATGTCAATGCTGTGTTCCAGCCTGAGCTCACAATCAAAATACACGGCAATGGTATTTGATGTGGCATCCCAACTGACTTTCACACTGTGGTCTAGCCCATCTTCTGTATTGGCTCCTCCAGGGTCCATCGACACCGGCCCGGCAATTGCATCGGGAAGAAGGTGATCTACATTGCCATCGATTTGAAAAGCAATATGGTCTTCAAAGGGATCGCTAAAGTTGTTGTTTTGCCAGGTATCAAATTCGATTCCAAAGGAGGGATCAAATCCAGAAAAACCCATGCCGCCTCCAGTCAAACCCAAGGCATTGGTTCCGACCGTCTGCATACAGAATACAATTCCATCCGCTCCTTGAGCATCAATGCTTCCCAGGTTCATCAAAAACTCAATTTCAAAAGATTCTTGCAGATTCAGCTGGTCATCGTACCAAACGGTGCCATTTTGTGTCTGCGTGGCTGCTGTTAGCTGATAGCAATCATCTTCCAGTGCGATGGCATTTCCGTTGAGTTCATAGCCTTGGCTATAGCATAGCATGGGAAATAGGATCAGTAAGATTGTTGGTATGAAGTACTTCATGTTTGGGTGCTTTGCTACTAAATTACTCAAAATGAAGGTTTCTGATTGCCTTGGGCACGGCAAAACATCGGATGTCAGAATTGAGCATCTATCAGCTTGGCAGTGACACAAAAAAATATCATTTTGTGCCGCCTTAGAACCTCTATGCAAAAGCTCCCCGAAGAAAAATTGAAAAAAAATGTTTCTGCTTGTCCAATTTGCAGCTGGCCGTTCGTCACGTAGGTGAATTTTTGTTACTAAACCTTTAAAATCTAAGAAAGATGAAAGAATTCATGATGTTATTCCGAACAGAAGAGCAAGTCGCGCAGCACCAGCCGACACCCGAAGAGATTCAAGCAGAAATCAAACTCTGGCAAGACTGGATTGGCGGTATTGCAGCCCAAGGGAAGTTTGTGACCACTCAGCAGCTGACGCAAGGCGGGAAGGTCCTACAGCCAGATGGTGTAGTCACAGATGGACCATACGTCGAAGTGAAGGAAATACTTGGAGGTTTCCTGATCGTAAAGGCAGCTGACTATGAAGAAGCCCTCGAGATGGCTAAAGGCTGCCCGGTGCGCAATTATGGTGGCACAGTAGAAGTGCGGGATTTTGTCCAATTGCCTAGTTTCGATGCCTAGTCAAGAACTAATTCCAAATTTATTCCGAACAGAGTACAGCAAGTTAGTTGCTGTACTCTGTAAGGTATTTGGATTGTCGAATATTCAGCTGGCGGAAGATATAGTGTCGGACACCTTCCTGCAAGCTGCTGAAAATTGGGAGCAGAAAGGCATACCAGAGAATCCGGTCGCCTGGCTCTACACGGTGGCAAAAAACAAGACCAGAGACTTTCTACGAAGGGAGAAGTTGCGACGCGAAAAGATCGAGCCTAATATCAAGTACGAACAAGAAGACTCCTATTCTCTGGAGCTCGACTTCAGTCAACAAAACATCGAAGACAGTCAGCTTAGGATGCTATTCGCTGTAGCGCATCCCTTACTAAAGAAGCCTGCACAGATAGCACTGGCCCTGCGGGTCCTTTGCGGTTTTGCCAATGATGAGATTGCCACCGCCTTGCTGACAAATAAGGAAGTCGTCAACAAGCGACTCTATCGGGCCAAGCAATGCCTTCGAGAACATGAGGTAAAGATTGACTTTCCTCCCGAGAAGGAGATTTCTGCTAGATTGGATACAGTGCTCACGACGCTCTATCTATTATTTAATGAAGGCTACCACTCCCTGTGCAATGACAAGGCGCTTCGAAAGGATCTGTGTTTGGAAGCCATGCGATTGACCATTCTACTAGTCCGAAATCAAGCAACCAACCTACCAAAGGTAAATGCATTGTTGGCCCTAATGTGTTTTCATGCTTCCCGATTCGAGGCTCGACAAGATAAAGAAGGGGCCCTGGTATTGTATGAAGAGCAAGATCGCAGTCTTTGGGATCAAGCCTTGATCGAAAAAGGCGAGTACTACCTCAATCGCTCTGCCGGAGGGAAGGAAGTAAACCGCTATCACTTTGAAGCCGCCATCGCTTATTGGCATACTCAAGAAGACAGCCCGGCAAAGTGGGAGTCTGTACTACAGCTGTACAACAACTTACTACAAATGCAGTACTCGGTAGTGGCGGCCTTAAACCGTACCTATGCATTGGCTCAGGCCAATGGTAAGAAGCCAGCCCTGGAAGCGGCGTTAAAACTTGATCTGGACAAGAGTCATTTGTATCACCTCTTGCTAGCAGAGTTGTACAAGGGCTCAGAACTAGATAAACAGAAGCATCATCTGAAGATTGCACTCGACCTTTCTAAGTCCCCAGCAGAAAAGGACCTGATCAGACGAAAGCTGGAACGGCTCTGATAGTCTCTACCTCTCCAGAACATGCTCCATAATCTAATTCCTTGCTAATGTCTAAGCGGCAATAAATAAATGCCTTATCAATTAATCTTTTTTAATTGAGCCAGTAGCTTACAAACATACTGTATACGGTAGGCATAGAGCCCTTTATTTCTTAAATTGTAAGGTCTTACCATTAATGCGGCTCCCATGAAGTGTATAGAACAGTATGCCAGGTACTTAGCCTGCCTATCGGTCTTACTGCTTTGTGTCGATCTCTCGGCACAAACCTATGAGGATCATTTTGGGGCAGGTCACGATCAAGGAATGTCTGTGACCAGTAGTCCTGTGACTGCAGCAAATGATGCCATTCAAACGGTGAATGGAACAGCGCATTTCCCGGACCTCTATGGGGCTTCAAGATTTTTGGCTCAAAGCACTTTTGGTGCTGACTACGAGTCGATAGATTATGTGCGGCAAGTTGGGATTGATGCCTGGTTGGATGCACAGTTCGCAGCACAGGGAACCTCTTTCAGCCAGATGGTGGCAAATATTCGCAGCACTGCAGAAGCAGAAATCGCTGCAGAGTTTGGTTCTTCGGCATTGGAGGATGTGTATTGGGGAAGTGATATCATCAATCTGGCCTTTTGGCAAAAGGTCCTCACAGAGAATGACCAACTACGTCAGAGGGTCGCACTAGCGCTTAGTGAGATTTTGGTCATCTCCCAACAAGCCGATCAATTGGATCGTGCCGATGTGGTGGCCTCTTACTATGATATCCTGTACACAGGGGCCTTTGGAAACTATCGCGATATTCTACATGCGGTGACCTTGCATCCTGCAATGGGGGTATACCTTAGCCATTTCAACAACCATAAGACCGACTACGAAAACAATGTCAGACCTGATGAAAATTATGCTCGGGAAATCATGCAGCTCTTTAGCATCGGGCTGCATGAATTGAATATCGATGGATCGGAGCGTCTGGATGCCTATGGCAATCCTATTCCCACATACGATAATGAAGACATCCGCGAGTTTGCAAAGGTATTCACTGGACTAAGTGGTGCAGCTTGGAATCTGGAAGACTATCCAGAGTTTGCCGGCATGCCCATGGCTTTTGACTATTACTTCGACATCTATGACCGTACGATTCCTATGGCCATGTACGAGGATCACCATGAGCCCGGTCCCAAGTACTTATTGGACAACTATCTCGTGCCAGCAGGACAGACTGGAATGCAAGACATAGAGGATGCCATCGACCATCTTTTCAATCATCCTAATGTTGGCCCCTTTATAGGTTACCGCTTGATACAGTTTCTGGTGAAGTCCAATCCCAGCCCGGCCTATGTGTCTCGCGTAGCAGGAGCTTTCAACAACAATGGGTACAATCAGCGTGGAGATCTACGGGCGGTGGTCAAAGCTATACTCACAGACCCGGAAGCTCGTGATTGTGGTTGGATTGATACCTACGATGCCGGAAAGCTACGAGAGCCCTTGATCAAATATGCTCATCTGCTAAGAGCCTTCAACATCACCAATCAATCAGGAAGATTCTGGTGGAGAGACAATTGGGGCATGCTGAATGACGCAAAGCAGAGCTTCTTACATTCCCCTTCCGTATTCAATTTCTTCCGACCAGACTATGCGCCTGCAGGATTATCGGGTCTATCGCTGGTTGGACCGGAGTTTCAAATGCTCGATGCAAATACAAGCATTCATTATATCAATCAAATGCAGGGAGCAGCCATGTGGAATCCTATGTGGATTCAGGGAACCGTCGACCCCAATGAGGCTCAGTTTTATGCCTATGACTACGGACCCACTGATCAAGCCTCTTTAGACTTTTCAGATGAGATTGCGGCATTCCAGTCGGGAGGTACGAATGGCCTTCTGGATCGACTGGATCTGATTCTCACCCATGGACAAATTTCTGAGCAAGCAAGAGCCATCATCAAACAAATGCTGGATCAAATGAATGCACTCAACTGGATGAGCGATCAGCAGATTGTGGAGTGGGCGATTTACGTGGTGATGATCTCCCCAAACTATGTGATTCTAAAATAGAGTAGTGGCAGAAGCAGCAAAACATTAGCTATGAAAGAGCAGCACAAATATTCTCCCGGTAGAAGGAAGTTCCTCGGATCTGCGGGCTGCGCGGCTCTGGGTGCCACCTCCTTGCTGTCCGGAATAACCAGCCTTGGCCTGATCAATGCGGCCGCAGCCAGCAATCTACCCTTTGCTGCAATGCCCGCGGCAGGTGGCTATAAGGCCTTGGTATGCATCTCTTTAGGTGGAGGCAATGATAGCTTCAATATGCTGGTACCCCGAGGCACGGGCGAGTACAATGAGTATGCTGAGGTAAGAACAAATCAGGCTTTAGCGCAAAACTCCCTATTGCCGATCTCTCCCCTCGTAGGGGATGGCAAGTCTTATGGGCTACATCCCAACCTGCCTAATGTGCAGGGATTGTTTGCCAATGGGAATGCAGCATTTATCGCCAATGTTGGATCTCTTGTTCGACCGACGACCCTGGTCGAATACATGAATGAGCAAAATCTACCCATAGGCCTGTTCTCTCACTCTGATCAACAAATGCACTGGCAGACCTCGATTCCGCAATCCAGGGAAAACATTGGATGGGGTGGGAGGCTGGCGGATATACTGGCTTCCAACAATAACAATCAAAATATCTCGATGAACCTGTCTCTGGCAGGGACCAACATTTTCCAAACAGGGAACTCAGTATCGGAGTATACGATCAATGCCAATGATGGAGCGGTCACCATTCATAATTACGAAGACACTGATTATGTCTCTGTCTATAAACGACAGGCCATCGAAAACCTGCTCTCTGAAAACTATGCTAATGTATTGGAAAATACCTACGGGCAGATGGTACGAGGAGCAAGCGAAAATGCCCTGGAATTTAGTGCAGCTATAGCCGGCGTAAGTCCTTTTACCACCAATTTCTCAGATACAGATATATCTACCAATCTTGAAATGGTGGCAAAAACCATCGCCGCCCGTTCGACGCTGGACATGTGTCGGCAGACATTTTTCATCGACATGGGTGGCTACGACAATCATGACGAGGTGCTTTTCAATCATGGAACCTTGATGGGCGAGCTGGATGATGCCATTGCCAGCTTTTGGTCAGTGATGCAAGAGCTGGGCTTGGAAAATGATGTGATCTTGTTTACCATGTCAGACTTTGGAAGAACCTTGACTAGCAATGGCAATGGTACCGATCACGGATGGGGAGGACATTCTCTCGTGGTCGGAGGAGCAGTACAAGGACAACAGATATACGGGCAATATCCTGATCTATATCTTGGTAATTCTTTGGATACCGGAGATGGAAGGCTCATTCCCACAACATCTTGTGATGAGTACTTTGCAGAATTGGCACTTTGGTTTGGGGAGGTAGGAGGCTCAGGCTTATCAACTACACAGATTTCAGACATTTTTCCCAACCTGAGTAACTTTTGGACGCCTACTGCAGGGGCGGGGCCTTTAGGATTTTTACTCTGATAATGCGGGCATAAAGGCTAGGGCCACAATGCCTTGCGAAAAGGAGGATTATCCATAGATTTTTTTCTTTCTGCAAATGGCACTGTGACAGCAGAATTGGGAATCTGATTTGTATTAAGCGAGAAGATTGATTAGGACAGAGGAGAATTTGTTGTCTGATCAATGCGAGAAGGATCTTGTGGACTTATTGATTTGATGAAGATTAAAGTGAATCGATGAAAAACCTTAGTAGGAAATTGCTGGCAGTTGCCGCCCTCTTGCCCATGCTGATAAGCAGCGACTTAGGCGCGCAGACCTATCTTGATCACTTCGGTGCTGGTCACGATCAGGGAATCACGGTGAGCAGTAGCCCGGCAGCAGCAGGAACCGAGGCAAGCCATTCCGTTGATGGTACTGGTTTGATTCCCGATGAAAAGGGAGCTTCGAGATTCTTGGCGCAAAGCACGATGGGCTCAGACTACGAAGAGATACAGTACCTCACTCAGATTGGAATAGATGCCTGGCTGGAAGAACAATTTGCAATGCAGGGAACCGGCTTTTCTACGATGGTGGAGGATATCCACAATACAGCAGCTGCAGAGATCTCCGCCCAGTTTGGTGCTGAGATTGTCGAGGAGGTCAATTGGGGAGGCTTTGTCAATAATCTGGCCTTTTGGCAAAAGGTTATCACGGAAGAAGATCAACTGCGTCAGAGAGTGGCCCTTGCACTGAGCGAGATACTGGTGGTCTCGCAGGCTTTCAATGCAGTAAACGAAGATAAGGTCCTCTCTCATTATTACGACCTACTCTATGAGGGCGCTTTTGGAAACTACCGCGATCTCTTGCACGCTGTTAGCCTTCAGCCAGCCATGGGATTGTACCTCAGCCATTTCAACAACTACAAAACAGATCTTGACGAAAATCGACGACCGGATGAAAACTATGCCCGGGAGATTATGCAATTATTTACCATCGGTGTTCACGAATTAAATATAGATGGTACGCTCCGTCTGGATGCCTATGGCCAGCCCATACCAACATACGATAATGAGGATATCAAAGAGTTTTCCAAGATTTTCACTGGTTTGAGCGGAGCAGCATGGGACCTGATCGATTTTCCACAACTGGCTGGTACACCAGTTCAGTTTGGTTACAATTACAATCGCTATGATTTAACTATACCCATGGTGATGTACGAGGAACAACACGAACCCGGCCCCAAGTATCTATTAAATAACGAATTGGTCCCCGCTGGCCAAAGTGGTTACCAGGATATCGAAGATGCTATCGATCACCTCTTCAACCATCCTAATGTAGGACCATTCATAGGACACAAACTTATCTTGCTATTGGTGAAGTCAAACCCAAGCCCAGAGTACATTTCCAGAGTGGCAGCGGCCTTCAACAACAATGGGCAAGGAGTGAGGGGAGACCTCCAGGCAGTGGTCAAAGCCATCTATACCGATCCGGAAGCGCGCGACTGTGAGTGGATCGACCAGTATGATTCAGGGAGATTGAGGGAGCCAATACTTAAGGCTGCTCATCTCTTTCGAGCCTTCAATATGGCCAATGCATCCGGCAGATACTGGTTCAATGACTCTTATGTCTTGGGCGCTCAACAAAAGCAACGGTTTCTGGCCTCTCCAACAGTCTTCAATTTCTTTTCACCTTCCTATGCTCCAGCGGGTTTGTCAGCACTCGATTTGGTGGGGCCAGAGTTTGAGATACTGGATGCGAACACAAGCATAGAATACCTGAATCGTATTCAGGCATCCCTGAGGTGGAAGCCGATGCCGATTCTCGGTACTGTTGATCCTAACAATTATCAGTTCTATGCCTTTGATATGTCTGTCGAAGATGAAGCAGAATATGATTTTTCAGATGAAGTACTGGCACTACAAAACGGAGGAACAGCCGGGCTGATTGATCGCTTGGACCTAATCCTGTGTCATGGGCAGTTATCGGCTGGCTCAAGAGTTATTGTTCAGGACATGGCAGATACTTTGGACAATCTCAACTGGTTGACAGATCAGGATGTGGTGGAATGGACCGTTTATGCGATCATGCTCTCACCAGATTATGTGGTATTGAGGTAGTAAGCGAATTCGAATCAATAGAAAAAAGAGCTAATAGAGGCAATATGAGAAACAAGAAGACATCAAGGGTTAGCAGAAGGTCTTTTGTCGGATCACTTGGTTGCGCCGCTTTAGGGGCGACTACCTTTCTATCCGGCATCACCAATCTAGGTTTGATGAATGTGGCAGCAGCTAGCAATATGCCATTGGTACCCATACCGGATGGCAGTGATTATAAAGCATTGGTTTGCATCTCCTTATCGGGTGGCAATGATAGCTTTAATATGCTGGTGCCCAAAGGCACTTCAGAGTATCAGGAGTATGCCGAAGTTCGCACCAATCAAGCGCTGGATCAGAACTCCCTGCTGGCGCTGAATCCAATCAATACAGATGGCAAGTCCTATGGATTACATCCTTCACTGGTCAATCTACAGAGTCTGTTTTCTCAAGGAAATGCCGCCATGATTGCCAATGTTGGATCATTGGTCCGTCCCACAACATTGGTCGAGTACATGAACAGACAAGACTTGCCGCTTGGCCTTTTCTCGCACTCAGACCAGCAGATGCATTGGCAGTCTTCTATCCCGCAGTCCAGAGAGCACATTGGCTGGGGAGGACGATTGGCAGATATTCTCTACGAGACAAACAACAACCAAAACATCTCGATGAATATTTCCCTGGACGGGACAAATATTTATCAAACCGGAAACACCGTAGCGGGCTACACCATTAATCCCAGCAACGGTGCCGTGATCATCAATGGCTATGAAGATACAGGCAGTGTGCCGGTAGCCCGAAGAACAGCCATCGATGGATTGCTCAATCAGAGCTATCAAAATATACTGCAAACAACCTATCGGGATATGCTTCGGGGTGCAGCAGATAACTCCCTCGAATTTAGTTCCGCTATTGCTGCCGTAGACCCTTTCACAACCACCTTTGCTGACACCAATATCTCCGAAGACCTGCATATGGTTGCGAAGACTATAGCAGCTCGTACTAGTTTGGATATGTGCCGACAAACATTTTTCGTCAATCTCGGTGGCTTTGATAACCACGATGAAGTATTGACCAATCACGGAACCCTGATGCAGCAATTGGACGAAGCTATTGGCAGTTTTTGGTCGGTCTTGCAAGAGCTAGGCATGGAGAACAATGTGACATTATTCACTATGTCGGACTTCGCAAGAACCCTGACCTCCAATGGCAATGGCACGGATCACGGCTGGGGAGGAAACGCCTTCGTTGTTGGTGGTGCCGTGAATGGACAGGACATCTACGGACAATACCCCGATCTGTATCTGGGCAATAGTCTGGACACAGGAGATGGCCGATTGATTCCAACTACTTCCTGCGATGAGTACTTCGCGGAGTTGGCTTTATGGTTTGGCGAAAGTGCTGGTTCCTCGCTTTCGAGCACACAGCTGATTGACATTTTCCCAAACATTGAGAGCTTTTGGTCTCCGAGTCCCGGAGCAAAGCCATTGGGTTTCATGAGCTGATAGCAAGGAACTTGAGAAAAGAAAAATGAAAACAGGCTGCTCTCCCTGGCGGGTAGGCAGAGACAAAGAAAATCTTCATTATGAGATTGTACAACACCATCCAAAGCATGCTAGTGATCGCTCTAGCGCTTGTCTATTGCCAATCAAGCTATGCCCAGTGTACCGACAATGGTAATTATTGGAATAATAGCTGGACCTCTTGTCAGGATAGTAGCAACCCAAATCCTGCACACGGAGATAGCAAGTGGATCATGTATGAGTTTCATGCCGGACAAAATATCGACGGCAGTCATATCTGGAATGCCAATCGCAGCGGTGAAAGTGGCTCCGGTATCCAGGAGGTGATCATCGATTATTCCGTTGATGGAAGCACTTGGATAAATCTCGGTACCTACACCTGGGCACAAGCACCTGAAACAGATACCTATGAGGGATTTGCGGGGCCTTCCTTTGGCGAGGTCTACCTACAGAAGATATTGTTTACCGTGGTTTCCACCTTTAGTGATGCGAACTGTGCTTCCCTTGCAGAGGTGAAATTCGAAACAGTGCCAGGCTTGTGCAATGGGCCCATTGATGAATGTGGCATCTGCAATGGCCCGGGAGCCGCCATCTGGTATGTCGATTCTGACGGCGATGGTCTGGGCGACTCTGCCCAAATTATCGAGGATTGCAATCAACCAGCTGGCTTCGTTTCCAATGATCTTGATCTCTGCGATGATGGCACCCTCGGCTGGCAAGACATGGCCGTTTTGTTCGTCGACAATACCTGCACCAGCTGTCATGGAAACAATGCAACCAGTGGCCTTAATCTCTTGACCTACAGCAGTTTCATGCAAGGCGGAGACAATTGTGGTTCAGCCATCACAGTAGGCACTAATCTGGTCGATATCATCGAGACCGGAAATGTCAGTTGCTCCAATGGGGTAGTCAATGCCGCCATGAATATCAATGCAGGTTTCACAATGGATGCTGAAGAACTGGCCGCGATTCAGGAATGGATCGATAGCGGCGCGCCTGAGCTATGCACCGAGGCCTGTCCAAATGCCGATGCCTGTGGTGACTGTGTAGGCAATGGGCTGGAGTACAATATTGAAGCGCGACTACTGCTCGAAGGAGCTTATGATCAAGCAGGGGAGATGAGCACACATCTATCGGATGATGGATTGCTGCCCCTCACACAGCCCTTCAATCGCGCCCCCTGGCTGTACAATGGCAATGAATTCGCCAACAGCATTCCAGCGAATGTCACAGACTGGGTGCTGGTAGAAATCAAATGCCTGAATGATCCCGACAGAGTCATCGAGCAGCGTGCTGCCTTCCTTCGCAATGATGGCCGATTGCTGGATACCGATGGTAGCGTCGGCGTGACCTTTGATCGATTACAATCCAATACCGACTACCACCTGGTCATCAGATCCCGAAATCATCTGGCCGTCGTAGCCTCCTCCTATGTCAATGCCCCAGGAAATCTCATCTTCGATCTACGTTTCGAAGCCAATGTTCTTGGTGCCAACCAACTAGCCAGCCTGGGCAATCCCTACTATGGATTGAAAGCTGGCGACTTCAATAGTGATGGCCTCATGACCTTTGTGGATTTCAATGCCTACATGGCTCAGCCTTCGATGGTCTATTCCTACGAGGATCTGGATTGCAATCTGGATGGCCATGTCACGGTAGCTGACTACAACCTATATCGACTCAATGCCTCGGCCATTGGAGTGAGCATTGCCTTCTAGGCTTCAGCCAT
>JAHDDV010000076.1 GCA_020629205.1 Chitinophagales bacterium | reverse complement strand
ACCAGTAATCAGTCACCAGTAATCAGTCACCAGTAATCAGTAGCCAGTGTTACCGTTTAACAATCTTCTCCGTCACAACATTGCCATCAATAATGGCGCTAAGTAGATAGATGCCAGAAGGAAGAGCACTCATATCGAGACTTTGCTCAAAGCCAATCTGATTAGCAGCAATCACCACTTGACCAGATAGATTGACTACTTCCATCGCAGTGATTTCCTTAGAGCTAGTGATGCTGATTTCGTCCAAACAAGGGTTTGGATAGGCTTGCAAGAACAGAGCAGCAGTGCCCTCAATAGAAACATTGTCATCATTGTCTTCAATGGTGATCTCCAATGAAGCATTGGTCAATTCTCCCCCATTGCCATTTACGATACTGAGTTCTAGAACCACTGTTTCAGTTTCTTCATTCAGCATATCATCAATCACCTCCAAATCCACTTGCAGGTTGCCGCTGTCGCCATCTGCAATAATGAAATTAGTTTCACTTAATGTGAAATCTTCGTCAATTGTTGCGGTGCTGCTCGAAGAGACCTGTACGTTTACACTTAGATCGTTGCCGGTATTATTTGGGCTCGCATTGATCGTAAGAGGAATCAGACCCGAGTCTTCGGTCAGGCTTAGGTTCAATAGATCAAAACCGATCGTAACTGTAGGCGCTGGATCGTCAAGGACCAAATCACTCAAATATCTGGGCTCAATTCTATAACCACTCAGATATGGGGAAGTAGGATCTACTTGTCCACCTATGCCGCTTACGTCGAAGCTTCCTACCGGAGCGGCAGTTCCGTAAATATCTGACTGCTTGCTAATGAATAGAGGAATGGTACTGCTGCCATTTGTCATGATGACCTCAAATCCCGAAGCATCTGCGGGATCATTCCAAACCTCAGGATTTACCAGCGTCATATTTTCAAGCTTTATCATTTTAGATTCCGTCGCTTCACTGAGCTCCGTCACCAGACTGATTTCCTGAAGGTCGTTACCATTGGAAGTGGAGGTAACAGACACTGCCTGCAGAATAGTAAGTCCCTTATCCTGTGCAATCGTACCAGACACAATCACTTCGTCGCCTTCATTGACGATATAGCCGAAGGTGCTGGTCGGGTTCTGTACGCGAATTCCATTATCACCATTGATCAAGGTGAAGTTGATACCAAAGCTATTCAAGTTGATACCGTGCACGATCCCTTGTAGCTGAACATCTTCTCCCAGTACAGTCGATACGCCATCTTCATCTTCCGCAATAACTTCAGCAAAGTCCATGGACTCGAAGTCGTTATTTTCGATTACAAATGTACCGGTGGCATTTCCTACAGCACAGCCTTCTGTGAGGCTTGTCATTTCCAAAGCTACTACTTCATCTTCCTCTACCAAAAGATCATCAAGCGTTTGAATTTTGAGAATTTCTGTTGTGCTGCCTTCAGCGCTAAAACTAATTGTAGGAGTAAGCAATTCAAAGTCTATATCTTCCTCCGCAGTGCTCTCGTCCGCATTCACCGTGATGGCATACTCACAATCGGCAGCTTCACTAATGTTAAGGAAGATTTGGCTTAGGTTGCCTTCTGGAGTCGACAGCTGTACCGGTGGTAGTCCAACTGTTGGGCCACCGCCACCGCCTTCACCCTGAAAGCGAACACCGATATTGTCCAATCCAAATTCATCTCTGGTTCCAGTACCAGCCATGTCCCCACCGGACCAACGCAAGTACAGGCAGTCGCCCGCTGCTAGATCGGTAATTAAACTACCCAATTCCTTTTCAATGGTTTGCACAGAGGAATCCGGGACTTCTTCACTTACATAATCAAGTACTGGTTGGTTGATGTAGTTCTCGTTGTCCGTACTGTGGGAAAAGTTGAAGCTATTGCCTCTTTCACCGTCATTACGTACGATAATATCGTAGTTGATATCGAAGCCAGTGACACTAGCTCCGGTGTTGTTGCACACTTTGAGCGTGATGTTGCCCGGTGTAAAGACAGCGCCAGTTGGCTGTACCCAAAGCATCTGATTGTTGCCATCATCAAAGGCGTACAATCCACCTGCGCTCACCCCGGAGCCGTCAGTAAGACCAGTGACTTCATCGGCCTCGGAGCTATCGCCAAATGCAATAGGCATCTCGGTGAATCCTTCTGCCGACCAGGCGAGAGAGCTTAGCTGCCCTGCGGTGGCCTCTGGGGCGAAGCCTTCACCGGCAAATCCCGTAAAATCGATCACCAGCTCCGAGTCCAGATTGTCGATTTGGATTTGAGCGTTTAGGCAACAGCAAGTGATGCTGAGCGCCAGCATAAAGAGTAAGTGTTTTTTCATCGTGCTAGATTCTGTTTTGTAATGAGCTCAATGCGTGGGGTGGCGCGATTCAGGCTTTGCAAAAATGCTGCCAAAACGCCCATGATTTTCAGAACGTACCAGCTTTGTTATTGTCTACTGACATGATTACCAACTGTTGTGAGGAATTGTCCCTCTCTTGACCAGATGAAATCGTTACCGTCAATGGCATACTCCGTATCGTGTAGCTCGATAATGAAGCCGCCTTCGCTCCAAAACTTCTTATCGAGTTTCTTTCCGACAACGTTTTGCTTTCCGAGGCTGTCGATGAATACAATATCCTTAGACGGCAGTATGAAATACCGCGCTGGTGGCTCAGCAAAGATTAGCTCTGAGCTATAGACTTCAGGGCTGCTATCTTGTGCTTGAATAGCCCCTGCAAAGATAGCGAAGGTGAACAAGATGATAATGAGAACTGCTCCTAATTTTTTCATTTGTATTAGATTCTTGGTTTTCACTAAGTTATGCCTTTTAACAAACAAAAGCCACATGAACTGAATCATGTGGCTTTGTCGCCTACGAATTTGCCGGGTCGTCGCTAAACCCCAGCAAATCAAAGCTTTGCCTAATTGGAATTATATAAGACGTTGGTAATTGTGTCAAAAATAAATCGGGTCGCTTCAACTTCGATCACGATCGGGCAGCTTTCGGGCTGCCGGTGCAGTACTTGCGCTGTTCAACATACAGGCTGTCCGTCGCTAGTAACTCCAAAGATCGTGTTCGAAATTGAAGACCTTCTGCTTGATTTCTTCTGATTCTCTGGCTGCTTCACGGCCAGTAGCGTAATCTTTTATTCTTCGGGAATCAGCCGTTGATTCGCGGGTGATTTGGCTATCAAAAAATCGCATCTCGAAAATATCTTCCCAGGTCAAACGGATCGCGTCGTTTTGTGGGTTGATCGATTCGAACTTGACCAGATAATCTCTAATCCCGGGGTAATGCATCCAAAAAAGGGCTTCCTGTCCACGCATCAGTCCATTCTCATCGATCACATCCCGGATCGGTGCGATTCCTACTATGCGACAAACCATTTGCCCGGCTTCTTCGTCAAAGATCCAATCTTCCTTTAGGCGATACTTTTGATACTCCTGAGGGTTGAAGTCATTGGCTACCTGCTTCTGGATGTATTGGTCTGTTTCAATATCATACACTTCCACTGTCGAACTCAGTTCCAGCTTGTTGACCAAATCTTGCTTGCTGTATTCTTCCGTAAAGGAATCATCTGTGTATAACTTTACCTCGGGGTTGTCTCTCATGATGGAGAAGAGAACAGCGATCAAGGGTTGCTCCTTACTGGCAAAGCTTAGATTGCGTTTTTGTCTTACATCGATTTCTCTCCAAATCCTCTTGGACCAGAACACGTCTGCTTCCCGAATATCATCATAGGCCAATGTCACTTTATCCTTGGCTCCTACTCGATCATAGGCTCCATCACGCACTAGCGATTTCTTCTCATCAACTATTCGGTCGAAGACTGCATCTACGTCAACATCATTGAATTCATCATTCGATTCGGAAGATTCGATCACCGGATCAGGTTCGTTCCAACTCTCGGTCATAGGCTGAGCCATCAGCTGATTTGCAGATGCAAAAATCAGACACAGCAGCGCTGCGATTTTCTGAAGTGGGTTCATATTGTGGACAATTTTTACCTCAAGAAAATGTATGGCTTTGCTCTATATGCTTCGTGGTTTTGTTAACTAATGCTTGCCCCTAAATAACGAGAGTACCTGCGCTATATTGCATGTGGAAAGAAAAAAGGCTGACCAAATGGCCAGCCTTTCTCAAAAACAAATTCCTTGGTAAATCGGATTGGGAATTTTGGTATTTAAATGTTGTTAACTACGTAAGTTACATGCCAAAGCCATAGTAGTAGACCTTGGTGCTACCCGGATAGACACCTTCAAGAAGGATTCCTCCTCTGCTCGAATTCATGGCCATCAATGCTTCATCAACACTGTTGACCTTCTGATTGTTTATGCGGGTGATAATAAATCCTTCTCGAATATCGGTACTAGCCCGCAATCTTCCCTGGCCGAGCCTGCTTACTTTTACGCCACTCTCTATGCCGGCTTTTGCCAGTTCGACAGCATCAATATTTGAAAGGCTAGCTCCCAATTTATCTATTACAACGTCATTACTGGCCTCAAGGGTTGTCAGCTCTGTGTTTCCGGCCATATTTCTGAGATTGACTTTCATGTTCATTTGCTTGCCTCTACGATTGACACTGACGTTGACATCATCGCCTGGACGCTTGCGACCGATGGCCTCTTGCAGTTCAGGAGAGCTACGCACTTTTTGTCCATCTACTGCTACGATTACATCGCCCGGTTTGATTCCAGCCGAGGCAGCTGCAGCGTTTGCGGAAAGCTCTTCTACGTACACACCTTCGGTGATACTCAGGCTAAGCTGATCGGCAAGATCATTATCAAGATCCTTGATCATCACACCCAGATAGGCGCGCTGCACCATTCCAAAATCCTTAAGATCCCGTACTACTTTGGTCATGATATTTGAAGGAACTGCAAAGGAATATCCGGTGTAGGTTCCCGTAGGTGTTGCGATTGCTGAGTTGATTCCAATCAATTCTCCACTTAGATTGACCAGTGCACCTCCGCTGTTTCCGCTATTGACAGCGGCATCGGTTTGTATGAAAGATTCGATGGCTGATTGATCTTCCAGAATGTTGATATTGCGTGCTTTGGCGCTGACGATTCCTGCGGTAACCGTAGAAGCCAGGTTAAACGGATTACCAACAGCTAGCACCCACTCTCCTACTTTCACCCCGTCGGAATTGCCGATTGGGAGAAAAGGGAGATTAGAACTTTCTATCTTCAGCAGTGCCAAATCAGTGGAAGGATCTTTACCAACCACCTCGGCCTCGAATGTCCGGTTGTCATTCATGGTCACTTCGATATTGTCGGCACCTTTGATGACGTGATGGTTGGTGACAATATAGCCACCGCTTTCGATGATTACTCCAGAGCCGGAAGCTATACCGAAGCCACCACCGCCTCCTCCGCCACCTTGACCTGGATCGCCAAAGAGTCCGAAGAAGTCTCGCAGGCTTTCTGGTGCCAGACCATTTTCTTGATTTCCAACCTGCTTAGAACATTTGATATGCACGACGGCAGGTGTTGTGATTTCTGCGGCGCGGGTAAAATCCAGGGAGGCATCGCCTGCCATCAGATTGGGCATGCTTGTGCTGACCTGAACAGGAGTGTTGCTTTTTTCCGATTCCTGGGTGATCTGGACAATTGTGTGCTCATTCATTCCGAGATAATAGAATCCACCCAAGGTAAACATGCCACCGAGTAGCGCGGCAAAAACCAATGATGTTATCTTCTTCATTCGTGATTTGGTATTTGACATTAATAGTTATCCTTCTTAACACCAATTCAAACGACGAGGTTTCTCCTAAATTTCCCTGCTTAACAATTTTTAACTGCGAATGCTGCTCGATTACAATTTTGCGCGGTAGGTAAAGGGTGCCATCTAGCCGCGGGCGCAGCGGAACGAAGTGCCTGGATAGCGTAGTGAGTGCCAGCCTGTGGTGGCTCGACGATAGGAGAGACGCAACAGGCTGTGCAACGAACAGCTAGCCAGGTGCTGAGTATTAGCGTAGCACGAGGATGCAGCTGGCGCGGGACAATGCAGCTGGGCTCCCAAAAAAGAACAAGAAATGCCTACATCAACCAAAGAAATTCTGGATCGGAATATTAGTAACTATTGAAGCAAAGACCGATGGAGAATTGCTGAATTCCCGGGCCCAGGTCTGTTTCGAAAAGGTTGGTGAGGGAGTAGAAGCCGACAAGATTGAAGGTACCATAGCCGACACGAACCGTGGAGCCTAATCGGTACTTATTGATATTTGGCAGACGAAGGTCTTTGATCTTCACCGTACGATTGGTAGACTGCGTGAGGTCAGGGCCGCGATATTTGCTGTGTGCATTTAGTAGGTAACCGCCGCGAAGGCCGATGGCGAATTTCCAGCGATTGTTGTTTTTGTCAGCTTTGCTTCTGAAACGCAGTTCGATAGGTACTTCGAGATAGGCGGTGGTCAACTTATTGTTGCGATAGTCGATCTCGGACTGAATGGGTTCGAAATAGGTGACATTTGTGGAGTCAGTAGTGATGATGCCGTCGTGGTAGACATTGTTGACGCCGATTCCTGCTCCGGGAGCGAAGGCGACATGACCATTTTTGTCGAGTGGGATATCAAAGCTGACATAAGTATTGATGCCCCGATTGTACCATCTGGTTTTGATGTTGTCGGGTTTATTGATCCAGTTGTCGTGATTGAATTCGAAGACTAAACGGTCGGCAGAGGGATTATTTAGTCTAGGTTTTTTATCGATGTCTTCATCCTGTGCTTTGAGGCCAAAGCAAATGAGGGAGAGCAGGAGGCAAATCAGTAGTCTATTCATCATCGAGTTACAGCTTTTCAATTGGGCCGCAAGATAGCAATCATTTATCTTGCCTGAACCTTATTTAACAAAAATCATCCTTTGTGTGGCCAGTTATTTCCAGTGGAAGGTATCGAGAAAGTGGGCGATATCTGCTTGCAGAAAGTTGATGACGATGTCCAGAGAATCTCGATTGGGTGTGTGATCAAAGTAGAGTGCTCCTCTCAGAAAGTGATTGGTAGAATCGGAAAGAAAGAACTGCGTGGGTGAGGCGGCATCTCCGCCCACTTCGTAGAGCATACCGTGGGCTCCGGATTTGGTAGCAATGGGTTTGTCGTCTATATAGTCAGCCTTGACAACATGTTTTGTGGTCATCTTATAACTGTCTTCGACTAGTTTGGCAAAGTTGTCTTTTTGGGTAATGACTTTATAACTCATGTAGACCCGAGCATTGAAATAGGGCAATTCGATGTTCATCCAGCAGGGATTTTCTACCTTCTCGCCAAAGAAGTGTGTGTCTTTGACGATGTTGCCGTATTTGGGATATTCGAAGGTGAAAGGACAATCGTTTTGTTGATGCTTTTGATAGCCTTTTGTCGGAAATTCAATATGAGGATAGGCTTTGGGTTTCGGCGTGTAGGCTGTTTCGGTACAGGATTGTAGCGATAAGCCAAGACAGATTAGCAGGAAAATAGCGGCCTTAAACTCTGGGTGCTTGCTGCGGGATTTCATCATCATTTTTGGTAAAAGAAATTCTGACCTCATTAATGTGGTCGTTATCGTCATAGGAAAGAACGCGGAAATTGAGGTTAAGGTATTGTATTTCTGTATCGACTTCGGGGAAGGACCCGTGAATCTCCATGAGCAATCCGGCCAGGGAATCGGAGTCACCTCTTACCTCGTCGAAGCTATAGTCATCGATGTCGAGTGCCTTGCAGATATCGAGGAGATTGGCCGAACCATCGAAGGTGTAGTCGTTTTCACTGTGCTTGACAAAGAGATCGGCTTCTTCGTCAAACTCATCCTGAATCTCGCCAACCACTTGCTCCAGTATGTCTTCCATGGTAATGAGGCCGGCCGTTCCACCGTATTCGTCTACGACGATGGCCATGTGTGTGCGAAGCTGCTGCATTTCGCTGAGCAGTTGATCGACTTTTTTTGTTTCGGGAACGTAGAATGGCTTGTTCATCAGAGTCAGCCAATCATAGTCGTTTTGTTCGTACAAATGTTCCAGCAAATCTTTTGCGTGGAGAATGCCTTTCACATTGTCGATATTGCGGTCGATCACTGGGAATCGGGAGAAACCGCAAGAGGTGATTCTATGTCTGAGTTGATCGAATCCGATATTTCTTTCCAGGGAAATGACATCGAGTCGATTGGTCATGATCTGCTTTACTGTGAATCCTCTCAGGCTCACGATGCCTTTGAGCAGTTCGATTTCTTGTTGATCTATCTCAGAAGCTTCCACCATACCGACGGCGCTGTCGATGGCTTCTTGTACTTCCTTGACATCTACTTCATCGCGGCTGTCGTGCAGTCGCTTTTCGATAAAGGAAGTAGAATTGACTAGTATGGTGCTAATTGGATAGCAAATTTTGCTCAACCAGTGGAGAGGGCTTGCGGTAATGCGAGCCAGCCGAACATTGTGTTGATTGGCGTAGACCTTCGGGATGATTTCACCAAAGAGCACCAATACGAAGGTGACCAGTACACCATTGACGAGGAAGGCGATCCAGCTTCCTTCGGGTAGTACGAGCAGCTTCTTAATGAGGAAGAAACTGGTGGTAATGATACCAATGTTAAAGAGGTTGTTGGTGATCAGTATGGTTGCCAGTAAATACTCTGGCATACGTAGCAGACTAATGATTCGTTTGCTCTGCTTATCGTCTCCTTTCAGCTCATCCAGTTGCTCGCTGGACATGGAGAAGAAGGCTACTTCTGATCCGGAGATCATGGCAGAGCCAAAGATCAGAAAGACGATAAATACGATTAGCGGTATGACCGCATAGTCTAGACCCTGATTGATCAGCAGTAGGAAGAAATCTGAAAATCCAGCATATAAGGGCGAATAGTCCCCGTCGGGAATGTCCAAAGTAGCCTGTTTAATGATTGAATTTCCACCATTGCCCTTTAGACTTAGTGGATTAGCATTTATTCAAAAATAGCAGATTCGCAAGATTTTAGCAAGCCTTTGAATCTCTATAGGCTGTCATCGCTAATACCACGCAGATAGTCATGAATATCTCCTACTATTTCCGGCAGACAATTGCTATCGAAAGGGGATTTGAGGTTTGCCAAATCCACAAGTCCCAGAAATGATCGGGAGCCTCCTGCTTTGCAGAGTCTCAGGTAATCGCTGAATGCTTCTTCAGGTTTTTCCTTTGCTTTCTTCCAAAATTGGAAGGCGCAAATCTGTGCCAGAGTGTAGTCGATATAGTAGAACGGCATTTGGTAGATATGGCTTTGCTTTTGCCAGTATCCTCCATTGTCCAGATAGTCGTTGCCATCGTAGTCGGTGTTTGGCATGTATTCTTCCTCCAGCATTCTCCAGGTCTTTCTTCGTTCCTTTGGAGTCATGTCGGGGTTTTGGTAGATGATGTGTTGAAACTCATCTACGGCGACACCGTATGGAAGGAAGAAGAGGCAGGAGCTCAAATGCTCGAAGCGATACTTATCGCTTTCTTCTTTAAAGAAGTTGTCCATCCAGGGCCATGCGAAAAACTCCATGCTCATGGAGTGGATTTCAGCCGCTTCATAGGTTGGCCAGAGATATTCAGGAATGCTGATATCACGGCTTGAGTAGACTTGAAAAGCGTGTCCGGCCTCATGAGTAAGTACATCAATATCGGCGGAGGTTCCGTTAAAATTTGAGAAAATAAAGGGGGACTTGTGTTCCGTGATATAGGTACAATACCCTCCAGAAGCTTTGCCGGTACGGTTCAAGACATCCAAGAGTTCATTTTCCAGCATGAATTTGAAGAAGGAGTCCGTTTCCGGAGACATTTCTTCATACATCTTGCGGCCGTTTTCCAGGATCCATTGTGGATCACCTTTTGGTGTGGGATTGCCTTGTTTGAAATATAGCTGGGTATCGTAAAACTTCATGTCGTCGATCCCAATTCTTTTGGATTGTCGCTTGCGTAGTTCTACTGTGGCTGGTACGACATACTCTTTCACTTTTTTCCGAAACTCCTTGACCATTTCTGGTGTGTAGTCGGTTCGCAGCATACGTGCATAACCAAGCTCGACGAAGTTCTTAAAGCCTAGTTTTTGGGCAATCGAAGTCCGTACCTTTACAAGTTTGTCAAAGATTTCGTCTAGTTGATTTTGCTTCTTCGCCAGAAAATCCCATTTAGCCTTATTGGCTTTTTTTCTCATTTTCCGGTCGGTGGACATGCAGTAAGGATCGAGTGCTTTAAGGTTAAGTTCTTGTCCTTCAAAGTTGATCTTTGCAGAGGCAATCAGTTTTTGGTACTCGCTGGAGAGGGTGTTTTCGCGCTTTAGATCTTCCAAAATCACCGTGTCGAAGGTCTTCAGCGTTAGTTCAGCAATTGCAAATAGTTGCTTTCCGTACTTTTCACTTAGCTCTGCTCTAAATTTAGATTTTACCAAAGCCCGATAATAGTCGTGGATTAGTGCCTGAAACTCCGGCCCATTTTGGTCGAAATAGTTTTGCTCTGTTTCGAAATCTTTATCTTCTATGTTGAGACTGTGCCTAATAGAAGCTATGTTGAACATGGAGTCAAACTGTGAACGCAAGTCGTTCAGCTGATTTATCAACTCGACTTGTTCCTCGCAGGTGGAAGCCTTGGAAAATTGTTGAACGATGGCTTGAAAGTCCTTCTTTAGGACTTCCAGATGCGGACGCTTGTAGGTGAACTGACTGAATTTCATGAGCTTAAGAGGCTTTTTGTAGGGATAAAACAAATATTAGACCAAGGAAGGTCTGTTTTGGTGCGGAAGTAGTTCTATGTACAAATCGGACCAGATTGGGGCGTAATTCCACCTGCTATGTCTGATAGTGTCGTTGTCGAAGCGAAGGTAGGCAGTAAATGGGCTTCAGACTATGGGGCAGCCAACTTTATCAGTCGGCAATTTTGCAGGTACTCATGAAAAAGGCCGGATACCCCAGGGTATCCGGCCTTGTTATTAGCTTCTTTCTTAATCAGAAGTGATTATTTGTTCACGTTCACTCTGATTCTCTGAACAGCGCTGTTGTTGTACTGATCCCAGGCTGTCAACACAAGGTTGAATTCACCAAGCTCTGTAGGAGCGATGAAGTAAGGATTAGCATTACCAGCAATTGCGTAAGTTGTTTCTCCCAGCTCTTGCGTGTATGGGTAGATATCGTTGGTGTATTCAGTGCTATCTGCAGCATACTCCCAACTTACCATCAATTTAGCAAGCCCTACATCATCCATAATGTCACCAGTAACATAAACGTCATTGCTACCACCTGCATCGGCACTAGTAGGAATAGTTGGGTCTGGAGGTGCGCTAAGTGCAATGGTAGGTGCATTTAGATCATCTGGGTTTTGGATGTTAATCGTAACCATAGTTGTATCAGAGCTATTTACAGCATCGTCAACAGCGAAAATCTTCAATGTGTGTGGTCCAGCACCTGTTGTTGCAGGGATATCGATGTTCTTCTCAGCACTGTAAGCAGTACCAGAAGCATCGTTGTCCTCGTAAGTGTAGAAGAAACCTTCTTTTGGAAGATCTGAGAAGTTAGGCTCAATGGTAACTCTCCAGTCAGCCAATTTTACATCGTCGAACAAGGTACCGTCCACTGGAATAGTAGTTCCAGCATTGAAAGTTTGACCATCAGTAGGTGAAGTCAATGTTAGAGACGGTGCAACATTATCTGCCTCGTCGTCTTCGCAGCTCCAAAAAGTTACTACTGAGAAAGCCAACATCAAGAATAAGATTCTCTTGAGTGAAATCATAGCTTAAAAAATTTTGTCTAGAAATATGATGATTAATTGAGTATTCCGAAATTGGGCACAAAGGTACGGTTATCATTTACAAATGTCAAAACAAAGTCCAGAATGCCCTTCTAATTCGTTAAGACTTTGGCACATATGAATTGTCACAGAAAACCAATTTTGCAGCCAACGGAGCAAACGAAAGGCTCTTTTAGATGGTTGCCAGAGCCCGACAAAAAAATTTCTGGAGCAGATGGGCTGGCCAGTGCTGTTTCCTCCGATGATGCTTTTTATCCTTTACAGGACTAAAAACGGCAACAACTGGGCTTAGATTTGTAGCTCCCTGCAAAGTTTAATTTTCGCGGGTTTAAACGTTTGTACTGACCTGAGTCCTACATTTTGATGAAATTGTTGCTTATGAAATCCACAATACTGACCATGCTGATGGTCTTTGCCTCGCTTAGCTGCTTTGGACAAGAGGTTCAAAACTCCAGTTTCAAGTTGATGTTGGGCGGATTGCTCTCTGATACGGTGCCACAAATGGATGTTGAAGATGTAAAAGAACATTCCGATGCTGTCTTATTGGATGCTCGTGCGCTTGAAGAATACCAGATCAGCCATATTGAAGGAGCCAAATGGGTCGGCTATGAGGAATTTGACGCGGAATCTGTAGCTGAGGTCAATAGGGACCAAACCGTTGTGGTGTACTGCTCTGTTGGTTATCGCAGTGAGCGTATAGGCGAAAAATTGGAGGATCTGGGATTCAATAATGTCTATAACCTATACGGAGGCATTTTCGAATGGGTCAATCAAGGCCAGGAGGTGCAAACAGAGACTGGAGAAAACACTGATCAAGTACATTGCTATTCCAAACTATGGGGCGTATGGCTCGAAAAAGGCACGAAAGTGTACTAAATTCCAGCATTTTATACTTGTTAAAGTTTTTCTAAGGCGATTTGCCCCCTCAGGATTTGTTTGATCTAGCCTTGTCGCATATCTGCTCTTGCAGTCGAATTCCCATGTCGAATGCTTATCTTTGCCAGATAGAACCTAAATGATCCTGGCTTGAAAACAATACTTACTGCAATCATTCTGCTCTTGGCCTTTGGGGCAAGTAGCTCTGCACAGTTTCAGCTCTTAGGAACAGCTGAAGAGCAGATGATGAACGAGTTTAGAATCACGCATAATGCCAATTATGTAACAGGTGCTTTATGGTCTGAAGAAAGTATTGATCTACAGCAACGTTTTGAGCTACACTTCGAACTAATGCTTGGCTGCGAAAACAATGGTGGTGCTGGGCTTGCTTTTGTAATGCAGAAAGCTGGCTTTGCTACATTGGGATCCGGTGCTGGGGACCTTGGTTTTGCCGGCCTACGCCCTTGTTTGGCAGTGGAGTTTGACACGTATATGGATGAGTTTGATGTGCCGCATGATCATATTGCCATCATGAAGAATGGCCCCAATCATCATTCAGACAATCATCTGGCTGGTCCGGTAATTGCCAATTTTGCGTTAGTGGATATTGAGGATTGCAAAAATCACAAGGGCAAAATCATTTGGGAACCGGGCAATCAAACACTGTATGTCTATTTTGATGGTATGATGCGGCTTTCCTATCGGGGAGATATTGTAAAGGATATCTTCTATGGTTCTTCGACCGTGTACTGGGGTTTCACTGGATCGACGGGTTGTACCACAAACACCCAAATCGTCAAAATCCTTCCGACACCTCCTGCTCCTCTGGAAGTAGAAGTGAAGCTGGAGCAACCAGCTTGTGGTCTGGGAGATATGGGCAGTGCCAAAGTGACTACCAATAGGTGGGGAAGCAAGTATTCCTGCAAATGGTCGACGGGTGATTCTTATCCGGAAATCACGAACCTGGAGGCAGGAGAGTACTCTGTGACAGTAACCAATGAATGGGGCGAACAAGTGGTGAAATTTTTCAACATTCATGATGGCTCTCCAATAGAGCTTGAAGTAGATGAGAAACAAAGAGAGCTAATTGAGGTAACCGGAGGACAAGCCCCCTATCAGATCATCACTCTCAAAGAGTTTGTCATTGCCGACTCGAATTCCAAAGTGCTCTATGACAAAGGAGAAATTATCACGGAAAATGTTGAAACCCTGTCTTTTGAAGTGCAGGAGGGAGCCCCTAATCCACGTTCGTTTGTGGAGGACTCCAATCCAGGCAGACAGATCTATGAATTCTTGGTGATCAAAGCCATGGATGTAAAGGGCTGTGTGAAAAGACACTATTTCCCAATTGATAAAGTAGAAGAAGTACAGCCGCCTGTAGTGGAAGTACCAGAGCCTCCCCAAGCTCCGAAGCCTGAAATAGTTGAGAACATTCCTGAAGTAGTCAATCCGGTAGTTACGGAACTTACAGAGCTCACTTCTTCAGAAGGTCTGGGAATGCTAAACGGTATGCCCATCATCTACGAAGGAGACAAGCCCGTATCGATCGGAGATAGAAAGATCATTCACAAGAAAAGTAAGGTCTTACCAGTCCGTAGCAAAGTGATCAAGATCACCGTCTGGGATACAGAGGAGATAGATGGTGATATCGTATCCCTCAATTATAACGGTCGCTGGATACTGCAAAACTACCAGCTCAAAAGAAAGAAGAAGAAGCTACGCGTTCAACTGGTTCCAGACCAAGACAATTATTTGATCCTCTATGCGCACAATGAAGGAAGTCGTCCACCGAACACGGCTGCCTTTGCTATTGTTGACAGTAGAGGAGTGCAGCATATAGCTTTGAGCTCAGACCTGGAGTCCTGTGGCACCATCAACTTCAATTACCGCGAATAGTCAAAAAGCCTGCAGATAGGATGAAAGAACCACATCGTTCAAAAATGAGCAGGGAGCTCAAATCCTATCTGGCAGACGCTGTTTTGGAAAGCCCGAAAAATGTCAAGCGCCTAAGGGAGCATATACAGAGCCTAAAGCTTGCTAAGTTGCAACAGGCTGACATACGCAGTGGTGCCCTGGGAAAGTCGGCTGGATGGCTGGCACGATTGGCCACAAAGGGATTTGATTTGGTGCAGGGGCCGGCACTGGCCGAACTCGGCTGGCAAAGCATCAAAAGAAATCAACGGAGGCTCAATCCGCTAGAAGCCGAGGAGTCCCGATTGGTCTTTGGAGAATCCTTACCCTTATACAAAATCAAGATAGACGAGAATTCACTAATCGCACGTGCTGGTGCCAAATTCGCAGGCGCATCCAATATGGGTGTCACCACCTTCTACACTGTCAATTTCACCCGAAAACTGAAATGCGCCAAAGGCAATCGCGATATGGCCTGGCTAATCCACGAATTAGTTCATGTGGCACAGATGCAGCAAGTAGGGAGTCAATACACCATCGAAGCATTGCACGCCCAGTTTACCGACGGCTACAGCTATGGCGGCCCCAAGGCACTGAAATCAAAGGACTTTTGCGATTTTAATCGGGAG
Organism: Chitinophagales bacterium; assembly: GCA_020629205.1. Lineage (GTDB taxonomy): Bacteria > Bacteroidota > Bacteroidia > Chitinophagales > UBA2359 > JAHDDV01. Next base: position 3,108 of record JAHDDV010000076.1, on the reverse strand, counting down.
CAACAAGCTATGATCATTGAAGACTACTACCGATACGTTTTGCAGAATCGCAAACATCGTAGATACGGTAAGCTACCAGCTCAACTGTATGAAGAGAAGGTGGAAGAAATGAAAAGAGGGGATCTGTAGGGGACCATTAGGCCAGCCAATTAGTCAAGGTTCTTACGAAGAGAGCAAATCGTCTGATTACCACGGCTGTGATAATGTACTTGATCCATGATCGAATGCATTAGAGGCAGTCCCAAACCACCACAGCGACGAGATTCCACATATGCATTGATATCCGGACGCACACTCGCTCTTCTGGGAGCTGCATTGATCTTACCTACATCGTAGATATCGACATGCATCTGACCGTCTTTGATCGCCACATCCATACTGATATGTCGATTACTGTCACAACGATGACCGTGGATGATAGCATTTGCACAGGCTTCATCAATGGCTAGTACGATTCTGTTTCGGGTTTTTTCTGAGACACCATAATGGCTCAGTTGCAAAGCTACTTTTTGTCGAACTTCGCAAAGACTGCTCTTATTGCAAGGGAAGGTATAAGTTATTTTCATGCAGTCCAGGCGTTTAGGTGATCCAAAGCCGTCGATTTATCTTCATAAATCGACAAAACCTTGTCGAGGCCTACTATCTTAAATACATCGTGAACCATCGCAGACATATTATAAAAGCCCAAAAATCCTTGTTTCTCCTTGAAGTCTTTCAAAATAGAGATAAACACACCTAATCCCGCAGAAGAAATGTAGGCAAGCTCCTCAAAGTCAAAAAGGATACGATAATGCTCCTTCTCAAAAAGATCCTTGATCTTATGATTGAGCGGTATAGCACTGCTTGCATCCAGTTCGCCGTCTAGAAGTAAAACAACGTATCCATCCTCATACTGTTCGCTTATTTCCATCACGGCTCAAAATATTAACACGCGTTTTACAAAAATAATTCATTTAGAGACCAATTGCTGGTCTTTTTTTGCTATAGGACCTTTATTACCATCAAAGAGGCGTCATCACGATGCTCATCCCCCTCGGTGAAGATCTTGAAACTGTTGTATATCCTGCTACAGATGCTACTGGAGTCTAAATGTCGGTTTCTATGCAAAACCTGCCTTAAGCGCTCCCCATCATAAGCTTCTCCGGTCGTCGCATTCCGTCCTTCTGTAATTCCATCGGTATACAACAAGATGACATCACCAGAATTTAAGTGCAAATCATAAATCTGCTGATGTTGTACAAAGTCTTCCGACTCCATGATACCAAAGGCAATACCCTCGTCCTTCAAATATCGAGCCTCTCCGGTCGATTCACAGAAAATAAGCAATGGACAGTGTCCTGCACGACTATAAACGCCCCTTCCAGTCTTAAAATCCATCAAGACAAAAGTGAATGTAATAAACAATCCTGTCTTTACGCAGTTGTTGACCGATTGATTGGCCAGCTTCATAAATTCTTCCGGCGCCAAATCCAGCTGGATCAAGGATTGAAAGATGCCCTTGAGCTCTGCCATATGAAAAGCTGCACTGGTACCCTTACCCGATACATCTCCTATCACAAAGGCAAAGCGACTCTCATCGATCTGATGGAAATCATAGTAGTCACCCCCAACCTCCAAAGCAGACTCACTGAATGCAGAAATCGATACATACTTGCTAGTAGGAAAATCTGTTGGAAGCAATCCCTTCTGCACACTCCGTGCCACCTTCATTTGCTCCTTGTTAAGATCTGCGTCTATCTTCTCCTTCAGCAAACTCACATTTTCATAGAGCACTTTGGATTGCTGGATATAGCTCTTGCCCATGCCGATCATGTAGTCATCGAAGCCATCATTAAACACCTTCAGCAAGCCGATCTTGCCTAGCATGTTACCTTGCACAATTATTGGATAAATCAACAGACTACCAAACTGATTCAGCAGACGAGTATTGCCTTTCAATTTACTTCGCGATAGTTTTGGAAAGTAAAGATGATCCTTGGCTGAATCTATGGATAGTCGCTGGTCCAGCCGTAGCTTTAGCCCTAGCATCGCCACTTCCCCTTCCTGAAGATTGTCGAGCTGCTCCACTCGCTTCACTCCATGCTCTTGCAATTGCAACCAACCTCCATCGCTGGAAGTATTACTCATACAAACAGCAAACAGCTTTTTAAAAACATCCTCGGGTGAGTCATTGCTTAAGATCATATTGTGAAGCTCCTGATAACTCTTTATTTCCGAGTCTTTATCTTCCATTACAGAAGAAATAGGCAGATTGAAAAACAGGGCGAGAATGGAAAAAATCCCATAGATGAGCAGCAAGGAAATAATCAGAGAGATAAACAAATCCAGGCCCGGCTCTCCTTGCAATACAAAAGGCAAGTCCAATCTTCGCAATTGTTGCCCGAGTCCAAAGACTACCAATACAATTACACTTAATAGCCCAATGCTCACCCAGTGATTGGCTCGATCCTGAAAGGCAATCCATTTGATCTGTAGCGCCAGACCAAAGGCCAACAGCACCCCCACAGCCAGTGCAAGTCGCAGGACTACCATCGGCGCTTCATATCCTTGCAGGCTTGACAAGCTTGCCGTAATCGTCAGCAGACTAAACAAACGCCAGAGCAAGAGCACCACACGGCGCTTTTGATAGAAGAACAGCTTCTTAAATAAGAATAACAGAAACAATAAATAGGAAAGTACCACATAGAATCGAGCCAGATCAATCAGCTCTGAGAAGGCCCGGTGCTGCCATGGGCCGGACATTAGTTGCTTTGAGAGATCAGCCATCAAGGTGCTGGAGAAAGCCAAAATACCTGTGATCGTCGCTACGGTCAGCAGATGATCGACGGACCTGAATCGCTGCTCCTGGACCACAGCCCGGTAAAACAGAAAATGAAAGGCCAGTGTACAAACCAGCACCATGCTATAGAAAAACACAGGCACAGCATTGCTGATCGGCTCCAGCACATGCCAGCCGACAACAAAGAGAAAGGACAAAATCCCCAAAACAAGCCAATGACTATAGCGCTGCTTTTCCATGATCCCATAATTCAGCAATCCCAATATACAAGATTAGCCGGGTTCTGCTCAGCACATCCTCGGTGTGGGCAAACATTTAGCCTGCTTAGG
>JAHDDV010000075.1:11536-18234 GCA_020629205.1 Chitinophagales bacterium | reverse complement strand
AGGTGAAAAATAGCCCTGATAGAAGAGGAAATGGATGCGCTCCGGCACCGCTGAGTCGCCCCGACAGGACTGGCTCCAAAAAGAGACAGGGCTGCGGGTGCAGCGAAGCAGTGCCGGAGTGCATCCATTGGAACGGATAGCAGGTCATCAAGTGGACGGGGTCATTGCAGCGGCGCTCCAAAAATTTATTATTCAAATTTTCTAGCACATTGCTACGTACATGATTCCTAGGCTACAGTGTCTTCATGTACTCGATCAGCTTGGAGCGTTCTTCATCGCTCAGGTGATCGCCAAAAGTGTGTCCCATATTGCCATAGCCGAGCAGGGTCGTATTGTAGGTTTGTTTATCCGTTTGACCCGCTTCTTCGGTGTAATTCCAACCAACATGCGTGAGATCGAGATCGCTGTCATCCATGCTGCGACGCCAGTAAGTCGGTCGTACAGAAGAATTCAATAATGCCTCCAAAGTAGGAATCGAGCCGTTGTGCAGATAGGGCGCGGAGGCCCAAATCCCATCCAGTGGCTGTGCTACATAGCCGCCCTCGTTGACAAGTTGAGCTGCATTGGGCGGTGTACCAAACCAGCCATTGTTGAACCAATTAATAAAATAGGAATATTGAACACTTGTATAGGCCTGATCGAGGAAGGGGTCTGTGCCGACCCGCTCCTGCTCTACCAGCAGATTGGGGTAAAACTCATCCTCTCCATAGGTACCGTGACAAGAGCTGCAATTGGCATTGAATATCGACTCTCCTGCAAGGGCCTTTTCTTCATCGATTGGACCGGGAAAGATAGGCGCTTCGATCGAGTTTAGATAAGCCAATACATCCGGAAATTTCTCATCTACTTCTTCGGCTTTTTCTTTGTTTTCCATGGTGAGCAGACTGGAGGCCATGATGTAGCGGCTGAAGTCACCACGACCGAAACCGCCATAAAACATCGCATTCTTTTTCTTCAGCACCCACCAAGGCGGGACGTCCGTCTGCACAACATAATCAGGTACATCGATTTGGGCTTCATCGATCCATTCCAGTGTATTCGGATCACGATGCGCGGCCAAAACTGCGGCAAGCTGATCTGCAGGATTAGCCCCTACAGATTGGGTGATGATCTTCGGACCTGTAGCTTCAACAGCAGCTCTGAAGGGTTGGTAAGCCTCATCTTCGGGGGAGCCGGCACCGTAGAGCAGATTGATGCCAGCATCCAGTGTGGGAACCAATTCGCTCTGATCGTTTGTCGAATCGAAGAAGGAATTTCCGAGGCCAACGATCAGCTCACCATTGAGCTTGGATGCATGACATTGCAAGCAATTTGGCGCCACTACCAACACTCCATTCGGTGCAGTCACCGCAGTGAACTCGTGCAGCACCACATCATTGGGCGCTTCTCTACCCAAGGGATTACTGGCATCCTGACCATAGGCAAGCAGATAAGCATCATAGGGCACACCTGCCCCGATGTAATCGCCGGAAACCAGATAGTCATAACCAGTTTGTGGGTCTCCACTACGTTGTGGTGAGGACGGGATCACCTTCGTACCCATTGGTGCCTGATACACATCAGTGCTATCATTGTCCAGGGTATCGGAGGGCAGTGAAGTGGTATCAATCGGATTGTTGTTATTGTTGTCATCGACTTGTGGATCATCATCTTTTTTGCAAGTGATCATCAAGATGGCAATGAAGCAAAGCAGCGCGAAGTAATGTTTTTTCATGGCTAGTATATGCGTATGCATTCAAGATAACATCTTTTGACAAAATTGTGAGCCCGCGCGGAGGAGAGACCATTCTATGTGCAAAAATCCTTACCTTGTTGTATGATGAAGAACATACTTTGCAGCCTTTCTTTGGCATTTGGACTGCTACTTTCAGGCCTTGTGCAAGCTCAGACACAGGTGACCTTCTATACCAATATGGGAGAATTTGTCACGGAAATGAGTGATTCTTTGAGCCCAATCACCTCGGGAAACTTTGTTGATTTGGTCAATCAGAAATTCTATGATGGCGTGACTTTCCATCGGGTGATCGACGATTTTGTGATACAGGGTGGAGACCAGACGGGCACTGGAGATGGCGATGCCGGTTATGAGATCGAAGATGAATTTCACGAGGAGCTCAGCAATGTAGAAGGCACATTGTCTATGGCGAATTCGGGGCCAAACACGGGCAGTAGTCAATTCTTTGTCAATCTGGTAGACAACACCTTCCTTGACTTCGACAATTCGCCCTTGTCTTCGGCACATCCGGTCTTTGGTTCTGTGATTCAGAATTTTGATGTGGTCAAGGCCATAGGAGAAGTGCTTACGGATGCGGATGATCGTCCGATCGATGCCGTGATCATGGATAGTCTTCGGGTAACGACTGAGATCGGCTTTGAGCACGAGATTGATGCGGGCATTGCGGAGATTCGTGGATTGCGACATCCGATATGTGGGGGCATGACTGCGGAGCTGATCCTGAAAAATTTCGGTACCGAGCCATTGACCTCAGCTACGATAAACTGGCAAATTAATGGAGGAAATCTAAAGTTCATTTTCTTTGAAGGAGCGCTTAACCCTGGGCAGGCGGCCGTGTTTGAGATTAGCAGCAATTTTGTCCTGCCGGGAGAAAACACGATCAATGCCTTCACGACTGTGCCAAATGAGCTGGACGATGAAGATCCGGAAAACGATGGCGGCGAAATAAGCTTTGAGGTAAATCAATCGGGAATTCCTGTTCAGTTCACCTTTACCGGCGATAGCACAAACCCATTTGACAACAGCTGGCAGTTGGAGGATGATGAGGGCAATATTCTGCGCACTGGTGGCCCCTATAGTCTGACTAATCTGGAGACCAGTGAAGAGTGGTGTTTGGAAAACGCTTGTTATTCCATCAAGGTGACTGACAAGGGCTTTGATGGGATGAGCGAAGGTGGTATGTCTGTAGTGCGCATCAGCGATGGAGAAACACTAACCGAGATTGAAGACCTTGATTTTGGCTCTCAAAAGCGCTTCAATTTTTGCACTCTTGGAGGACTTGGTACGGGCGAGCTTGATCCTCAGGAAGCCTATATTTTGGATAGCTTCGTAGATCAACTGGTGCAGCTAGAGGGGCTGAGCGCAAGTGATGCCTCCATCTTTGCAGTAGATGCGCAAGGCAGAAGTATTGCACTTGCACAAAGCGGTGGACAAGAAAATATGACACTGGATGTTTCTGGCCTGGCAAAGGGAATGTATTGGTTGCAGGTCCGCTCAGAAAGCCAAGAATTTTCCTTTCCATTTGTGATTGCAAGATAGCTGCAATAAGCTACTTGAGTCGAAGCAGAGGATCATACTTATCCAGGCTAAGCAATAGGTCGCATTGCGGTTCATGCACTTGCATCAATCGAGAGAAAGGACAGGGATCAATGATCTGTAGATAATCGGGCCAAAGGAAATAGTCATTGACATTCAGCCTTTTTTGACATTGCTGAAGATTGAAGATCATGTTGTCCAGATCTTTGGGACTCACCGACTTATCCCTCTCCGGCAGGTTTTGAAGGTCATCCATTGCGGACTTAAGGCAGGCCGTTTTTTGTTCTTTGATTAAATCCTTGATCTCTGCAAGTGAGGCATCGTCTTTTACGAGCTCCGCCAAGCCGAGCATAGAGCCATCGCTAAGATCAAAGGTAAAAGCTCTTGTCCACCTGGTGTAGCCCATGGCGTAGAATTCTCCATAGACCAGAAGCGAGAGCAGCTGGTCATCGCAATGTCCAATGAGGTAATCGATAGAAGTGATGTAGGCATCATCTGCAGCATTTTGCAAGAGGCTATCCAAAGGCACCTTAGGGTCCTGATGCTCTTCGTAAAACACCATATACTTGATCTGGGCATTTATGCGCTTTTGAAGCTCCTGATCAGGATATTCCACAATGGGGTAGCGAAAACGAACAAAATCCCGGGGAAGATTTTCGTTCTGTTGCGCCAAATAGTTATGTGGTCGAACTTTGGCTGTCTGAGCGAAAAGCACTTGCCCGGAGGAGCTACCAATGCAAAATAGCATGCAGCAATAAAAAAGGTACCAGGCTTTGGCTGACAACATCATATTACGGCTGATAGGTTATCGAAGATCTACTTGTGGACGCGGTTGTTAGGAGCAGGGATTAAGCCCACACCATAAGTTCCCATTTCATCAGCTTCCCCAGTTTTTCCTTTTCCTCTTCTGTAGCACGAACAATAAATATGTCATCGCCATAGAATCCCCAGTCATCATCGGAGCGACCAATGTAGGCATAGAGCTGATATGGATACTCCTTTTCCTGAAAGATATCATAAATTTTATCAATGAAGCCACTATCGAGCCAATCATACTTGAACTCTGGTCGATATTGGTGCTTTTCCCCGTCGACTTCAAAACCGATGTGTATGGGACCATCGCTCGATTCCCAGTACTCATGCATATTAACCGGGCGGAAATAGCCGTTGGACAAGGCCTTGAATTCCTTGAGTATGGTACAATAGGCTTGATTGCCTTCAAGGACACCGCATTCCATATCCTTCCACCAGACTCGGCTATTGTCGAGCTGTGCCAAGGATAATTCGAATAGTTCAACTTCTTTGGGGTCAAATAGGTCGTTAAACTGTTCTGGCTCAAAAGTTTCTTTTGCTTTGGCAAAAAGATGCTCTGCCAGTTCTTCATTTGAGAGCTCTTTCTGCGACAGAAAAAACCCACACGACCGAAGGCGTTCCACCCGATCGACAAACTCCACTTTCATAATTCAGTATTGGAAATCAAAGCCTTGTGCCTCCAGGTTTTGGACAAGAGAGCCAGGGCAGAAAAACAGCCATACGACTGCATCTCATATGTCGGCTAAGATACAAGTAAATTTAGGATTTCCAGCCTGATATTAATTTTCTAACCATGTAATTACGATATCCTCAAGAGCGAATAGCGGAACAGAACCGTAACTGAGCACGAGATCATGGAAGGCTCTAATATCAAAATTCCCCCCCTGCTCTTTCTCTGCTTTTGCTCTTAGTTCCTTGATTTTCAGTTCTCCCATCTTGTATGACAGGGCTTGTCCCGGCCATCCTATGTAGCGATCTACCTCAGTATTACAATTGTGGATTGAAAGGGCTGTATTGTTGGCCAAATAATCGACTGCTTTTTCTCTGGACCAACCTTTCATATGTAGGCCTACATCTACGACCAATCTGCAAGCTCTCCACATCTCGTAGGTCAAGCGACCAAATTGGGCATATTCGTCATCATAGATACCCATCTCCTCTCCAAGGTATTCGGCGTAGAGCGCCCAACCCTCGCCAAAGCTGCTCAGGTAGGTATGTTTTCTAAACTCGGGCACTTCCCCTAGCTCTTGCGCAAGGCTAAGCTGTAGATGATGACCCGGCACGGCCTCGTGCAAAGACAGAGCTGGCAGCACATAGAGCGGACGACTTTCCAACTTGTAGGTATTTACCCAATATGCTCCAGCTTTTTTGTTGGCCATATTGCCAGATGCGTAGCGGCCTGTCGTGTAATTTGGTGCAAGATGCTCTGGCACTGGTTCCACCCCAAAGGGCAATCTAGGTAATTTCCCGAAATAGCTCGGCAACTGGTATTCTACCCTTTTGCAAATGTAAGCGGCCTCTTTTAGAAGGTCCTTAGGGGTCTTTGCATAGAACTGAGGATCTGTGCGCAGAAACTGAAGGAATTCCTCGAAGCTTCCTTCAAACTCCAGCTGCTTGATGATTGCTTCCATCTCTCCCCTGATTCGGGAGACTTCTTTTAGTCCTATGTTGTATACCTGCTCAGAACTGATATCCTGATTGGTGAAGTACTTGACACGCGTTTCATAGAACTCCCCTCCTTTCGGTAAAGCGGAGACTCCGACGCTTTCTGATGCATTTGGCAAGTACTGCTCTGCTACGAATTTTTTGATTCTTTCGAAACCAGGAACGATGTCCTTTTTGATAAGACTCTGCGCCTTGGACCTCAAGCGGTTGCCATGTTTGGCATCGACATGCTCCGGCATATCTACAAAAGGACCATAGAAATAACTGTCAACCGGATCATCTACAATATGCGGATCGATATTGGCATCAAATCCCTTTAGAACAGCCTTGGAAGCGACCATTCCTTTCTTTATGCCCAGTTTCATCAATTCCAGATGGTCCTCGCAGTACTGTGGAAATGCAGCTAGAATCTTGAGATAGTTCTCATAATCTTCCAAGCTATCATAGTTGCGATCGCTTACGCTGTACATGAAGCCAGTATGGAAGCCTCCCTCAGAGGAAATCGGGATCAGGTATGTTTCATGATTGTAGTGATCAAGATAGTCTTGCATGACTAGCTGAAAGAAGTCGTAATTAATCTGATCTTCCGTGTCAAGAGCACTGCGATTGATATTGCCGAGTTTATCCAGACAGTTCTGCCAATAGCGGGCTCTTCGTTTTTCCGCCTCAACCCCAACTTCCGCAATCTTTGCATCGTACCCTTCGAGGCCAATGGCACTGGCCCACATGGGATATTCACCCATGCGAAAATCCCATTCGTCTGAAATCAAAGTATAGAGGCGAGCTTTGTCATTGGGGCGGCCGCCTTCCGGTTGGGCGCTGAGTTGGTTCATCATGATAGGACTTGCAAGCAACAGAATAAATATGAGCTTCTTCATTCTGCAAATTAAGGATTAGTCCTCAGAGTCCCAATCCTCGTAGTTCTTGCCGCCGACCATTGCCTCGTTAA
>JAHDDV010000075.1:0-11436 GCA_020629205.1 Chitinophagales bacterium | reverse complement strand
GGAATCGACTCCCGATCTTCGAATGGTGAGGTAAAACCCAGGTAATTGACAAAAACATATGCAATGGCCTTCAGTACCACTGGCAACAATATGACCATCCATACGACTCCGATAATGTTGAACATACTGTGTATCCGGGCCGATCTTTTAGCGTGAACATTTCCTACCAGAGAAGCTAACTCCGCCGTGATAGTAGTTCCAATATTCTCTCCAAGCACCATGGCAGCTCCTACCGAAAAAGGAATCCATCCATTGGCACACATCACGAGCGTCAATGTCATGGAGGCACTAGATGATTGGATAATGATGGTTAACAGAGCACCAACGGCGATAAAGATCAAGTAACTGAGATAGCCCATATCTCCCCAGGCCGCCAAAAACTCAAGGGCCTCCGGATTTCCTTTGATATCCGGCACTTGGTCCTTAAGTAGGGCCAACCCCATGAATAGCAATGCAAATCCAATAAGGAACTCTGACCAGGCCTTCCATTTACCTTTATTGATAAACATCATTGGAAAGCCCACAGCAATAATCGGAAGGGCGTAGGCTGCCAGTTTAACCTTACCCAGCCCCAATGTACTCACAAGCCAACCTGTTATGGTAGTTCCAATATTGGCCCCCATCATGATCCCGGCTGATTCCACTAAGGACAGCAGACCTGCATTCACAAAACTCACCGTCATCACAGTTGTCGCAGAAGACGATTGCAATAGAGCAGTGATCAAAAAACCAGTAAATACACCGATATAGCGATTGGTGGTCATGGTTTGTAGAATCCTACGGAGCTGAGTGCCAGCGGCTTTTTGAAGACCCTCGCTCATCAGCTTCATCCCAAAGATGAAGAATCCAAGAGCACCGATAACGTTTAAGACATCAATCAATCCAAAATTCATGATCAGTCGAGATAAAATTGTGCGGAAAATGCAATTAAGAAGGGTCACAAAGATGCCAATAAGCACAGCAAGGTGCCTCGCATCAATGTTAAAATAGCGTTAAATCTACCCCAAATGCTAAGGGCAATGTTAAGAGAAAATTATCTGATTAACAGGCCTAAAAAAGACAGTCTGGTAGCTATCCAAAACTTTGTGCCCGGGAGTATTAGTTGCTATTTCTCTTTCGATCGTTTTCGTTCAGGTGTATCTTTCGCAGCCGGATGCTGTTTGGTGTCACTTCCACATACTCGTCGGCCTGAATATACTCCAGTGCTTCTTCGAGAGAGAACTTGATCGGAGGAGCCAGCTTTGCTTTGTCATCCGAACCAGCAGAACGCACATTGCTCAGCTTTTTTGTTTTATTCACTTTCACCACAAGGTCATTGCCCTTAGAATGTTCTCCAACGACCTGACCTTCATATATTTCATCTCCCGGATCGATAAAGAATTTACCTCTGTCTTGCAGCTTATCTAGCGCATAGGCAATAGCAGTCCCACCTTCTCCGGCGATGAGAGATCCGTTTTGACGCTTTTCCATCACTCCTCTGGCTGGTTGATATTCGAGGAATCGGTGACTGATAATGGCCTCCCCTGCAGAAGCGGTCAGCAGCTCATTTCTCAAACCGATGATTCCTCTTGATGGAATGTGGAATAAGAGCATTACCCGCTCCCCCTTGAGCTCCATGCTTACCATGTCCCCCTTGCGTTGGTTAACCATATTTATAGCCGTCCCCGATACACTTTCCGGCAAGTCGATGGTCAGTTCCTCCACGGGCTCGCAGCGCACACCATCGATCTCTTTGTACAGAACTTGTGGCTGGCCAACTTGTAATTCGTAGCCTTCCCTTCTCATGGTCTCGATAAGCACTGACAAATGAAGAATCCCTCGTCCGTGCACGATGTTTGCATCCGGTGAATCAGTTTCCACCACTCTTAGAGCCAGATTCTTTTCCAATTCTTTGTCCAATCGATCTTTTAGGTGACGAGAGGTAACAAACTTTCCTTCCTTTCCAAAGAATGGGGAATTATTAATGGTAAACAACATGCTCATTGTGGGCTCATCAATTGAGATGGCCGGCATGGCTTCCGGCGATTCCTGATCAGCAACCGTGTCTCCTATCTCAAAACCTTCCAAACCAACCAAGGCACAAATATCTCCTGCCTTCACAGACTCCACTTTGGCCTTTGCCAATCCATCAAAGACATAGACCTCTTTCACTCTGGTCTTCTGCACTTCACCATCTCGCTTAATCAATGCGACTGGCATGTTATTGGTGATGGTTCCCCGGAACAATCTTCCAACTGCAATCCTCCCTACATATGGCGAAAAATCAAAAGAAGTGATTTGCATTTGAGCCGGTCCTTCCTCAATAGTCGGAGGTGGAATCTGATCCAATATTGCATCCAAAAGGAAGCTCACATCCTCGGTCGGGCTCTTGTAATCTTCACCCATCCAGCCATTCTTAGCAGAACCATATACAGTCAAGAAGTCCAACTGATCTTCCGTTGCATTAAGGTCATACATTAGATCAAAGACTTTGTCCTGCACGATCTCCGGCTCACAGTTTTCCTTGTCGACCTTGTTGACGACTACAATTGGCTTTAGACCGAGATCGATTGCCTTCTGCATCACAAATCGAGTTTGCGGCATTGGCCCTTCAAAGGCATCAACGATCAACAAGACCCCATCAGACATGTTTAGAACGCGCTCTACTTCTCCTCCGAAGTCGCTGTGACCGGGTGTATCGATGATATTGATCTTCACGTCTTTGTAGACTACAGAAACATTCTTGGCAAGAATTGTAATTCCTCTTTCTCGCTCCAGGTCGTTGTTGTCCATGACCAGCTCACCAGGAGTTTCATGGTCCTTGAAGAATTTGCAATGGGCCAGGATCTTGTCAACCACTGTGGTTTTGCCATGATCTACGTGGGCAATGATGGCAATATTTCTTATTTGCATAATACTGAAAGGTTCAATTCTTGATTCGGCGGGCAAAGATAGCCTTATTTGCTTAGAATAATTGGTTTTTATAGATAGAGCCTGGGTATAAAGTAGCTCGCCAAAAGCCATACCAAAATACTCAGCCCCCCACCGACTTTCACAAAATCGCCAAACTTATACTGTCCGGCCCCATAAATCAGCATATTCGTCTGATAACCAAGGGGGGTAAGAAAGCTCGTGCTGGCCGCAAACATGACAGCTACCAGATAAGCTTTGGGGCTAACATTCATTCGCTCCGCCATCTCAATTGCAATTGGGGCGACAAGAATTGCCGTCGCAGCATTGGAGATAAAGCTGGTCAGTAAGAGCGTCACTACAAACAATACTGATATTACCGTAGCAGGTGTAGCAGCTCCCATCAGCTGCAAGAAGGCCTCTGCTATTAGTGCACTAGCTCCTGTCTTCTCGATCGCAATACCAAGAGGAAGAATACCAGCAAGCAAAAAGAATACCCGCCACTCCATCTTACGATAGATATAACGCATGCTCACAGATCCGCTCAAAAATAAGAGAATGCAGCCCACCAATGCAGCAGTAACCAATGGCAACAAACCTGTAGCAGCGATTAGTATACTTCCTGCAACAATCAGAGAAGACATCATGATCTTATCTTTTCGAAGATTCTCCTTCTTGATCCTACCTAGTACGATAAAGTCAGGAGAATTGTGGAACAGAGAAAGCTTGCTTCTCCTCGCCTCAAAGAGAATCACATCGCCAAATTGAATGACCGCTTCCCGCACATTTATCGACACAGGGGCACCACTCCTGCGTAATGCCAAGGGAATTGCCCCAAAAATATACCGCCAATCCACCTTCGAAATCACTTTTCCGACAAGAAAAGAATTGCGCCCAATAACTGCCTCGATCAATACCGCATCTTCGGACGTTAACTCCTTGTCATCCAGTGCCACATCCTTGACTATTTGCAACTCAAGTTCATTCTGAATAGCCATCAGCATATCGGCCCGGGATTTGATCACCAAAACATCATTGGCCTTTATGCGATCCACTTGATCGGGCAGCCAAACATTTGTTTGATCCCGAATAATGTTGAGCACCAACACGCGGTGATGGACTACCAGATCACTCTCCAAAATTGGCTTACCGATCAGGGGCGAATTGGCTCCAACGACTACCTGAGTCAAATAGGCTTCCAGCTGATAATCCTTTGTGAGCTCATCATTACTCTTGTGATCCGGAATGATCAGGCGACCAGGAAACACCAGATAAATCAAATAACCCAGAAAAAGAATCAAGCCAAGAACTGCAAACTCAAAGACACCAAATGCCTCTCCGGTATGCTCTTCGTGTATGCTGCTTATAATAATATTGGTGGAAGTGCCAATGAGAGTGATCGTGCCACCCGTCATAGCCGCAAAGGAGAGTGGCATTAATAAGCGACTGGCACTGATGTTGGCAAACTTCGCTAATCGATTGACGACCGGAAGCAAAATAGCGACGACAGCTGTATTGCTCACAAATGCCGAAGCAAATGCCACTACTACCGACAAAACGATCATTATTCGCAGCTCCGTACGTCCAGTGATTCGCTCCATATTGTTGCCTATCCAGTTGACTACTCCAGTACTCTGAAGCCCCAGGCTGAGCACCAAGAGTGCGAATACTGTGATAGTGCCCTCATGAGAGAAACCAGATAGACTTTCTGCAGGAGTCAACACCCCGGAAAGCAGCAGCAAAACCATGACAAGCATTGCGGTGACGTCTGCTTCTACCCACTCTGTGACAAAGAGCACGAATGCAACGGCAACAATTGCAAATACAATGAGAATTGGAACAGTCAGCAAAGCATTCTAAAGTTCATGAAACAGGGGTAATATCTAGGGCAAAGATACACCAGCTTTGGAAATCAAGCCTTTTTCGCGATGATTGTTGGTACAACCGGAAATTGCTCCGCTCCTTCGCCGTAAATTCGGACCCAATATTGCATTTCATGTTCTGAGCTATAACTGCTAATTTTGGAAAAAATAAAAAAACTATGGAAGTACTAAGTTCGAATCACTTTATTGAATTGGAAGACAAATATGGAGCGCATAACTATCATCCGCTGCCAGTAGTGCTTACCAAAGGCGAAGGCATACATGTCTGGGATGTCGAAGGCAAGCATTATTTCGATTTCCTATCCGCATACTCCGCAGTCAATCAAGGACATTGCCACCCGAAGATATTGTCAGCACTTAATGAGCAAGCGGCCCAGCTCACCCTTACTTCCAGGGCATTTCACAATAATGTGCTTGGAGAATACGAGAAGTACATCACTGAGCTGCTGGGATACGACAAAGTGCTCCCTATGAACACCGGCGTTGAAGGCGGTGAAACAGCAATCAAGCTTTGCAGAAAGTGGGGCTATACTAAGAAAGGAATTCCGGAGAACCAAGCAAAGATCATCTTCGTAGAAGGCAACTTTTGGGGACGTACACTAGCTGCTATTTCCTCTTCACAAGACCCCTCAAGCTACAAGGGTTTTGGCCCTTATATGCCGGGCTATGTGGTAATTCCTTACAATGACATTCCTGCCCTGGAGAAAGCATTGCAAGATCCAAATGTAGCTGGCTTTATGGTAGAGCCTATACAAGGAGAAGCAGGTGTGGTTGTACCCGATGACAACTACCTTTCTGATGCTTATGATCTTTGTAGCAAAAACAATGTACTGTTTATTGCTGATGAGGTACAGACCGGTTTATCACGCACAGGTAAGATGCTCTGCTGCGATCACTCCAATGTGAGACCAGATATCCTGATCCTTGGAAAGGCTCTTTCTGGTGGAGTATTGCCTGTATCTGCTGTCTTGGCGGATGACGACATTATGCTCTGTATCAAACCTGGTGAGCATGGCTCCACTTATGGTGGAAATCCACTAGCCTGCGCAGTAGCCATTGCTGCCTTGAAAGTGCTGGTAGATGAAAACCTTAGCGATCATGCAGAAAAAATGGGAGTGATTCTTCGAAGAGAACTTGAAGCGATAGATTCAGACCTTATTGATTTGGTAAGAGGAAAAGGCTTGCTAAATGCAATTGTGATCAAGCATGAGGACCCTGAAGCCGCCTGGAGACTGTGCATGAACCTGAAAGAAAATGGTCTGCTGGCTAAGCCTACTCATGGAGACAAAATTCGATTTGCCCCTCCATTGGTTATCACAGAAGAAGAGCTCATGGAATGTATTTCCATTATTAGGAAGACAGTGCTGGAGTTTTCTTAGGCATACGCTAACAATACTATGATACTATTAACTGGAGCCGCCGGCTTCATTGGAAGCTGTGCGCTCTCTGACCTAAATGCGCGCGGACATGGCAATGTCATCCTTGTAGATGAGTTTCCCGGAGGAAGAAAAGAAGCAAATCTGATAGGAAAATCCTACGCAGAGCGCTGGCATCGCAAGGATTTAGAACTGCATCTTCGTTATCAGGGAGAGCGCATTAGCCATGTGCTGCATTTAGGTGCACGGACCGATACTGCCGAGAAAGATGAGTCGTTATTTGCGGAGCTCAATCTACGCTATAGTAAACTGCTATGGAATTTTTGCGCAGAACGTGAAATCCCATTTGTCTATGCATCCTCGGCAGCCACTTATGGCAATGGACAATGGGGTTTTGAAGATGATCACTCCCTTCTACATAAACTTCGCCCCTTGAATCCTTATGCTTTTTCGAAGCACGAATTTGATCTTTGGGCGCTCAAACAAGAAGACCAGCCAGCCCATTGGGCCGGACTCAAGTTCTTTAATGTGTATGGTCCCAACGAATACCACAAAGACCGAATGTCCTCTGTGATTAGAAAGGCCTATTACCAAATTCTCGAGACTGGCAAGGTCAAGTTGTTTCGATCCCATAACGAGCGTTATGTCGACGGAGAACAATATCGCGACTTTGTCTATGTAAAGGACGTCTCTGAAGTCTGTATGTACTTCCTTTTTGACTCTGTGGATGCGGGCGGCTTGTACAATGTAGGCTCTGGAAAGGCGCGTACTTTCCTTGATTTAGCAAAGGCTACATTCGCAGCTATGGAACGAGAAGTCAATATCGAGTTCATTGATATTCCGGAAGACATCCGTGCGCATTATCAATACTATACCGAGGCACCGATTACCAAGTTAAAAGCTTCAGGATTTCAGCGGGAAATGACAAGTTTGGAGCTCGGCATTGAGGACTATGTTAGGTCCTATTTGCGAAAAAACAGGTTCATTTAGTCGAAAAAAAACGAAAATCACCTCAAAAAACACCTTGGTAGAGCTTTTATTTTGTCAGGATTCTATTAATTAGAATAGACTGACAATCAGTGATTTGCAAAGAAAATTGTCGCGAATTTAACGTACCAGGCCACCTTTTCCAGCTTGGAAGCGTCTTCTTTTTGTACTTTTTTCGCACTAACTTGCAACGTAACTTGAGCTTATTACAGAACACTAAACTTTCTTTTCCTATGATTGCAGCAAGCAACATTTTCAACAAAACCAAGGAAGCTCCGCCTCATATTTTCACAGAGGAGCAGCTAGCAGCCCTGGAGATAAAAGCAGTTGTCCATAACAAAGGCAACAATACTTACATCTATTATTCAGATGACTCGGCACATCATATTTACCTATTGATTAAGGGTCGTGTGAAAATTGGAGCAAGGTCCAGAGACGATAAGGAGATTATCAAGGAGATCATTTATCCAGGGGAGATTTTCGGAGAGTCTGTGCTAGCGGGCAACGGTACAAGACACAATTTTGCTTTAAGCATGGATAAGGATACAAAGTACCTTGCCATCTCGCTTCCTATCTTGAAAGAAATGATCAAAGAGCAACCAGACTTCGGCATGAAGATCATGACGCAGGTGGGCAATAAGCTTCGTACAATGGAGAAGCGTCTTGAATCGGTTATCTTCAAGAACTCCCGATCACGAATCATCGACTTCCTAAAGGATCGCGCTGACTCCAAAGGAATTCCAATAGGATACGAAGTGCTCTTGAAGCATCGATTAACTCATCAGGACATTGCCAATCTTACATCAACTTCTCGTCAGACTGTTACCACAGTTCTGAATGATCTGAAGAAGAAAGACATAATCCACACCTACAGAAAAAACATCCTCATTCGAGATCTTAACCTGCTCCAGTAGCATTGAATGTCCCAGATTCATTCCAAAATCCTTACAGTGAATAACTGCTTGCAAACTTCATAGGCACTGTAACTAAAACAAGAAAAAAGCCCGGTCCACAATGGACCGGGCTTTCTGTTTTCTATTCCTCTTCTTCTTTAGGGATTGGGAATCAATAACTGTCTGATTTTGACGCCGCTGGAAATGATTTAGACAAGGCATTTTTTGACGGCATCCTTGTTGGCTGGTGGAGAAAAATAACGATGGCTAAAGCATTTCCAGCAAGTCAAAATGGACAGGTATTGATTCTCTATTCCTTAGGCTCAAAGACCAAAATCTTTCTGACTGTCTCCTTCACAGGCGGAATATCCGGCTCTTCCAGAGTCATCAATATTTCCTTGGTCAGTGGTGCTACACCCACCAGTCGGTTTGCTTGCAACTGTATACACTCTTCAAACAAATTCCTGGCAACACGAGCATTACCAAAGGTCGGTGTACGCTTCTCATATAGCTCATCAAAAATAAACGAAAGCTTTTCGGCTGCATCTTCAGAAAGCTTGAAATCAGCATTCCCCGCAAAAAGCTTAAATATATTCAGCAGCTCGGTACCATTGTAATGATCAAATTTGAAGTAGCGATTAAAACGAGACTTCAGTCCTGGATTGGAGTTGATAAACGTCTCCATCTCGTCCGGATAACCAGCTACAATCACAATCATCTCCCTTCGATGGTCTTCCATTCGCTTGAGCAGCGTCTCGATAGCCTCATTTCCGAAGTCCTTTCCGCCCTCTCCTCTATTGAGCGCATAAGCCTCATCGATAAAGAGCACGCCTCCGAGCGCTGCTTTTACCACTTCATCCACCTTCAAGGCTGTTTGGCCGATGTAGCCAGCCACCAGTCCAGCTCGATCTGTCTCCACCACATGCCCACTATCCAGATAGCCCAAATGCTTAAACACACGCCCCAACAATCTGGCAATCGTTGTCTTACCTGTGCCCGGCGGGCCCATAAAAACGGAATGCAAGGAACGCTCTGTCATAGCAAGCCCTTGCTCCTCCCTCACTTTTTGAATCTTCAGAAAATTGATCAAGCCTTTGATATCTTCCTTGATATTTTCGAGCCCTACCAGCTTGTTCAAATCTCCTAGCACGTCTTCTAGGACCTCATTCTCCGGCACCTCAGATTGCTTCACATTGGCGATCACCCGCTTCGGCCTCTCTACCTTTACCAATATCTTCTTGAGCACCGCTTCTTCTTCTTTTGATACCGTGCCATCTGCCTTGGCAAGTATGGAAACGAAGCGATAGATCTGCGAACTAACCCGCTCAAAGTCCGGATGGTCGATTCGTGTGAGCAAAGAAGGCAAAATAAACTGGTCCTTGTATTGCTCCGGCAGTTTGATGATCTCCGCAGATTTCAATTTCTGAATGCTCTCTTCAAACTTCGGGTTCTCCACCATATCATTTAGTCGGCCAAGGCTGATCGAAGCCGCCATATCTCCACCCTGCAAGCGCTCAAACAAGTAAGCCAAAACAAATTTCTCCTTGCCTTCCAATTCACGAGTAAGGTCTGCATCCAAAAGATTATAGGCTTTGATAAAGTCCTGCATGAAGACATGCTCCGCCTTAAAACTCTGAGAAAGCTGATCCCCTTCCGCAAAGGCTTCTTGCAAGGCCTTCATAAAATCCTTATCCCCATTTAAAGAAGTACAAACCTCAGATACGGCATCTCCTTCAGCCTGCAGCATATCCAAAAAATCCTGCTGCACAGCCCAGGAAGGATCATCCTCAGCAGGCTCATCTTTGCCCGTGCCGCGCTTCGCAGCCACATGCTTATCCATCTTTTTCACCAGATCATTCGCCCGATTGATTACGTCATCCAATGACTTTGGTTTCTCAGGTTTTACCATATTCTTCTGTGCTCCCAATTTTTCAAATAACTCTGCCAGGCGAATCCCACTCACTCCTTTCAACTTAGGAGTATCAAAACACACACCGTCAGGCAAGACCAGACTAGACAGCTCCCCATGCTCCAAAATGGACTCTTCGCCCTTATGCTGAAAATATAAATGCTTGTTTGTCAACACAAAGCCTTTATTGCCGGCTTCACTGCTGTCGTCGACCAT
Organism: Chitinophagales bacterium; assembly: GCA_020629205.1. Taxonomy (GTDB): domain Bacteria; phylum Bacteroidota; class Bacteroidia; order Chitinophagales; family UBA2359; genus JAHDDV01. The sequence continues at coordinate 1,283 of JAHDDV010000075.1, read as the reverse complement.
TAGCAATATCTCCTCCTTGGCGAGATCCATTGAAGGAAACTCACCACTCAAACGAAAGATGACCAGTGGATTTATTTTTCCGGCCTCTAGAAAAGGACCATCCTTAAGCAAATCCTTACCTATCACCTTGCTAATCATACGTTCCAGTTCTCTCTGATTCTGGTCCATCTATCTGATTATTTCGGGGAAAGTTACGAAAATTTGAATTGCAGGCGAGCTCTCCACAAATCCATCCATTAATTAGCTATTTTTGCACAAAAAAGACAAAATGAATTTTGAGATCAACGGGAAGATTATAGAACTATATCAGACGCAGGAAATTTCTGAGCGTTTCAGAAAGAGGGAATTTGTTTTAGAAGTCGAGGAGATTCGCGGTGCCATGAACTTCACTGAACTGATCAAATTTCAGACCATTCAGGACCGCACAGCCATTCTGGACAGTTTCAGCATCGGCGATAATGTTAAAGTATCCTTTGGCATCAAAGGCCGCAAATGGGAAAAGGATGGCAAGATCAGCTACTTCACCAATTTGGAAGCCTGGAGAATCGAAGCCGTACAAACAGAAATGGCTCCTCCACAAATGCAGCCACCAGATGACGGACTAATGCCTCCACCGGATGATCAGCAGGATGATCTGCCGTTTTAGTCTTTAGTGCTTAGTGTTGTCATTTGAAAAAGAGAGCTAATCATTAGCACGACGCTACGGTTCCTGAGCGGAGACGAAGGACTGTTGGAAAAGAAAGGATAAAGTGATGCGAGTCACGTTATTGACCCACCTCCATCAAAGAAACCCAACACTTTTCAAATAGCAATTTGTTTTCTTTTGGAGCCCAGCTGATTGGTCACGTGGCGATGACCTACTTGCTATCCGCTGCAATGCATGCGCCCTTCGCTGCTGTCTGCATCCACGAGCAGGGTCTCTTATTGGAGCCCCTGCTCGTGGCGCATACAGCGCGCTCAGTACCCCTGCATTTCCGCTGCTATCAAGGCTATTCTTCACCGTCTATCGAGCGCTCCAATTTTAGGATGGAAGACAGGAGACCAACCAGCACCAAGCATCATGCATCATGCATCATGCTCCAAGCTCCAAGACGCATGCAATGCGTCTCTACATTGGAGAAGAACAGAATCCTATCTCTTTTGATCATTTACACTAGTGCTCCGGGCACCAGAAACCAGAAACCAGAAACCAGAAACTAGAAACTAGACACAATTGAAAAAAAAGCCGGCATTCACTAAATTGCATAAAGTCAAAACAAGAACTTATGAAACGGATAATCTCC
>JAHDDV010000074.1 GCA_020629205.1 Chitinophagales bacterium | reverse complement strand
AACCTAAATCCGGCTAGCATGAGATTTAGTCTCAACTACATGTTCTAGTGCTGCGAACTTGGTTTGCATAGTACTAGATATTAGACAAAATGAGTTTTGATATGGAAGCAGTACTGCCGAGGACAGTGCTGCTTTCTTTTTTTTGGAGCACAGCCTTCTTGTCCCGTCGCAGCGACCTACCCGCTCTCCGCTAATACTCAGCACTCAGCTAGCTGTTCATGCCGGAGCCCGTCTGTCTCTCCTTACGTCGAGCCAGCCCGTCTCTGGCATTCACCACGCTATCTGAGCACTTCGTTCCGCTTCGATCGGGGCTATTGGGCATAGTCCTTCGAGCGCGCCGAAGAGATTTAGCAAATAGTGGAGTTGCAGCTGGTAGTTATCGCTCAGCCCGGTAAGACATCACTGTCCAACGATCAATTTCAACTCATGCTTCCTTCCCCGATCATCAATCAATCGGGCAAAGTATATACCCGAAGGAAAACCATCCAACAAGATTTGACTTCTTTGTATTGGAACGAGAAACTGCTCGCCATATATATTGCTGATTTCTGCTTCGCAGAACTGCAAGAACTGTCCACTGTGTTTTAAGCAAAATTTGCCCTCAGGGGAAGGATTAGGAAACACGATGAGGGACTCCGAAACGGCGTCAAGCCCGTCAGGGAAGCAATTGACGGAGAGGTGTATTTCTGCCACCATTTCAAGAATCGGAGACAGGGGATTGCAGCTGTGAAAAGCATACAAACTCAATTCATAAGTGTCTTCGCTGGCGATTTCGAAAAGATCCAAATCACTAATTTGAAAAGTGGACGAAGGATCGGAAAACCAGACCAATTGACTGGTCAACAGATCGTTTTGCTCCACCAGGCCATTTAACTGCGAAATCGTGAAGGCATTTGTAGTGCAGATAGTGCTATCTAAGACCAAGGGTACAAAGCTCTCATCAAACAAGGAGACTTTAATTGTCTCCGAGAAGTTTGAACGGCATTCTTTAGCATCGATATAGTAGGATCGATATTCCCCCGAAGTAGTGACAAGCAGATAGTTCTGGGTGCTGGCCAGATCAACATAATTGCGTTGCCAACGAACCTCAAAACCGGCCGGTGGTGGATCAACACTTAGGATATGCTCCACATCCGGACAAAGCAGATTGTCGGTGATGCCCGATAGTGTAGGCATCAAATCGTCGATAACACAAGGTGGAATACAAAAGATCTCATCTTCACGACTGAAGCTGGCATCAAAACTGCAAAGCTCCTGATCCACTCCTGTTAGCGTCGTGGTGAGCAGACCATTGTACTCTTCGTCGATGCTGAAGTAAGCAAGACTGCCGCTGTAGTCCGGATCATCTGGATCGCCGATCGTCCAGCTCAATTCCAGATCATCACAATTTGGTAAAATATTGACCGTACAGTTGTCGATCTGTACCTCCGCAAATGGAACTCCGAATACGATAAATGACAAGCTGTCTTCAGCGACAATACCGCCTTCACAATTGATCAAATAATGAATGCTCTGCGTCTCTTCACATCCACTGTTGGCAAATACGTTGGTAAGCAAATCAAATTCATTGGAGAGGAAATTTCCATTGCCATCCCGCCAGACGATACTGACGCCATCGTAGCTTTCAAGCGTTGCAGATAGACTCAATGGATCACCCTGACAATAGGCCTCTTCCGCTTGGCTTACTTGAGCATCACTTGGGCAAATGATGGGCCCGGTCACTGCAACGGGAAGCGGCGCTTCTGTAAGGTCAAAACACAAGTTATTACTCGCCACCTCATCGAGAAGATCTTCTACTGAATAGCTTTGCAAAATGGCCACATCAATCTCTTCACCCAGGGGTGCCCTTAATCCATAGAGCGAATAATTGCCCTCAGTTGGTAAAAGGGAAAAATCAATCGTATTGGAGTTGGAGGCCACCAAAATGTTGCCAGCAGCATCCGCCAGCAGTAGAAAGGACTGGTAGGTTTCCAGTACAGGTTCTACATTATGGCTGCCTTCATACTGGTAGATAAAGGGGATAGGGCTGCCTAGACTGTTGACATAGTTTTCGCCCAGGACCACAGAGATATCTTCCTCCGATTCAGCACTGGCCAGGGTCCCTGCATCAATGGCGCAAATGTTCTTACAAGCAGAGAAACCAGAACTGTTGGAGTTTAGTGTTTGCTGCGCGATTAGAGTGACTTGATTGATATCAAAGGGAAATGGAGTATACCAGGACCAAACACCGTTTGACGCAGTAGCGCTTACACTGATGCTAATTTGCTGGGCTTCGCATGCTAGTTCAGGACAGTCATTATCTGCCATAAAGATATCAACCCGGGCTCCAGGACTTGCAAGCCCTTCGATACGGTCAGGATAGAAGAAGAGAAATTCTGGTGCCTCGATTTCCTGATTGGTGGAGGGGCCAACAAAGATAGATTCGATATTGCAGTTGTAATAGTTATTGACCATTTCCACACTCTGCGTATCGCCAAAGAGCCATACCCCTGAATCATTGTGACAGATTCTGTTTTGACAGCCATCATCATTAATATCTCCCAAAGTGATACCGCTGGAAGAAAGGATTTCTATACCTGTATAGCAGCCAATATCAGTTTCCTCAATATCGGAACCAATGTAGTTCCTCAACAATATATTGTCGTTGCTTCCTGATGAAATTTCAATTCCCACGGGGACGTTTCCGATGATATTTTCAGCGCCAGAGAAGCAGGCACCGATTTGAATACTGCTTGTTTCATTAATCAGCCGAATTCCTCGATCAGCTACTTCAGGTTCGATGCCCTCTTGAGCCAAACCGATCTCATTAGCTATTATCAATCCGCTATTGCATTGAAGCAGCGTGATGGCTTCGAGGCAAAAGCTGATCTTGTTTCCTGCTGCGAAGTCCCCGATCACAAAGTCAGAGCAATACTCGAGCGATATACCCTTTTCTGACGACACATTCGGAGACTCATTCGGGCTGAATCCGATCCAGTTATTCTGAATCTCGGCATCAACACAACCAATCAATTCCACATTGTTCGTATTGCCGTACACCAGGTTTCCAGTGCTTTGCTTTCCGATGCTGAGATTGTGGCTGTTGACCGCCCAGATGCCTTTAACCCATCCTATAATCTCTAGACCAAAAATTCCCGTATTATCCGTATTGTCGATGTAGATTCCGGGATTGTCTTCACTCTCTGGTATGACATTTTCTCCACTCAAGATCAAGTCACCAGAACTCAATCCGCTAGCCAATGTCACGTCGATCACCGTCCCGCTGTCCTGAATGGAGGGTAGACTGCTCAATGGACTGATAGTATATGGCGGCTGGCCCGTCAGTTCAAAGACGATCGTATCTGGGCCAAGATCAGTGTTGGCACATTCGATGGCTGCACGCAAGGAGCCTGGGCCGCTATCATCGGTGTTTTCAACGATAATATATCCTTCTTCACTGTAGGAGCACTGGGCTTGTATTGGACTGGCGTAAGCACATAGGGTCAGTATCATCAGGAGCAAGCCTGAAGTCCATTTCTGTCTTCGATACTGATTGGTGCCTTTATTCATTTGCTACGGCTTCTTGTACGATTGGGATAGGGAGTGAATCTTCGTTGATTTAAGGATGCAGCAATTTTCGGACCCATTGGTTTCCCTCGCTGTCTGTCACTTTGAGTAGGTAAATACCCGATGGAAAACCACTCATATCAATGGTAAGGTTTTGGTGTTCAATAGGCCTAAACCGGCCACCTATACTACTGACGCTAATTGACTTAATATAGCTGCTTGCATCCAGGTAATAAATGCCCTCAGGGGAGGGATTGGGATAGATGCTTAGTTTGTTAATCTCTTCAGCTTCTTGAATAGCTGTCATACAGTCAATGTTTAAAACGATCTGAGCAATTTGCTCCAATTGTGGACCATACTCAGTACAGCTAATGAAGGCGAAGAGCACCAATTGATATGCCTCCTCTGTCGCCGTTTCGAACAGATAGTCATTACTGACTTCAAAGCTGGCAGAAGGTTCTGTAAACCAACGTATTCCCACTGCACTGACATTATAGTCCGAGAGTAGCTCTTCCAGTGTTTGGATAGTTAATGCTCCCGGCTCACAGAGCGTCTCCTCAACCACCAATGAAGGCAGTGTGTCAGATAAGAATATAATGTTTTGATCCTCCGAATATTCTGATTGGCAATTCTCCGCATCTCGGTAGAAGGCTCGGTAGTTGCCTGTTTCGTAAACTGTCAATAGCTCTCCCATGTCTCCTGTTTCCACATTGTCCTTTTCCCAATAAGTCGTGAAGCCCAGAGGAGCTTCAGAAACCTCTAGGTCGATACTGGAATCCGGACATAGAATATTTTGAGAGACCTGAACCATTTCAGGGCCTGATCCGGGAAGTAAACAGGGTGGATTACATTCGACATCAGTAGATACGACAACATCTTGCTGGGATATGCAGCCAATTTCTGTGTCATACGAAACAAGAACCTCCAATTCACCTATAAAGCCATCCTCGAGATCTATTTGATCACTAATGCCAAACTGATCCGGGAAGCCTGGCCCACTTAATACCCAGCTATGTGTTTGTCCCAGACACTCATGATCGATAATTACGACACAGTCGGCCAGCTCCACCGTTGCAGAAGGTTCAACATAAACTGTATACGACCAGGTATCAGAAAAAATGGTAGTACCGTCACAGGTGATGGAATAACTAAGCGTTTGTTCTTCGTTACACCCAGTATTGCTCAAGGCCTCTAGCGATGAAGAATAGATCCCCTCAGCTGAGCTGCCATCCGGATATGTCCAGATGACACTCACATTTTCATAATTTTCAAGTTCAACTCCAAAATTAACTACGCTACCCACGCAGTACTCCGTTTCGGGAGGGATGGTGTTGATGCTCGTAGGGCAGTTGTTTCCCAGGATGTAGACAAAAATTGAATTGGCAGTGATGTCTAAACAGAGGTCATTCTCTGACATCTCATTGATGAGATTGATGACGGTATTGCCTAGTAGGTAGCCGATGTCTACTTCCTGATCATTGGGCACTCGAATACCCAATATGAAGTACGTGCCTATTTCGCTAAGTACCGTAAAATCGGCAATGGAATCCTCTGTAACATATAGAATATTGGATTCCTCATCTGTGAAACAGAGATAACTGTTATACTCTCCCATGGGTTGTACGCCAAAGGTCTGCGAATAGTCGAAGGACCAACTCACCGGATTGCCATCACCATTCAGTAGCTCCTGTCCCAGACCAAGACTGACCGTAGATAAACCTTCTGAGTTGGCCAAAAAACCAGCGTCCATTTCGCAGTAGGGCTTGCAGTTGGAAAAGTTGCTGCTGACATATTCTTGTCCGGAGTTGGCCGTGATCGAGCTTCCAGCTCCTACAACAAAAGGATAGGGGGCTAGTAATTCCCAGTTTCCCTGAGTGTCTGAGTCGATAGAAAACAGATAGCTGGCTGCTTCGCAGTTCTCAGGGCAAGCAGTATCAGCGAGATACAGATCTACACGACTATTCGGTTCCGCAGTTCCGCTGATTTCTGTGGGAGACAGTATTTCGATTTCTGGAGGGTTGACGTTTTGATTTGCCCCATCGGACATAAAGACCGGAATATCATTACAACTAAAGGCATTGTCGCTGATTTCGATGTCTTGGGCCTGATCGTCTTGCAGCCTAATGGCAGTTCCATTATACTGAAATGTATTGCCACAGTTTCCTTCTGTAATCTCACCAATTTGTATAAAGCTGCTGTTGGAAACCTGAACACCGACCAGGCATCCAAAATCCTGGCCAGACTCATCTGACCCTATAAGATTGCCGGTGATGAGCGTTCCATTGGAATTGGTGACATTGATACCTGTGGCATAGTTCCCAATATAATTGGCTCCACCAGTTTGGCATTGTCCAATAATTCCGGTATTGGCATTATTGAGAAAGATGCCGTTATTTTGAATGTCTCCTATCTGAATCTGTGGATCAATACCAATGTAATTGTCAATCACGACAAAGAGATCTGTATTGCTCAAACTGAGTCCAATACCTGCATCACCAATGCTATTACCCAAGCCGCCTCCGCCCACTCTGTTGCTGGAGCCGCCGTCGATGTTTATGGCGATGCCCGTTGCCTGCACAGGCTCGGGGAGAACTGGAATGCCCACATGATTGCTGTAGACCTGAACACTGGATGATTCTTGAATGTCAATTCCAAGACTGCAACTGTGAACGACATTCCCTTTTTGGAAATTGCCGATGATACCAAAATCACTCTCGATAAATCTAATGCCAAGTGTCCAGTTCTTTACCAGCAATCCATATACAGCCGAGTTGGCAGCAGACTGAAATCTAAGCCCCACCGGCTCACCCGGAAGGTCCTGACCATCCAATACAACAGATGGTGAACCCTCTTGCATCAGAGCACTGGCATCTATAATGGTTTCAGGATCTGTGATCGGGGGTAGCAGCTCAAGTGGGCTGATGACAAATGGCCCTTCTCCACTTAGTGCAAACAAGATAGTGTCGGGTCCTGCAACTTCATTGGCACAGTTGATGGCCTGGCGCAGTGATCCGAATCCATCATCCTCTGTATTCAGTACAAGGAGATTTCCCGCTTCATCAAAGAAGCAATCTCCGCCAGGTTCCCCCATCACGATTGTGGCCACATCTCCAGTGGAATCCACGCAAAAGTCGCTTTCGATCATGAGGGTCTGTAGGCTTAGCAGGGTTTGATTCAGCAGAAATTCGCTCGTGATTTCTGCCTCAATCGGGAAGCGCATTCCAAAGACCTCATATTGACCCTGTGAGTCGAGCTCCGAAAAATCCAATACATTGGTTTCTGTCACCAGAATAATCTCGTCTTCTGTATTGATCACTACAAAGAAGCTATCGTAGCTGCCCTCTTCCGGTTCAACATGAAAAGCTTGCGTATAGTCAAAGCCCCATTCTACCGGACTACCATCGGATTGCAACCAGGTTTGACCCAAAGGAATATTGACATTGAATTGGTCCATTGAGTTTGCAAGATCGCCTGCGTCGATATTGCAGAGGGGTTCGCAATCGCTAAAAGCGGAGCTGCGGTTGTCCTTGAATGCACTGGCAACGACACGTGTGGCAGCACTAAGCTCCAAATCGAATGAATAGGGCGCATACAATCGCCAGTCCCCAGAATCGTCACTAGTGGTTGAACCAAGATAGCTGCTGGCCTGACAAGGGTTTTCGCAAGATTCGTCAGCAAGGTAGAGGTCAATGATGGCATCTTCCGGTCCTTGTCCCCATATCTCGATAGGTTGAATGAAATTGATCATTGGACTCGCGATATCTCCGTTGGCTCCAGAGCTGAGACTAGTACCAACTTCGTTACAGAAAAATGAATTACCACGGAAAGCCAGCTGGTCGCTATCCTCCTCTAATTGTATCCCAATTACATTGTTGTTGATCACATTGCCGCAAGCTGGGTCGTCCAAGCTGCCGATTTGATCTCCGGTGCTATCTGCTACCAGGATTCCGGTACTACAAGGGAAGCTGTCTCCCGCTGTATCCAATCCAATATAGTTGCCGAGCAGCTGGTTGCCTGAAGACCCATTGCCTATCCAGATTCCTTCTTGCACATTACCGATTATGTTGCCTTCTCCCGCATTGCATGCACCAATCAGAGCAGCAGTACTGCCGGATAAGGCAATTCCGATATCTTGCTGACCTGCGGTGTAATCGACTCCGATTTCATTGGCATAAATCTCTAAATTTGTTTCCAGACTAGTGTTAATGCAAGTGCTTGCATTGCCAATTCGATTGCCCTTTCCCAGAGCTCCGATCAGAAGTTGATTGCCTAGACTCGCGCTAATGCCCACAACACCGAAAGAGCTAGGCTCTTCATCTGGCCGGATGCCTATCCAGTTGTTGTAAATCTGAATATTGTTGGTCTCTTGCAGATCGATGCCCTGAAGATTGTCGTAGAAGGCATTCGCTTTGCCAATATCACCAATGCTTAGATTGTTTGATCCAATCGCCAACAAGCCATATTCAAATCCCTGAATCTGCAATCCGTAAATCCCACAATTGGAAACGTCGCTTACATAGATGCCGTAGACCGATGAAAAGGCGTTGTCACCGCTTAAAATGACTTGGGGGATATCGTTGCTCGCAAGCAGGCTGGCATCGATCACGGTTCCGGGATCGACCAGCACTGGCAGCTCGGTAAGCAATTCGATAAGGTATGGTCCTTCTCCGGAAAGATCGAAGACAATCGTATCTGGTCCAAAGGTGATATTCGCACATGTGATGGCGGCTCTTAGCGTACCTTCGCCATTATCATCCAAACTGTTGACCACTAGATTGCCAGTAGCATCAACTGGACAATCTCCCGCCCGGCCATCCCATGAGATGAGCAGGAGTAGTAAGTAGAGTACCAGATAGGGGCTATGTCTTTTCAGGGATATCATAGGAGCTTGTTCACAATTTGCTTTTGCCTGGATTATTCAAGCGCTAGTAGACCAATTTTTGTACTGACTTTATGCCTTGCTCTCCGATGAACTCTGCCAGATAGATTCCAGGGGGCTGAGCTTGCAAGTCCAGTCGTCCGTTTTCTAAATGTACATCAATGTCTTGCCCTTTCAGGTTTTTAAGCCTGACGCTTAGCCATTTTTCTGAGGAGGCAATGTAAAATTGTCCGCTAACAGATGGATTCGGATAGCAAAGCAAGGAGTTTTCTACGCTGCTCTCAATGGAGGATACGGAACAATCAACAGACAAGCTGATATCTGCAATCAATTCCAGCTGGGGCGAGGCTATGTTGCAGGCTCTAAAGCCGAAGACCTGCAACACATAAGGCTGTTCATTAGCCGTATCAATTAAATAGGCATCACTCAATTCAAAGGACCCCGCCGGGTCTGTATACCAGCGAATGTCTGCTGCGAAAATCCCTTGTGCAATCAAGATATCATCCAGTAGACTCAAACTTAGTGCTTCCTCTTCGCAAAACACTTCTGAGTGAGTCAAGTGACTAAATTCAGCACCAAAGTTCTGCAGGTTAATCGCATCGGCAAGGGCGGATGCACAGGCTTCTGCATCTTCATAATAGCAGGAATAGAGGCCTGCTTCAGTGGCCGATAAGCTTGTGTCATTTCCCTCTTCCAGTATTATGCCGTTTCTGGTCCACACGGTATACATACCTGCAGGAGGTTCAGAAACTTGTAAAATCATTGTTTCGCCGGGACACAGGATATTCTGGTTCTGTACACTGATCGAGGGGATCAGACTTTCATCGATGCAGGCTGGGTTGCAGTTAATCGGCTCCACCCATTGGACCACATTTGTGAAGCAAATGTCTGGTGCATCTCCAGTCAAATTGATGGTAAGAAAGCCTTCTGTTTCATCGGGAATCTCGATGGTCGTTTCATTTCCTTGAAGGATTGGAGACTGCTCATCTCCAATATACCAATCAACCCCATAGCTGGGGCAGACAGGAAACAAGGTGACGAGGCATTCTTCGATTACAAGTTCCATTCCGGGAACAGCATGTACTTCGAATTGGCTTGAGCCAGAGCTGAGCTCATTGCCCTCACAAGTCACAGTATAAGCAATGCTTTGGGTTTCTGTACAGCCACTGGTATTGATCAGACTCAGTTGCAAGCTGTCTCCTCCTTCCAATAGCGTTCCATCAGGATAGCCCCAGACAATAGTAGCGTCCCCAATGCCCTCAGGAATGTCAAGGCTGGCAATCATCAAATCACCGACACAATATTGCATGTTGGGCGGATTGTAATTGACTATTTCCGGGCAAAGCGCTTGCTGAGCGACACATTCACTAAAATCGGAACTACCTGAGAGTAAATGAGCAATGGCATGGATCTCAACTGCCTGTTCGATAGCCACGCCATAAGGAGGCAAAATCGTCCAGTTGCCCAGTTCATCGGCGGAAGTGCTGATGCTTGTTCGTCCCGGTCGACAACCAAGATCCGGACAAAGCAGGTCGCTGTCATAGATATCAATGCTTGCAAGTGGGGCGGCTGTCCCAGCTATCATTTCTGTGCTAAAGTTGGTGATCACAGGCGTCTGCAGAAGGCCGGCATCTTCGGGCACAATCATGGCATTTTGCACGCAGGAAAAACGGTTTTCCCTCATGTGATTGTTGCTAACCAACATCCCCGATATTTCAATGCCTGTATCGCAATTGGCAATGAAGTTGCCGCAGGCGATGCCCGCATCATTAAAGTCTGCATTGTCTATCTCGATGCCAATAGTGCATGGAAAGGCTGTTTCATCCAGATCCTGTCCAATGTAGTTGGCATCGATAAAATTTCCATCACTTGTGGCGTTAATCGCAATGCCGACTTGCACATTGCCGATACTATTGGCTGATCCATCTGAGCAATCACCCACAAGGTTTCCCAGAGATTGGTTTTCGATAGCAATACCATACAATTGCTGCTCGACAAAAGGAAGGGAGGCATCGATTCCTATCTCATTGCCCAGGATGACGGAGGTGTGCACTTCATTTAATCGGATGCCGTATCCGCAATTCCCGATGATATTACCTGAGTTTTCTTCACCGATCTGTACGGAGACGGATTCAGATACTTGAATGCCAAATTCTGAGAAGCTGCTTTGGCCATCTGGATCAATCCCCACAATATTGTTCAAGATCGAAGCACTATCCGATTGGAACACTTTGATATTTGTTTCATTGCCGTAAAAGACATTTAGTCGTTCAGCATCGCCCACCTGTGCGTGATTAGCTGTAGACAATAACAGGCCGGTTTCCCAGGCTCTGAAGACTATTCCGTAGACTGAGCAGGAAGTACCGCTGAGGGTCAGCCCTATCGTCTGATCGAGGGAGATGCTTCCATCGATAATGACAGCAGGTATGCCACTGGAGCTCTGCTGGCTGGCATCCAGGACCAGGTTGTCGATGGAAATGACAGGAAGCAACTGCAGTGGTTGAATAATATGCGGCCCTTCTCCTGGGATTTCAAAAACAATCGTTAGCCCACTACCTTCGATACTGCAGCTGATCGCCTCTCTTAATGAGCCGGGGCCACTGTCTTCGGTGTTGTTGACTACAAGAAAACCTTCATCATTGAGCACACAGTTGCCTGCTTGTGTACTGTGGCTGAGCATGAACAGCAATAGAGCAAATAAAGCGATAGATGGTTTCATAGCATTCCAGGAACTAATGAATCGTTGCCAGAGTGAAAGACGGTGAAAAATAGCCCTGATAGAAGTGGAAATGCGGGTGCACTGAGCGCTCGGCTGCGCCACTGCCAGGGGCTCCCAAAAAGGAGACCCTGGCAGTGGATGCAGACGGAAGCGAAGGGTGCCCGCATTGCAACGGATAGCAGGACGGGTATCGCCATAAGCGAAGTCACTTGTGCTCCAAAATAATAAGAAAAAAATTGATCATTTGGTTTGGGTCGTCAAGGGAATGAGAATCTGGATCAGGAAAGCCATCAAGGACTTGATTTAGACGCATGCTCCTGTCGCCCCTTTGCAGCAAGACGCATGCAATGCGTCTCTACATGAAAAACACCTTGCTCATTGATCCATGAACAAACCACTATTCACCAAAATCAGTATCGATCCCAGATCATCCATCCGTCCACGCGATTGTTGGAGGATACGAAGAAGGCGATTTTTGCTTTGTCATAGACCATGAAAACCCCCGAGCGGGCATGCAACATGCGATTGGGCATTCCGTAGACTTCTTGTAGCTCTCGTGCGTGATCGCCTACCGAGATATTACGAGCGCTCTGGCCCTGATAGTTTGGGTTGGTTTGCAGCATGATAAGGTGCTCATCCTCTTCCAGCCAAACGACTTTGCTACAATCCACCTCGCGGATATGGAGCTTGGTGTCGGCATCGAGATATTGCGTACTATGCTCATTGCTGTCCTGAAAGAGCTGGTATATATCGGCGATCTTTTTGCCTTTGATGGATTCGGCTTTAGCCGCAAACCCCATGCTACCGGGAATAGGCCGGATGTTCTGCCCTTTGAGCAGCTTTTGATTGTTGCGGGCGCAGTGGGAAGGGTTCAATGAGATGGCTTTGTCGACAAAGTCCATGGCCATGCTAGCTTTGCCTTCGCGATCTGCAAGAATGGCTTTGCAGATAAACAGCTTGGCTTCCTGCTCCTTATTGTGCACCATTTTGCCGGCGGTCGACAGCAAGGAATGACTGCTTTGCACATCATCGCGTAGATGCTGTACGAGGGCAAGATTGAAATGTGCGACCACATAATGCGGATCAGCATTAATGGCATCCTGGAGCAAATGAGCTGCTTCTCTCAAGAGCTGATTTCTTGTTGCTACATTATTGTCAGGAGCTTTCAAGCCGGTTGAGAGACGTGTATTGGCATCGAGTTCGAAAGGGAAATCGTAGGACACATCCTTTGGATCGAAGTATTGCAGAGAGGCACTGGCCAAAGCTACAGCGGCATTGTTCATGATCTCGCGACTAGGAAACTCGCTCATGATATGACGGTAGCACTTGGCGGCCTTCTTGTGCTCTCCCATGGCTGTGAGATAGTTGGCTGCGTCGAATACCGGGATGAGATCTTGTAGCTTAAGTTGGGCATCATGGGCGATGCGCTTTCGTTGATTTAGGCTGGGATAGCCTTCCATCTCATGGTCAAGATCGTATTGTTCGTAGACACGTTCCAGTAGTTCTGGACCGATACCGAGGGTATTGTATCCGGCCAGATAGCCGTACACCCCGCCATATTGATCGGCCTCAGACTCCATGTGCTCCAGACTTTTAACAGGCATGCCGTTGTGGTGCATTTCATGTCCCATATCCTCGCTCGCATAGGAGCTTCCATGCTCATTGTGCCAGTCATGATCAAGGTAGTAATGGGTAAGTTCATGGCCAATCAATACCGCAAGGGCATTCAGGGAATCAATTCCAAAGCTCTGACAGATGTCATAAGCTTTTTCTTCCAGTTCGATCACGCCTTCCTGGAAGTTCATACGGGCGACACAGTACTGGGTATTCACCATTTTGAATTCCGGTTCTCCTTTGTCGGTATGACCAATGGCGGTTTTCAGGTGCTTGAATACCCGATGTGCATTCTTGTATTTGTAGCTGGATTTTGAAACCTCAGCTGCCTGGACAGCAAAGCCGCCAAGCAGTAGGAGGGTGAATATAAGGTAGAGCGTTTTTGTCATGATGTATCAATTTGGGGGAGAGAGGATTTGGTCTATGACCACTAGTTCTTAGACGCCATTTTGGCGGCATCCGCTGCATAGTCGCTATTGCCTTTTGCCAAGGTATGAAACAATGCCTGTGCTTCCTCCTTTTTACCTTGTGTCCAGAATGCCCAGGCTTTGTAGTACATCACAGAAGGTTGCAATGCATTTCCTTGTTCGTAAGTTCTCAATCGCTTCATGGCAGCATCACCATTGGACTGTTGTAGGTCAGCGATTGCGCCGATCAGCAAAGCCTCTCGTTGATCAGGGTATTTAGTACTAAAGGCATCGCATGCAGCACTGGCATCTTTCCATTTTTTCTCTGACATCAATTGCTTGATTTCTTTAAGGTCTTTTTTGATCTGGTTGCCAGCAAAACCCATATTGCCCTTCACCTGTGATTCAATTGTACGGAAGTGCTCTATCTGATGGCTCTTGAAGTTGTCTGCAAAGCTCGCACTTGCTGAAGGACCAGATAGGAAATAGGCCATTGGCAGGGCTAGTATTACCAGCATCGCTGCGATAGACAACCAACTTTTGTTCTTTTGCCAGAAGCTCAGCTCGACACGCTTGCCTGTGCTTGGGGCAGATGTTTTGGACTTCACAGCGCGAAGAGGAGTTGCATTATTTTGCTGAGTCGAAGTGCCAGGGGCCGTACTCATTTGTGAAACTTCTATCGGAGCCTCTTCAAGCTCAGCCAGCATGCTCTGTATGGCAGTGATTTCTGGATTGCCCAGCGTGGTATTGAGCATCTTATTAAACTCAATTTCCTCCTGCAGTTCTGCATCGCTTTTCACCACCTGTTCAAAAGCAGTCAAGGTCTCAGCATTCATCTCCTTACGCAAGTAGCTGTCAATGATATCCAGTCGGAACACATCGTTTTGCATGGCTACGTCTTCGTCTTGCGCGATCAAGGTTTGAAGAGCACTTGTGTCCTTTTCATTCAATTGCTTGAACATAAAGGCACGGAGTAGATTTTGCTGTTCAGTTTCTAGTGTAGGCCACTTCATGATAATAGGGTTTATAACAATGCTTTGAATGAGTCGTCCGACTCGATTTGTTTCTGTAGTCGCTTTTTGCACTTGTAATTCACTTTCCGTGCATATCCATAAGACCAGTCAAATTCTTTAGCAATCTCGTCGAGTCCGACTTTTTCGAAGTAAAACTTTTCCAGCACTTCCCGACAAGGGCTTCCCATCTTATTGAAGTACTCCAGCATGATGCTCATCTTCTGATCGTAGAGCAGGGTTTCTTCCATGCCACTTGAATCATCCGATTTGTCAAACTCTTTCAGTTCCACTTCTCCGAGCCTTTTTGTCTTTCTCAGTCGGTTTTTCCATTGCAATACACATATGCGCATGAAATAAGCCTCCAGCGAACCCTCCCCTTGTGGGACAAATTTGTCCTCCTTAATGTTTAGGTAAAGACTGATGGCTGCCTCCTGAAACAGATCATCAGCATCGGCTTCACTGCCTGAGTTTCGCTTTACATGCTGTCTGATCTTGGTGCTCATCTTGTTCTTCAAATATTGAAATCCCTTTTGTCCTCCTTCGCGGATTGAATCCAGAATTTCTTGCTGTTTTAACTGTCTTTCGACCATATATGAAAGCTTTGAGCGATTGTTACCTCTCTACGGCCAACAAATTAAGGAATTGGGGTGGTTTTTATGAAGCAAAGTATACACAAAGGCCGCAGAACGAAGCAGATAGAGCGGCTCTGTAAGGCTAAAAATGCTGCATTGGCTACACAAATGGTACTGCTTTCTTTTTTTTGGAGCAAAAATGTATCCGTTCTGGCACCGATCGTCCTGCTCTCCGCTATTATTCGCTCCACTGCTGCCTGCTCCAGCATTGCTGATAGTGTCTCTCCGCAAAGCTACGAGCCACTATCAGCAAGCTTACGCCACGGCATCAGCGGCGCTCATAGCCGCTGCGATCAGGGCTAATCTTCACTGACCTTGCTTTGTTGCCGATGACTGCTTACTGCTTACTGATTACTGATGACTGATGATGGATTGCTGATGGCAGAATTGATGTAGAGACGCATTGCATGCGTCTTGGTGCAAGTGGCGAAAAAAGTGCTTGGTGTAAAGGCTAAGGAAGGTGCCGAACAAATTAGTAAGCGTCTCTGCGATGGGAGACCGCTGTGACTCTGATGGTATGGTCTTTTGATCATGGTTGATTGAGTAGACGACGCGGTATTCGCCAATTCTATTTCGATTTTGCCTGTTGCGGATTGTTTGCTAGCTCCGCTACAGCATTGAATATCCTTGTGCTGACCACCATCGGGAGCTTCTTAAACTGCTTATAGGCAGATTTTGTGAAATCTACTTTATACATCCTCGGGGCTGGATGCCAGTTGGTCATCAGAAGCACCTGCTGCAATCAGTTCCTTTCGTATTGCAGCTAGGGATACTGTTTCTTCATCTTTCGTCGCCTCAATGCTGGCCGCATCTTCTAATTCCTCCAATAGCGCACCAATCAACTTGCCGTGCCTTTGCCAATCGATTACTACATGCGTTGCAGCCCCCTTTTCGTCCTTGATAAATGTTACTCCTGTTGTCGGATTCATGTTGAATAATTGTGTTGCTAAATTATAGCAAAATCTGGACCCTAATGCAATTCTTTTTTCACCTTTCAATCTTCTCCCACTATCGGGGCCACAGCATCCGGTACCATCTGCTCCAGCTGATCCATGAAGACCATTCGCCTCATAAGCCAAGACCGCATAAACTCAATCTCATCAGCATAGTCCTTGCCTTCATGCAGATTGGGCCAGACCTTCACCCCTAGCGTAGGCCATCGACGATAATTACGTTCTACAGCCTCGCTGAGGATTTCAGTTTGCGCTGTAATCCAATTATTGAGATAGGTATCGCTGAGGAAATCCTTTCTATAGCGCTTGTATCGCTCTTGTAGTTCAGAAGCAAAGTCGGGATCTGAAAGCATGCGCTTCCACCAAAACGGAACATGGTATCGCCGATCCGTACACAGCGAATTATAATCAATCAACCAATGGCCCTCATTCACATCCTCGCAGTTGTAGCCATTGCCTAGAGATAGGTTGAAATCCCAAACGGGACCCATTCGTAGCTTACCGCCTCTGCTGTCTCGCTGCTTGTGTAGGAAGGTGCTTACCCGATAGCCATCCAGATTGTAGGCTAACTCATTGATCAGAAAGAAGTGCATGAACGAGGCCGGGTCGACATAGGCTTTGTAGCCCTCTTTGGGATCCAGCCAATTGTCGCCAAGCAGGGCATCTTCGAAGGCGTTCATATAGCTTTTGATATACGCCAATTGCTCTTCCTGCAATTTATCCTTCTTGGGATAATGTACTTGCAGACGGATCTTCTTGCTAGTATCCATGGGTGCCCGATAGGGCGAATACCAGTAGTCGGTCTTGTTGCCTGTGCGCTTGTCTATTTTGAGGATATAGCCTCCGGTCAGGGAGTCGCCGGCCAGGTCTTTCTTGCCCAGAGCTTCGAGATCTAGTCGGCCTTTAGAGCGATTGATTTTTTCCATGAGCAGATAAAGGCCCTCGTATCGACCATCGATCAATAGCTCGCAGTATTTGTATCGAGGAGCGTATTCGCCCATCTTTTCTGCCAGGTGAAAGACCAGTGCATTGCGTATCAGGGTCTTGTCAGAATAGGGACCGTACAGGATCCAGTCATCATCCGCTGGAAGGCCGAGCAAGCTCGTTTTGTTTTTTTTTCCTTCCGCATCACAGGTTTTGAAGCCATAGGATTTCTTTCGAAATCTTGTTCGGGAAGTGGAGCCTCTTTGCTCGATCCTGATGTGAGTACTGAGGCTGGGTGCCTGATCCATCGAATTTCGCTCGGCAGTATCGAAAACCTCTACTCTGACCAATATCTTGGGCTCATTGGGGATTCGTTCCTGGTTTGTGTGGAGGCTTAGCACCGGAAGATTGCTGGATTGAAAGTCGATTGGGGCTTGAAACCAATCTGGTAAGGTCTCAGCCTGATCAGCTAAACCGTGTTGGTAGAGGGCAAACCATGCGGTGAGGTCCTTTGAGGTCTTGCTCTCATTGTTGATTTGAATCGCTAAGACATTTTGACCGGTTTGCAAGGCCTCTTTCCATTCCCAGGGAAGTAGCTCATAGCTTTCGGGAGCGCCGCCCTGATACATCCGTGCCTCTCTCATGCCTGGTAACTTTGCATCCCAGTCCTTATCGCTGCCGGGCTCGTAGATATTTGCACGGGCAACTTCTCGCCCGTTGATGTAGGCAATAAAAGAGTCGTCATAATCGGCAAATAGCAGTAGGCCTTTGATAGCTGATGTATCTTGAATCTCGAAGTGTTTTCGAAGGAATAAGGCTCGGCATTTTTTGATTCCCGTGCTATCATCCCGATCCCCAAAGCCGATCGGTCCCATACCGGATTTCCAATGATTGTCATCATAGTTTAGCTGAGACCAGCCTTCCAGGTCCACTTCCTTATTGACTGGCAAGTATTTCCAGTCTTGGTTTGGAGAGACCAAAGCCGTCCACTGTTCCGACTTTGTGGTTTCCTGGCAGGCCGTACACAACAGACACATGCACAAGCAGGCTAGTATCAATGTGCAGAATTTGTTTGAAGGGCTATATTGCTTCATGAGCTGGGCTTGGTCCTAAATTGCCCTTGATCGCTTTGGGCAGGCAAAAGGTAAGCACTTGTGACAGAATAGCAAAAGATACCTAACAATAGATGAGTGAGCTGGTGTGACGTACCTTGTGCATGGGGCAAAAAAAAATGAGAGCCCGTTTTACCGGGCTCCCATACAAAAGCAGTGTTGTGTGTCTAGTCTAACTAATTAACCAATTTTGCTATTCTGCGTCACGAGCTTGTACATTAAGTATCTCGCAACCTTCCACCTGCACTACGGTTCCATCTGTCAATGTGATGAAAGAAGAAACACCAGGCATTGGGTTGTCTTCACCTTCTTCACCAGAGTCACCATCTTCCGAATCGCCGGAATCACCTGATTCACCATCTTCTGACTCGCCAGAATCGCCTGACTCACCTTCTTCAGATTCACCTTCCTCAGACTCGCCTTCTTCAGACTCGCCTTCTTCAGATTCACCTTCTTCAGACTCGCCTTCTTCAGACTCGC
>JAHDDV010000073.1 GCA_020629205.1 Chitinophagales bacterium | reverse complement strand
ACTAGTTTAAGAGTTCATAGAAGTTGCCGGGAAGTGTTCTGAGTAAGCCTTTCATTTCCAGAGAAAGTAGAGTCATCGATATTTTTCCTGGGCTCAATTCAGAACGGAAGGAAATCTGGTCACGATGAGTGGGTTTATCTTTATCGAAAGCTGTAGCCAGTGTCTTTTCTGTCTCGTCCATTTCTGCAAATAGATTTCTTTGGATTTGTTTAGCCTTGTGGGCTTCCGGATCCCATGACATTTCCTTGATGATATCGCCTGCAGATTCGATTAATTTTGCTTTTCCCTCTTTGATCAGTAGGTTGCATCCTCTGGAGGTCACCAGGTTTGCAGGGCCTGGGAGGGCAAACAAGTCACGTTTGATGGATTGCGTGATTCTTGCCGTGATCATCGATCCACCTTTCCTGTCCGATTCGATCACCAATACTGCGTCAGCCAAACCCGCGATCACACGATTGCGCATGGGGAAGTGTTCACGGTCAGGTTTGGTGTCAAAAGGGAACTGGCTAATCAGCATTCCCTCTTGCTCTAGCATTTTTTTTGCTAGTTTCCGGTTGAGCGGTGGGTAGAGAAATTGGAATCCATGTCCCAGTACTGCTGCCGTCGGTACCTGCGAATTCACACACTGCTGATGACAACAAGTGTCGACTCCATAGGCCAAACCACTGATTATGAGTGGTTTGACGGTCGCGAGGCCCTGGATGATTTCCTGTGTCATTTTCTTGCCGTATTCAGAGGGTTTTCGAGTGCCTACAATGGCAATTACCCGTTCATTCGAAAGTGAATTGACGCCTTTAGTAAACAACATTAGTGGAGATCCACTGCATCGGCTTAAACGGCGGGGAAAAGATTCGTCTGTAAAAAAAGTGCAAGAGATTTTTTCTTTTTTTAGCCGCTCCAATTCGTTTTTTGCCTGCTCCAGAATTTTACTTTTTTCCTTTAGCTGATTGGTGATCTGCGGACCTATTCCGTGGATACTCAGGAGCTTCTGATGCCCTTGCGCAAATATGGCTTCAGGAGAACCGCAAGCCTTGAGCAAAGAACGGGCGTTTACGATACCCACTCCAGATATCATTGTCATCGCGACTTTGTATAATAATTGTGAATCCAAATCCCAGTTTCCTTTTTAAATCGTTAAATTAGCTTTTGTACCAATGAACATAACTCGAAAATAAGATGCTTGACTCAGGAGAATTCCATAAAATCTCGCTAAGTTTTTTGATGGTTTTTTTTCTGTCCACCTCCGATAGCCTTCTTAAAGCTCAGTTTCACGTTCCCTACAATGCCGATGAGCGTCCAAATACTTACCGGGCTTTGGACAATCCAAACTTTTGGAATAACCGGAAGCCTGCCGATGATTACTGGCAGCAGGATGTGTATTATAAGATCGATGCAGATATTGATGATGATAAAGATATAATAAATGGATATCAGGTGTTATCCTATTGGAACAACTCACCAGATACTTTAAGTAGTCTTTATTTTAATTTGTATCCCAATGCATATGAGCCTGGGTCTCGATTGCATGAAAAATTGCTAATGGATGGGGTGGAGCCGGTTTTTGGTCCTTCCGAATCTCGTGGGCTATGCCTGGAAGTGGATTCAGTGCTGTTAATGTCCTTTGATCCAAACAAGCCTTTGAAGGCCGATTACAGTATTAATGGCTCCATCATGAAGGTGGATTTTCCCCGGCCCATTTTGCCCAATGGCACAACTGTAGTCAAGATCAAATTCAAGACCTTTATTGACTCGGAAGGCACGCTGGAAAAAGCGCTGCGTGTCTATTATGTGGGGAGGCATAAGCATTACGATGGAGCAGCCTGGTTTCCAAAGGTTTGCGTCTACGATCGTGTGAATGGCTGGAATTTGGACCAGCATCTAGCCAGAGGTTTTTATGGTGATTATGGCACCTATGATGTGAAGTTGACGCTACCTCATGATTACATTGTGGAGGCGACAGGTGTTTTACAAAACAGAGAGGAGGTGATGCCCAAAGAGTTGAGGGCGAAGATAGATTTATCTGGTTATGTTGAGAGAGAATGGGGTTCAAATCCTACGACTGTTATTAAGAGGCTTGAGGGAGAACGGAAAACCTGGCATTTCTATTCTGAAAATGTGAATGACTTTGCTTTCACTGCAGATCCTACTTACCGAATGGAGGAAGTGGATCTGGACAGTCTACATGTAACTATTCTGGTTAGTGAACCACATGCTGCTGGTTGGAAGAATGCTGCCAGCTATGCTAGAGATTTGGCTGATGTGTATCGGGAACAATTAGGTGGGTATGCATATTCGAAACTAGTGGTCGTTGATGCGATTGATGCGATGAGCTTTCCAATGCTGGCTTTTGCGGAGCGCTTTGATCCCGGCTATCGCATTGTTTTGGCAAATGAGATTGCAGATATGTGGTTTGGAGCAATGCTTGGAGCTAATGCCCCTGCGGCACCTTCCCTGGCTCTGGGGATGTCCCAATATTATACAGCTTACGGTTTGGAGGCCATAGATGGTCCGGAGCTTGTGGAGCCGAGCAGCAAGTTTGCTTATTACAATAGATTCCGCGATGCTATAAATGTAAGAGAATATGCGGTGCAGTACCCTTTTCACTGGGAATCTATGCAGGCGGAAGATCCGAAACTGGATGCCAGTGTAGGGGAATTGTCCCTACAGGAATACGAGCAGGTTCCTTACAAGACAGCCACGATGCTGTTTCAGTTGCAGTCTGTTCTGGGAGATTCGCTGTTCAAGGAATGCATGCGGCAGTATTTTGAAAAGTGGCGTCTTGCCCACCCTTATCCAGAGGATTTTATGGATTCGGTACAAGAAACCGCAGGTACTGATTTAAACTGGTTTTTTCATCAGTGGATGCAGGAGCGGCAGCAGATCGACTACAAAGTCCGATCTGTAAAGAAGTTGGGTGGAGGGAAGTATCGAGTTCGATTCCAATCCAAAGGGAACATGACAGCCCCAATCGACTTTTCAATACGGGACAAAGAGGGGGTGGTCTCAGCATACCACATTCCGAATACAGATTTTGTACGGGAAACAGAAGCCACTGTGCTCGAGAAGTGGGTGATCAATGACACTACAGACAGATTTTATAGTGTTGAACTTGATGTGCCGGGTGGTATAAAGGATGTGGTAATTGATACCACACGGCGTCTAGCTGATGTGAATCTGCTCAACAATAGCAAGCGATTGAAGACAGATTTTCGATTTGATGCTCTCATCAAGAATTACCCGGATCGTCATACATATCGGATGAGGTGGACGCCAATCTTTTGGTACAATGCTTATGATGGGCTAAAGCCCGGAGTTCGGCTTCGGGGTGGCTACCTGGAGGATCGGCATAATTTTGATGCGAGAATTTGGGGCAATACCAGGATTCTCAACGAATATCAGCTAGGACGAGAAGAAGATGAATTCAAACGCAAACAAGACTACCTTTCTTTTGATCTGCATTATGATCATAGTCTTGATGACCTGTCTAATAATGCCCGAGTTTATGCCGATGCCCGATGGCTGGATGGCTTGAATTTTCACAGGGTAGGCCTATCCAAGAGGATTCGTAACAAGAAAGGGCAAATTGATCTGAGTTATACTTCCACGATTAGGCCCAAGTCGAGCGATGTCCATTATCTACATTACCCTGAGTTGTGGAAAGCAGGTCGATGGAATAATTTTGTGGAGCTGTCCTATGTGGAAAATGTCAAGATCTCCGACTATGAGATCACAGCCAAGGCAGCTTTTGCGGAACACTCTTTCTTTAACGACCACAATTTCAGGCGACTGAATCTTTGTTTTACCAATGAAACCCAACTCCCTGCAAACACTAGTCTAAGGAGTAGGATTTTTATGCAGTTTGCTGCTGGTGATGATGTGCCACCAGAGTCAGCGCTTTACCTTTCTGGAGGAAATCAGATGGAAATGATGGAAAGTCGTTTTGCCAGATCTCGTGGACTGATCCCCGGCGATATTTCCGAAATGGACATTGTTACAAATCACTTTCACTTTGGTGGTGGCTTAAACATGCGGGGATACTCGGGGTACACAGCTACAGACGATAGGAGTGGGGAGTATCATGCGGTTTCTGTGGGGACGGGAGGATTCGCGATCAACCTTGAGTATGACTTTTTGGATGCCATTGCCCCGCCTGCGAAAGGAAGGATTGCCAGATATTTGGAGCTTGATAGCTATTTGTTTACAGATTTGGGTATGCTTAGATATGAGACGCCTTCAGGCGAAAGGCAAATGGCCAAGTTGCGGATGGATGCGGGCCTGGGTTTTGCTTTGACCGTCAAGCGATTTTGGATTTTGGATGATGCCAGACCATTCACCCTTCGACTGGACCTTCCCTTGCTGCTCAACCGCCCTCCAGACGCTGAAGGAGGCTATCTTGATTTTCGCTGGATGCTTGGAATAGGTCGATCTTTTTGATTCTAGAATGAGCCGGTTTTGCCAAATTGTCGTCTGTGTAATATTTAGAGCTGGAATAATCAAGGATTTGCCTTGTGTCTGTCTCGCAGAAAATGTAGTAATTCATGGAATTACGATGCATTTTCGCTAAATTGGAGGCCTAAAAAGTACTCTAATACCGACAGAAATACATTTGAGTTTTATGAATAAGCAATACGGATTTTTTGCTATAGGTATAATGCTGTTCTTTAGTGTTTTAACAGCAAATGCTCAGGATTACGAGATTTACGATGCAATAAAATTAGCCGGTTTGGTTCCTCAGCCGAGTACGCAGGTGCCGCCTGAAGGTGCTGTTCCCTTTGAATTCAGTCATTTGCCCATCCAGGGCGGTGGGGATTGCCTGATACCGGTCGACGAGACTCACTTGCCTGTGGTCTTTGGAGGTTTGGATGTAGGAAACGGCTGTGATGACTGTTCCTCAAGCGCCATTGAACTTGAGTTTACCTATGACATCTGTGGAGATGCTTATACAGAGTTCTTTGTCAACTCAAATGGAAATATCACATTTGATATCCCATACAATGTTTATACCCCTGTCGGGATACCCAACAATAACACCGCTGTAATGATTGCTCCTTTCTGGGGCGACGTCGATCTCCGTGATTGCGAAGATGGAACGGAGCAAGGGGTGGTGACTTACAAGTCCGAGCCAAACCGGATGATCATTACCTGGACTGAAGTTGGATACTTCAACTTTCATTGTGATCTCAGAAATACCTTTCAGTTGATTTTGAGTGATGGTACTGATCCGGAAATCGGCTTAGGAAATAATACGGCCTTCTACTACGGTGATATGAACTGGACAACCGGTGATGCCTCTGAAGGTGTTGGTGGTTTTGGTGGTTCGCCCGCCACAGTTGGGATCAATGCCAACGATGGTATTACCTACTCAATTATCGGAAGGTTTGATCACCCGGGAGACGACTACGATGGACCAGAAGATGAAATTGATGGAGTCGACTATCTGGATTTTCAATGTTTTGCCTTTGCGGCAGGGGATTGCGCCATTTCATTTTGTGATTTGAATAATCTGAATGTGCAGGCTGATAACTGCGATGGGGAGACTTTCGATCTGGAACTTACTTTTGATAATTCTTCTCCAAATCCAGGCGGCTACTTTGTAACAGTTGGGGATTATGTAAGCGATATATTGCCTTATGACAGTTTAAGCAATAGCCTCATGATTCCGAATGTGGAAGGGGATGGTCAGAGCTTTACTGTGACTGTATATGACGTAGACGAGGAGGAAGATTGCTTTCTGAGCTTTGAGTATGAAGCGCCATCAGCTGCCTTTGTCTTTACTGACCAATGTGTAGGGGCTGACCCTCTTGCTTTGGAACCAGATACTGAAGGCGGTTCGTGGTCTGGTGATGGAGTTGATGAAGATGGCCTATTTACGGCTGGAGAAGAAGGTGCTTATGAGATCACATACACACTTTCTGGCGTTGGCTGTCCGAATAGCTTTACAGCAACAATCAATGTGCTGGAAGAAGCAGATGCTTCGTTCACAAGCCCGGGATTCTGTGCTGGCGGTGATGCTGGTCCATTGGTTCCAGCAACTGAAGGAGGATTCTGGTTTGCAGACAATGTAGATCTCTTGGGTATTTTCGATCCATCGGAATTGGAACCGGGAGAGTATGAAGTGACCTATAGTTTGGAAGAAGCGGCATGCCCAGCAAGTGTAACACAAACTGTAGTGGTTGTTCCGGAAGTTTCCATTAGCCTTGAAAGCGGCCCTGTCTGTGTAGACGAACCCGGTTCGGAGTTCTTCTCTATTGTGGTGTTTGTGGATGGAGGCAATGATATTGAGCTTTCTGGTGAATTTGATGATGTTACAGTTGAAGCAGGGAGTTCTGTTGAGATTGTCCTATATGGTGGAGATGGATCTGCCATCTACGAAATAACAGCCACAGATGTAGTTGGAGGATGTACTGCAATCTTAGAACAGGAAGCAATCCCTTGCCCCATTTGCAGCCCAGATGCAGGAGTAATGACTCCTGGAAGCGAGTTTGCCTGTGAAGGTGGCTCTGTTTCTGCAAGTGGCTCACCAGTAGACACCGAAGGGCTGGTATGGGAGTACGTTTTGCACGATGGCCCTGGTGCTGAACTAGGAGATGTATTGGCTGCCAATGCTACGGGTGAGTTTGTATTTGCAGACCTTGATGAAGGGAAGTACAATGAAGACTATTATATTTCAACTGTAGTTGGCCCTGATAGCGGTGATGGAACACCGGAATATGAAGCCGCCTGTGTCGATGTAGCACCGGGTTCAAAGGTAGTTTTTCTGGCACCAGTGACGCTCGAACTAAATGGTTCTTGCGATTGGCAAATTACAGGTGATTTTACTTTAACAGTTGGAGTGATGGGTGGCCTTCCTGAATATGACCCAAACTATACCTATAATGTAACGGGCTTCTTTGCCGACTCGGATTTCCAATATGGTCAGACATTTACCATTATCTTGCCAGCCACTAATGGAACCAGCTTATCCTTCTTTGCCACCGACAATGGCTTGAGCTGTGAAGGACAGGAAAACCTTGAAGTAGTTTGTTTCAAGACACCAATTGAGTTGTTGTCATTTGATGGAACCGCTACTGCTGCAGGCAATCTACTTGAATGGAGCTCTGCTTCGGAGTACAACAATGCATTTTATGGCCTGGAGTATTCAGCGAATGGTAGCAATTTTGTGGAAGTAGCGAGAATTGAGGGAGCTTCTAATACTAATTCTGTTAGCGAGTACAGTTATCTTCATGATGCTGGAGAAGGCTTGCACTATTACCGTCTCTCACAAGTTGACGAGAACGGACAAATCTCCTATCCTTCAAATGTGATTCAAATTGAGGCAAAGGGAAAGGTATCTAATGCTTTTGATCTGAGTCCGAATCCTAGCTCAGGAAACCTTACAATCACTGCTATCGATCAGGGCATGCAGATCCAGCAGGTGAGAGTATTTGATACTTCTTCGCAACTGGTTATGCAACAAGAAATTGGTGAGCTGAGCTCAAATGTTTACTTGAACCTCAGCTCTTTGCCTGCAGGCGTTTATTTTGTAGAGGTGAATAGTGCTTCTGCTAGTATGGTTAGCAAGTTTGTCAAGCAATAACTTCAAAGTAGCATAAGCGAATTCTTCCAGCAGCAAACATTCTTGCGATATGGCAAATAATCCCCGAGTCCTCATTTACGGGGCAAATGGATACTCCGCACAGTTGATTGCGGAGGAGGCGATCAGAAAAGGCCTAAAACCAATGTTGGGAGGACGTACGGAAAGCAAAGTGGCTCCTGTTGCGAAACGGCTTGGTTTAGAGTATCGGATAGCCGATGTCAAGGACAAGAGCAGGCTTAATGACATGATCTTAGAGGCAGACGTAGTGCTCAATTGTGCTGGCCCATTTAAATACACATTCAAGCCAATTGTAGAGTCATGCCTTTATAATAGGACGCACTACCTGGACATTACCGGGGAATATGAAGTACTGGAGGAGCTACAGACCTTTGATGACATGGCGAAAGAAGCCAAGGTAATGATTCTACCTGCCGTTGGCTTTGATGTGGTGCCCACTGACTGTCTGGCGGCTATGCTGAAAAGTGAAATGCCCTCAGCAACTCATCTCTACATGGCTTTCTATCCAGTAAAGAGTCAGATATCTCATGGTACCATGAATACTATGATCGATAATATCGACAAAGGTGGGGCTGTGCGCAAGAATGGCGAAATTGTTTCAGTAGCGACTGCCCACAAGACTGCCATCATTCAGTTTTACCGTGACAAGAAGCTGTGTATGTGTATTCCTTGGGGGGACATATCCACTGCTTATTTTAGTACCGGAATTCCCAATATTGAAGTCTTTACTACCACAACTGAGAGGACAGTCTCGATGATCCGACGAATGCAGAATATGGGCTGGTTGTTCAAACGTGATTTTTTTAAAAATGCCCTAAAGAAGCAACAAATGCGCTTTCGCAAGCCGGGGCCCAATGCTAAGCAAAGAGAGAAAGGCAGCGTATTCATTTGGGGGCAGGTTACCGACGATGAAGGAAACAAACATACAGCCCGACTCAATACTCCTGAAGGTTACAAATTAACGATGCTATCGGCTGTCAAAAGTCTAGAGAAGATCAGAGCAGGAGAAGTGAAACATGGTTTCCAAACTCCTTCCAGCGCTTTTGGGAAAGACTTTATCATGGAGTTTAAGGATGTTCAAAGATTCAAGCTATGAATCCAGGTTGCCGACAAATAGAAATTTAATTATAAATTCTGGAAACATAATATAGCTTGTTTGTTTGAGTGATACCATTTGTGATATTTTAGCCAGTGTATCCTGCTGTATATCAATAGATTCTTTCTGGCACATTCGTAAATGTGTGATAACCGCCTGTTCTATTATATGCAAGGCGTATACTTGTTTCATTTCTGCATATGTAAATCTGTGGTTTAATGATCTTTGTTTGCCAATTTTTCTTTGGCGTTTGCGATTAAGACCTTATATTGCTTTGGAAACAAGAGAAAAACAGGGGATTAACTGCCTTCTGCTGAACAAAAAAGTCAGTAGAAATCGTCTGGATAGGGTTGAAAGGTGAATTTTGGTCATCCTAATCAACATAGAGGCCTATCTAGTTGTGATCAGACGATCCTCCCACCAAAGAAGCGGCTTAAACGAAATAATCGACAGTCAACTGCAGATCAAAGTTTGTTGAATGAGCGGTAAGGAATGCTCTATGCTGAGTATACCGGGGGCTTTGCCTATGAAACGTCGCCAATGAATCTGCAGCCAATAGACAAAAACCAACGCACTACTACTCTATATTTAGCCAAATTAACTAACCAAAAGATAACCAAATACCTACATATGCTGATCAAGATGCCGCTAAAAAATTCGGAGGCACATGAGATTCTTCTTGATGCGCAAAGCAGAGACCTGCTGATAGAGCTGGGCATTGTGCAAAAAGAAGACGATCGAGTATTCAGACTCCATTCTGCTGGATATGCTGTCTACCAAAAGTGGGAAGATGATACCTGTAGTACCATTTATCTTCATAAGCTGATTGCCACCCACTTTGTCCCAAAGCCTGATCTCGGAAAACGCCTTTTTGTTCGTGTAAAGAACGGAAACAAATTAGATTGCCGGGTGGAAAATCTGGAATGGGTAACCATGGGCCTGCTAAGGAGACAAATGCGAAAGACCGATACCCAAACCGGATACCGGGGAGTCACCTTCGATAAAGGAAAATACAGAAGTATAATAAATGTTGACGGCACCAGAATAAATCTGGGAACTTTCAATACAGCGCGCGAAGCAGCTATTGCCTACAACAATAAGTCCCGAGAGTTGTTTGGGGAGACAAGAAGTCTCAACGATATTCCAGAAGATAGCCCATAGACCTGTAAATGAGTCGATTAGATTGTACCACAAAAGACTTGATACTAACCTGTCTATAGGCATGCTGTTGCCCAATCCTGTTGGTGTGGCCGCTATAAGCTCAGTCGTTTCTTGACAAATTTTCTTATTTTGCCCACCTTTCAGGATTCTTTGGGAATCTGGTGAATTGCGAAATTTGATTTAAAGAGATGATTGAACTAGGTAGCATTCTGATACTTGGAGTCTTTGCACAATGGTTGGCCTGGCGCTTGAAGATTCCTGCGATCCTTCCGCTCATCTTGATAGGATTGGCCGTTGGACCCTTTGCCGATTGGTATTTGGGACATAAACTAATCGACCCCATTTTTGATCCGGAGACTGGCAAAGGCCTATTTCCCTCGAGTAGCCTGTTCTATTTTGTTTCTTTGGCCATTGGAATAATCCTTTTTGAAGGAGGGCTAACCCTTAAGAAGTCAGAGATAAGGGGGGTGGAAAAAGCCATCCTCAACCTAATCACGGTGGGTAGTCTGGTAACCTTCATTGGAGGTGCTCTGGCTGCACACTTTATTTTGGACCTCAGCTGGGAGATATCCTGTCTGTTTGCAGCATTGATTATCGTCACCGGACCTACCGTAATAGCACCTATTCTCCGAAATACCCCGCTAAATCAAAATGTTGCCACAGTGTTGAAATGGGAAGGTATCTTGATTGACCCCATTGGAGCATTAGCGGCCGTATTGGTCTATGAGTTCATCATCGCTGGCCATGTTTCCAGTAGCTTTGGTATTCACGCTTTTGCACAGTTTTTAAAGATCTGCTGTATTGGCTTCACCATCGGCGTGACAGGAGCAATGTTCTTTCGATTCTTGTTGAGTAGCAAATCCGTTCCTCACTACCTTTTGAACGTAGTGACTTTGGGAATGGTGCTGCTGGTATTTGTGGCCTCTGATTGGCTAGAACATGAGTCCGGACTATTGGCCGTTGTGGTCATGGGAATGGTGCTTGGAAATATAAAGATCCCACATTTCAAGGAAATTCTCTACTTCAAAGAATCTCTGACTGTACTGCTAATTTCAATCCTGTTTATCGTTCTATCAGCTAAGATGGAGGTAAGTGAGCTCATGCTTTTAGGCAAGAATAGCTTGATTATTTTTGCCATTGTTGTGCTGATCCTTCGTCCGATTGCTGTTTTCCTCAGCACAGGTCGCTCCGATCTGAGTTTTAAGGAAAAACTGTTCATTAGCTGGGTAGGTCCGCGTGGTATTGTAGCTGCAGGTATCGCCTCACTCTTTGGTCTCAAGCTTGTTAAGGTTGGCGTACCTGGTGCGGAGATGATCACCCCACTCGTATTTATGGTAGTACTGGGTACGGTTTTGCTCAATGCAACGACTGCCAGCATGGTGGCTAGTATTCTGGGTGTACGACTGACAAAATCTGAAGGCGTATTGATTGTCGGCGCACATACTGGCGCCCGATTGCTCGCCAGGTGGCTTACAGATAAAGGTCGACATGTAGTGATGATGGACAATTCTGAAACCATGGTGCGTGCTGCAAACGAAGAAGGGCTCACCGCCCTACAACACAATATATACCAGGAGATTGATACAGGCTCAAATGTTGAATTGATGGATGTTGGTTACCTGGTCGCCATGACTGGTAGTGACGAAGTCAATCAATTTGCAGCTGATAAGTATCAGGATCAATTCGGCGAGAACGGTACGTTCCGTCTCATGACTCGTCAGGAACTACTGAACTCAGAGCTATCGGTCAACAACAAAGCTGTCTTCAGTCCAACCACCGATTACATCAACTTCAGCGAGGTAGCCAGAGACTTTCCGCAGATTCATGAAGTGGAAGTAGCCAATAAGGAAGAACTGACCAGCCTGATAGCGGAGGTGGATGCCAGTCGAGACACCGTGCCGATTTTCATACAAGCTGCTGATTCCTATTACTTTGTGCCCGCTACCCGAAAGGAAGGCGAATTTAGGGCAGGTGAGAAGCTAATCTTTATGGGAAATATTGACTCAATAAAAAGTCTCTCAGCTTCGTAATTCACGTCTTTCTTTCACTAAATTCGCATTGTCTGTGCTTTTGTAGCGCGGTAGAAAGGCGGTGCAAAATAGCCTCGGGCGCAGCGGAACGAAGTGCCCGGATAGCGTGACGGAAGCCAGCCAATAGTGGCTCCGACGAAGGAGGAGATGCTAGTGGCTGAGCTGGAGTAGCTAGCCGGGTGCTGAGTATTAGCGGAGCACGAGTAGGTCGCTGGCGCGAGTCTAAATGTTGCGCTCCAAAAAAAGAAAGAGAACTTTCATAGCAGACACCATGGGCTGAATAGTTTGGCCCAGTTTTTCGAGTCCCAATCCCAAAACAAACACACTGCTATGCCGGATTTTTGCCATCTACATTGTCATACCCAATTTTCTTTGCTCGACGGAGCAGCCAACATCGATGTGATGATGGCAAAAGCCAAGGCAGATGGCCAAAAAGCAGTGGCTATTACTGACCATGGAAACATGTTTGGGGCCTATAACTTTTGGGCCTCAGCCGATAAGCATGGCGTGAAACCAATATTGGGATGTGAGACCTATGTGGTAGCCGATCGACATCGACGGAAGTTTTCGAAGCTTGACAAGGATCAGCGATATCATCAATTGCTGCTCGCAAAAAATGAAGTAGGTTACCGCAATCTCAGCAAGCTGTGCTCGCTCGGTTATATCGAAGGCCTGTATAGCAAATGGCCACGAATTGATAAGGAATTGATTCGACAGTATTCGGAAGGCCTTATTGCTACCACTTGCTGTCTGGGTTCGGAGGTGCAGCAGACCATCCTTAGGAAGGGTGAAGAAGAAGGAGAAAAGGTCTTCAAAGAATGGCTCGATATCTTTGGAGAAGATTACTACATCGAAATCCAAAGACATAATATCGAGGACATCGATGGGACCAACTGGAGTCAGGAGGGAATTAATCAGGTGCTGCTTGGCTGGGCGCAGAAACACAATGTCAAAGTTATTGCGACTAATGATTCGCACTATGTGGAAGAGGAGGACAATGAAGCACATGACATTCTGCTGTGCATCAATACGGGTGAGTTTCGAAGCAAGCCGATAGGACAGGGCCGCGAATATCGTTTCGGCTTTCCAAACAATGAATTCTACTTCAAGACCAAGGCAGAGATGGGGGCCTTATTCTCGGATATTCCATTTGCCCTCGATAATACCCTGGAGATTGTCGATAAGGTGGAAACGCCTAAGCTGAGCCGAGATGTATTGATGCCCAATTACGTGATCCCCGGTGAGTTTAACAGCCAGGATGAGTACCTACGGCATTTGTCCTTTGAAGGGGCTAGAAGGAAGTATGGCCAGATTGACCAGGTCATCACCGACCGACTGAATCTCGAATTGGATGTGATTAAGAACATGGGCTTTAGTGGATACTTCCTGATCACGCAAGACTTTGTGAAGGCCGCCAAGGAGATCGATGTGGCCGTAGGGCCGGGAAGGGGATCAGCGGCAGGATCAGCCGTCGCCTATGCCACCGACATTACCAATATAGACCCTATTCGATACAACTTGCTCTTTGAGCGATTCCTTAATCCGGAAAGGGTGAGCATGCCGGATATTGATATCGACTTTGACGACGAGGGACGGCAAAAAGTAATCGACTATGTGGTCGACAAATATGGTAAAGACCAGGTCGCCCAGATCATCACTTATGGCCGACTAGCGGCTAAGAGTTCCATCAAGGATGTAGGAAGGGTACTGGAATTACCGCTTTCCGAAACAAATAAATTGGCCAAGCTGGTGCCAGATACGCCGGGCACAAAACTAAAAGACGCCTACAAAGATGTGCCAGAACTCAAAGAGCTACTTGCCAATGATGAGGTGCTCGAAGGGGAGACCCTAAAACTGGCCAAGCAAATCGAGGGTTCTATTCGACAGACTGGTATTCACGCTGCGGGCGTGATCATCGCTCCCGGACCCATTACTGATTACATTCCGGTATGTACAGCCAAGGATGCAGACCTGTTGATCACCCAATTTGATGGAGCGGTTATCGAAGATGCCGGCATGTTGAAGATGGATTTTCTGGGTCTAAAGACCCTCTCCATTATCAAGGAATCGATCAAACTGGTCAAGCAACGCTTCGATAAGGAGATCGATATAGACAACATTCCACTTGACGACGACAAGACTTTGGAGCTGTATCGACAGGGGGCCACTGTGGGTACATTCCAGTTTGAGTCCGTCGGCATGAGAAAGTACTTACAGGAGCTCAAGCCATCAGATATTGAGGATCTAATCGCGATGAATGCTCTTTATCGTCCGGGGCCGATTGACTTTATTCCTGATTTTATCGATCGAAAGCATGGTAGGGCAAAAGTGGAATTTCCACACCCAATGCTGGAGGCTCTGTTGAAGCCGACCTATGGCATTATGGTCTATCAGGAGCAGATCATGCAGACTGCCCAGATTGTAGGTGGATTTAGCCTGGGAAAAGCGGACATCCTTCGTCGTGCCATGGGTAAGAAGAAGATGAAGGAGATGAAAAAGATGCAGGTCGAATTTGTCGATGGAGCGGCAAAGAACGGCCTTACGGAGGATAAAGCCAATGAGATATTCTCCATCATGGAACGATTTGCCGCCTATGGATTCAACCGCTCTCACTCTGCCGCCTATTCTGTCGTAGCTTTTCAAACCGGCTACATGAAGGCGCACTATCCGGCTGAATATATGGCTGCCGTGCTTTCTTTCAATATGAGTGATATCAGTAAGGTCTCCTTCTTTATGTCGGAAGCCTCCAACATGAACATTCCGGTATTGGGACCTGATGTAAATGAAAGCGGGGTACGTTTTGCTACAAATGATAAAGGTGAAATTCGCTTTGCCTTATCGGCTATCAAAGGGGTAGGGGAGGCCGCAGTGGAAGAGATCGTGAGGCAACGAGAAGAAGGCGGTCGTTACACTTCCATCTTTGACTTCGTAAAGCGAATCAATCTCTCAACAGTCAATAAGCGCTGTCTGGAAGGATTGGCAAGAGCCGGTGCCTTTGATGGATTTGAAGGCACACATCGCGCTCAATACGAATACTCAGCACCCACCGACAAGAACAATTTTCTGGAGAAGCTCGTCAAATACGGCAATACCTTTGGTGGAGAAGGAAGTTCGCTACAAGGTAGCTTGTTTGGCGAGGCTGTGATGAATGAAATGGCAGAGCCGGATGTGCCGGTTTGCGATGTATATCCCATGGCTATTCAGCTTAAATATGAAAAGGAGCTGATTGGTATGTACCTCACGGGCCATCCCTTGGATGAACACAAAACCGAGATCGACAATTTTTGTAATACGAATATCCAAAAGATCAATGATAGCGGACTCGCAGACAACCTGTCTTTCCCTTGTATGGTCACCTCCGCAAGCCTTCGCACCAGCAAGAGCGGCAAGGCTTTCGGTACTTTCATGATTGAAGATTATTTCGGAGAAATGCGGCTTGGACTATTTGGCGAAACCTTCCTCAAATACAAGCACCTCTTTGAAGAAGGTCAGTTGCTTTGGCTCAAGGGTAAGAAGGAAAAACGATGGGGAGATTCCGACCAAATGGAATTCAGGCTCTCGGAAGCCAAATTGCTCTCCGATTTAATTGATGTCGCCCGGACAGTTACCATAGAAGTCAATCTGCCCGATATCACAGATGAATTGGTAGAGGACATCTCTGCACTCTGCACCGAAGGCAAAAAAGGCGGTATGTCTATTCGATTCAGAATCAGGGATCAGCGTACCGGTGTGGAAATGTTCAGCACCAAGTATAAGATGCCAGCCAACAAGGAGAATTTTGATAGCCTAAAGGCCATGAAACTATCATTTAGCCTACAAAAGTGAACCAGCGACATAGGCAATACATTTACTATTTTGAAGCCGGTATTGAGTCAATTTAAGCGGATAAAATCCGTAACTTGTGCTGAGTTTTTTAATAACAGAATAAATTTCAACAAAATGGCATTAGAAATCACAGATGCTAATTTTCAAGAGCAGATAGCTGATCCGGACAAGCTCGTAATTATGGACTTTTGGGCGACCTGGTGTCAGCCTTGTCGAGCCATTGCACCGATCATCGATCAGCTCCATGAGGAGCTGGATGGCAAAGCCATCGTTGGTAAAGTGAATATTGAAGAAAACAGTGAACTGCCTGTTAAATACAAGGTGAGAGGAATTCCAACCGTCGTATTTGTAAAGAATGGTGAAGAAGTAGGTCGTCAGGTAGGCCTGGCTTCCAAAGCAGCCTTCGATCAGAAGATCGCTGAACTGCTCTAAGACATCAAAACGATAAATTGGCCCGTCCCGATCTTTGATCTGTGACGGGCTTTTTTGTTGTAATTTGAGGCACAAGAATTGTTTATTCAATGGCCTCTCAGGCTGCCATACATATACAATTCACGATAAACAGAAACCAAGAAGCAACATGTCCCAATCCAATCAGCAACTCATCAAACTGGAAGATCTGCACCGATATGACAATATCGAGATCCTCGCCCGTCAGGTAGTCGAAGGATTTATCATCGGTCTGCATAAGAGTCCCTTCCACGGATTTTCAGTCGAATTTGCCGAACATCGAATCTACAATCCAGGTGATCCCATCAAAAACATCGATTGGAAAGTCTACGGTCGTACCGACAAGATGTTTGTCAAGCGATTCGAAGAAGAGACCAACCTGCGTTGCCAGATCGTCATTGATGCATCTTCGACGATGTACTTCCCAGAGAAAGACGGCGAAAACCGCGAAGTAGGCATCAACAAATTCAACTTCTCCGCTCTGAGTGCCGCAGCGCTGATGTACATGCTCAAGAAGCAGCGCGATGCGGTCGGATTGACCCTCTTTGCCGATGAAATTCTGGAGCATACCGGCGCGCGTTCTACCACCATGCACCATCGCATGCTCACTGCCAGTCTGCTCAAGATGCTCAACAATCAAGAGTACAACCGCAAAACACAAGTAGCCAAGTGCCTGCATCAGGTCGCCGAAACGGTTCACAAACGTTCCCTGATCATGATCTTTAGCGACATGTTTGAGACCGAAGATCAAGACGATCTCTTCTCGGCCCTGCAGCACCTTCGTTACAACAAGCATGAGGTCGTACTCTTCCACGTGACAGACAAGGCCAAGGAGCTGGACTTCGAGTTTGAAAATCGTCCCTATCAATTTATCGATATGGAGACAGGCGAAAAAGTCAAGCTGCGATCCAATCAAATCAAAGACTTCTACAAGGAGCAAATGGGCAAGTATATGGACGAACTTCGTCTACGCTGTATGCAGTATAAGATCGATTTCGTGGATGTCGATATCCGCGAAAACTTCAATAAAGTTCTGCTTCCTTACCTCGCTCGCAGATCGAAAATGTCCATCTAGAAAAATATGGATTTACACTATAGAGAGCTAGGCGAAGGCCAACCCCTGCTGATTCTGCACGGTCTCTTTGGCATGCTGGATAATTGGTTGAGCCTGGGTAGAAAATGGTCAGAACAGTATCGCGTCTTTCTGATCGATCAGCGAAATCACGGCCGTTCACCGCATTCGGAAGACTTCGATTATCCGATTCTTGCCGAAGATGTTTTTGACTTCATTCAAGAGCATGATCTCCCCGCTGTAAATTTACTAGGACATTCCATGGGAGGCAAAACAGCCATGCATTTTGCCACACAATATCCCGAACTGGTCGAAAGACTCATCGTCGTTGATATCGCTCCCGTCGATTATCCGGAGCGGCACGACATGATCTTCAATGCCTTTGCACAAGATATTTCAGCACTCAAATCCCGCAAGGAAGCAGAGCATATGTTTGAGTCCGTTCTGCCAGAATACGGGGTACGTCAGTTCATTCTAAAAAACCTTCACCGCTCCAAAGAAGGGCCCTATGTTTGGCGGCCCAATCACGAGGTGTTACAGCAAACTTATCCGGCCATCATCGCCAACAGCCTGAGTCCATACGATCAGTTTGAGGGCCCTACGCTGTTCATAAAAGGGGGGCGCTCCGAAGCGCATATCACTCAGGATAGCTGGCCCTTGATTAGCCACTATTTCCCACAGGCCGAGCTCAAGACCGTGGCTGATGCCGGTCATTGGGTGCATGCTGAGCAACCGGAAGAGCTATCCGGATACGTGCTGGACTTCTTGCAAGAACCTACTTAATTTTCACGTGTCTAATGGCTTCGGGTTTCGCAGTTATTGAGCGATAATTTTTTGGAGCGCCACAGATTGACACGTGGCAAGTGATGACCTGCTATCCGCTAATATGCAGGCAGCATCCAGGGGCTTCGTGTATCCTGTACTGAGGTCTCTCCGCCTGCGCTACGAGCCCTCATTACAGGCACACTCAGTCCCCTGCCTGCTACCTGCATACCGCTTCTATCAGGGCTATTTCTCACCGTCATTTTAGCGCGCTACCATAGATCAATTAATTTCCAAGGCACTCAGAACAGGAATTTCAGGCCACATTGGCAAGGCTTTTGCCTCAAGCAGTCAAAATCCATCAGTCATCAGTCATCAGT
>JAHDDV010000505.1 GCA_020629205.1 Chitinophagales bacterium | reverse complement strand
TCAGTCATCAGTCATCAGTCATCAGTAAGTTACTTTTAGAAAAACCCCGTACGCTAATATAGTTCAGTTAAAAGACCATTAAAGATGCCCTGGATAAGAATTCCCGGTTTAGGCCCAGCAAACAGCTGGGAAAACGGCAAAATCAAACGTACTCAAATCAAGGGCAAGCAACTCATTGTAGTAAAATTCAATGACCGCTTTCATGCCCTGCCGGCCAGGTGCCCACATGCTGGAGGACCACTAGACGCTGGCTGGTGTACCGAAGAAGGAGCAGTAGTTTGTCCCTGGCATCGCTATGAGTTCGATCTCTGCACAGGTAAAAACATCACCGGAGAAGGATACAATGTGCAGCGATATGAAGTCGAGCTTCGAGAAAACGGTTTCTTTATCGAATGGCCAGAGAAAAAGTGGTGGGATTTCTGGTAAATTGCATTTCAGATTGCCTGGCCCCAAAATTTATCGATCCTGAAATTTAGCCAAATATGCAAAATCGTCAAAGCAGAAGCATTACAGCTCTGCACGGACGATCATATCAAGCACTTCATTCTGGACAGCCGAAAGGCCCGAACTGGAATGGCTAGTTTGTTTATCGCTATCGAGGGCAAACAACATGACGGACATGACTACCTCAGAACCTTATACCAAAATGGCTATCGAAACTTTCTGGTAGAAAAACAAGTTGAGCTGACATCACTGCCTGAAGCAAATGTGGTGAAAGTAGCAGACGGCACAAGAGCACTTCAGCAGATAGCCTATCATCATCGCAATCTGTATGACTACCCGATCATCGCCATCACAGGCAGCAATGGTAAGACCACCATCAAGGAATGGCTATTTCAGATGCTATGGCAAGACTATCCAATTGTGCGATCGCCAAAGAGCTACAACTCGCAAATCGGTGTGCCTTTGTCCGTGCTACAAATGCGACTGCATCATGAATTAGGAATCTTCGAAGCCGGCATTTCGGAGCCAGGCGAAATGCAAAATCTAGCCACCTTGCTCAGACCTAAATTTGGGCTCTTTACAAATTTGGGCAGTGCTCACGACGAAGGCTTCAGCAATAGAATCCAAAAGGCCAGTGAAAAATTGAAATTATTCGAGCACTGCGATTGGTTTGTGTATCCTTCATATTATGAAGATCTTTCTGTCGCGATTGAAGAAAGCAATCTCAGTCAAAAGGCCATCAGCTGGGGTAAGGCAGCAGGTAGCCGGTATCAGATTCTGAGTATGCTCGATCATGATGCTGGAACCAGCATTAGGCTCAGCTCCGATTCCGATGTAAACAGCTTCCTCATTCCCTTCCGTGATGCTGCCGCCATCGAAAACCTTTGCGGCTGTATCGCATTCCTACTGAAATTTGGAATGAAAGCAGAAACAATCAAGGAGCGGCTCTTGCTGCTGGAGCCGGTCAATATGCGGCTAGAGCTGAAAGAAGGCATCAACAACTGCCAGTTGATCGATGATGCTTATAACTCGGACCTGCGATCTCTGGAAATTGCACTGGACTTTCTGGATCAGCAACATCAACAGGAAAAGAAGATCCTGGTTATCTCGGATATCCTACAATCAGGGACTACCGACACCAAGTTGTATGCTGAAGTAAGCGCTTTACTTCAGGAACGGGATCTGGCTGAGATTTACACAATTGGGGCTGCTTCAAGTACAGGATTACAGCAGCTCGCCTCCACGACTAAGTTCAGCTCCTTTGAAAGCACCGTACACTTCCTAAAAGAACAGCCATACCTATCTTGGTCCAAAGCCACGATTCTCTTCAAAGGCGCCAGATCCTTCCAATTCGAGCAAATTATCGAACGGATTTCTTTAAAGGCACACCAGACCCGCCTGGAAATCAACCTCAATGCTATCGCCCATAACCTATCTCTGTACAGGAGTCACCTGAAGCCGGGAGTCAAGATTATGGCAATGATCAAATCAGCAGCATACGGCAGCGGCAGTACAGAGATTGCCAAGACACTAAAGTTTCACAAAGCCGACTACCTCGCCGTCGCTTACCCCGATGAAGGTATAAAAATCCGAAAAGCAGGTATCGAGCTTCCAATTATGGTAATGAACTCTTATGAGGGTAGTTTTGCCTCGATGATTGAGCAAAGAT
Source organism: Chitinophagales bacterium (assembly GCA_020629205.1). Lineage (GTDB taxonomy): Bacteria > Bacteroidota > Bacteroidia > Chitinophagales > UBA2359 > JAHDDV01. The sequence goes on along the minus strand of JAHDDV010000505.1, from coordinate 827 downwards.
TGGAACCTGAGATTTTCAGCCTTGAGCAGCTTAAGGCCTTCCTGAGCGTCCTTCGGGTTTCAAGACGACCAAGCCCCTACCCTATCCATGTGAAACTGGAAACTGGAATGAACCGCTTGGGCTTTGGGGAGTCTGATCTACATGAGCTACTGCAAATCTGCCAAACATCCCAAGATCTTATCAAGATGGCGTCTCTGCTATCTCACTTAAGTGCCGCAGATGATCCAAATGAAAACAGCTTTGGCGAAGCACAGATTCAGAAATTCGAGATTCTGAGTCAAAAGATATCGGAGGGCTTGCAGATTCAGCCTATCAGGCATATTCTCAACTCAGCCGGGATTGTTCGCTTCCCGAAAGCCCATTTTGACATGGTTCGATTAGGTATTGGACTCTATGGTGTAGATCCAACTGGACTTTTGCAGGATCAATTACACACTGTTGCCACCTTAAAATCTTTTGTTTCTCAAGTACGAAACGTTGCACCAAATGAAAGCATCGGCTACGGTCGAAGCGGCCAATCCGGAAATAAGGAGCGTCGCATCGCCACCATTGCCATAGGCTATGCCGATGGCTACTTTCGAAGTCTTGGCAATGGTAAGGCCCATGTCATGATTCACGGTCACCCCGCTCCAACGATTGGCAACATTTGTATGGATATGTGTATGGTGGATGTTACAGAAATCCCAGAGGTAAAACCTGGTGACGAAGTACTGATCTTTGGTGAACAGCCCACAGTTTCCGAAGTGGCAAACTGGGCTGGCACTATCTCCTACGAACTGATGACCTCCATTTCTGATCGGGTAAAGCGGGTCTTCTATCTGGAGTGA
>JAHDDV010000504.1 GCA_020629205.1 Chitinophagales bacterium | reverse complement strand
GATGAGTACCTAATATCTAATTGTAGCAGAATTATGAAGTACGAAAATGAACAAGAGAAGACCAAGCACAGTCAATTTCTGGAGTTTGCTGTCAGCTTGCGTACAGCTGAACTAGAAGAAAGAAATGCAGAACTCAAAGCCAGTAATAAAGAACTGGAAAGCTTAGTATATGCGGTATCTCATGATATCAAACAGCCAATCCGAACCATCTTGAATTTCTCTTCACTGCTCAAAGATGGAAAGATTGAATCACTGGATGATGAAGGCAAACTTTACCTTGATTTTGTCGCAAATTCAGCGGCTCATCTTCATGAACTGGTCAACGATATGTTGAGCTATTCAGAAATTGGTAGCTATGGAAACCGAGAAGAGGTAGATGTCAATGCCTTGGTAAAAAATGTAATTGCTGAGCTCGGTGATGAAGCAAAAGACGCTCAATTTGAAATTGCTGAACTACCCATGTTGAAGGCTTTTCCAACAGAATTGACAGACCTCTTTGAAAACCTCATCAACAATGCCATCAAGTATCGTCGCGAAGGAGTACCCCCGGTCGTTTCCATTACTTGTGAGGAAAAGGAGGATGAGTTTCTCTTTTCTATCCAGGACAATGGCCGAGGTTTTAATGCCAACTGTGAACGCGAAATCTTCGGAATGTTTCGAAGACTAGAGAATGCCAGCGATAGTGAAGGAACAGGGATTGGTCTTGCACAGTGCAAGAAAATTGTCGAACTCCACGAAGGAGTCATCTGGGCAAAGAGCCAACAAGGTGCTGGTAGCACCTTCTATTTCACCATACCGCATGTCTTATTACCCCTATAAATGAATGCTTTGTAATGATTGATCACGTATTTTTTGTTGATGATGATTTTCCTACCAATTTCTATCATGAAATCGTTGGAAAAAAATCCGGACTAGTAGGCAAGATGACCTCCTTCCTTTCTGCCAGAAAAGCACTGAGCTATTTTGAAGAAATTCATAATGGCAAGGATTTGGAAATTCCGCAGGTCCTGTTTCTGGATCTAAACATGCCCGAAATCAATGGATGGGACTTCCTGGATCGATTCCGGGAATTCGACCTCCTGCACAGGCCTGTCATATACATACTCTCGACCACGATTAGCAGAGTAGATGAAAAGCGATTTGCAGACGATCCCCTTGTACAGGATGCTTTCCAAAAACCACTCACTGAAGACTTGCTTCTGGAGATTCTGGAAAGGACCAATGTCATGCTCTAAAAGCCGCTTTAATCAATTTGGTTCTATGGTGATCAGGTTGGCAATAAACTGGATAGCAAACAGCCCGATACCGTATATCAGAAGTGCCTGCGGTACGATCATAACCACATTAAAAACTTGTACGATCACAAGCAATCCTACAAGGCCCATCGCTATGGCATAGTATAGCATGAAGTTCTTGTATTTAGCCGGTCGAAACATCACACTCAAAGGGATCATCATCGAGAATAAGATCCCTGCACTCCATAGGAAAGGTATGTGCTTTGTAAACACAAAAATCACGAAGCAGACAATACTGAGCCCCACCACGACGCCCACTGCCGTCGAACTCATCTTCTGCTTTTCGTCCAGCAGATGCTTGCCGTATTTATTGAATCTCAAAAACAAATCGCTCAATGGCGTAAAGAGCCAGGTCGATAGCGCAAAGACCAACATCAAGATCAATACAGGTGTGGTCAACCATTGGAAGGAGGGATTATCCGCCCCAAAACTTCGCAGCCACCGGAAGGCCAGATAGAATCCTATAATGATCCCCCACTGATACTTCGCCATCAGCTTACTGTTAAAAAAGACCCATTTCAGAAACAGTCGATAAAGCGGAAACTTTGCCTTCAAGGCTTCCGCCATACCCGCCTGAGCATAGGCATTATTGGGATCTAGCCGCAAGGACTCAGAAAAATACTCCAGGGCCTTCACATGATCGCCCTTCTCCAGCAAACTCCAACCATAGCTGCTATGCGTATAAGAATTGTCCGGATCTCGCTCCAGGGCCCCTTCAATCGTCTCAAAGGCCTCCTCCGTTTGATTGAGCTTTAACTGTGCCGTACTGCGATTATTCAGAGCAAGCAGATCATCCGGATCAAGGCTCAAAGCATGATTGGCATAGTTCAAAGCATCGGCAAACTGCTTCCGTTGCAATTTGATCGAACTCCACAAAGAGAATATGCGTGTATCTTCCGGGTCCTCAGTCGCACATTCGCGCAGCAGCAACTCAGCCTCATCATAGCGTTTCAGAAAGAACAAAATTTCTGATCTCGTCACCCGATGTGAAACCACCTCCGGTCTGCTGCCGATAGCTGCATCGATCAATTCCAAAGCCTCAGAATACTGATCCTGACCAATTTTTGACCGAGCCATCATCGCCAGAGCACGACTGTTATTCGGATCCTCTGCCAATACAAGCCCAAGGATCTGTTCCGCATCCTTATAGCGACCCTGATTGAGCAAAATGGTCGCTCTGGTAAATTGCTTCATCGACATGGCATTTCTTTTCTCGAAAGATATGCAAATTAATACTGGTGTACGGATTGCCTACACAAGAATGTCTTTTAGCAATTCCCGTTTGATTTAGGATGTTGCAATTAGCTTAGATAAACACTTTATCATCAATTGACTATGCAATCTTTTTCCTTTTTGGAGCCGAGCAGAATCGTCCCGTAGCACCGACCTACCCGTGTTCCGCTAATACTCAGTACTCTGCTAGCTGTTCATGCTCGGGCGAGTGCGTCTCTCCGCTGCGCTCCGAGCCACCCCCGCTCCGGCATTCACCACGCTATCAGAGCACTTCGTTCCGCTTCACCCGGGGCTATTTTTCACCGTCCTTCAAGCGCGCAATCAATCCAAACCAAAATACATTAAACAAAATCAACAATACACCAGAAGTTCGGCGACATATCAATGTCGGATCGAATGCCCCTGAAAAATGCAGT
>JAHDDV010000072.1 GCA_020629205.1 Chitinophagales bacterium | reverse complement strand
ACGCAACAGGCTGTGCAATGAGCAGCTAGCTGGGTGCTGAGTATTAGCGTAGCACGGGGACCATGCTGCCACGTGCACCACTGCTGGGCTCCAAAAAAAATGAATGTTAAAGCTGCACTTTGACCGCTCTTGTGGCGATAAAGATCTCCATGTATTTGTCGAAAGGGCTGGTCTGGCCGAAGTCGTCTTCGTAGAAACCGGCTAGTAACAGGCCGGCATCAATCTGGCCACCAATCTGGTCGCTAAGGGTATGACCAAACTCCATGGGCGTGTTTTCGGCCTTCAGTTTGGCGAGGTACTCTTTGTCTAAATCCCGCTCGTCTGAGAAAGGGAGTTTGTGCACGATTTCCAGTGTGCCCTGATCGTATTTGTAAGGGTCGACCGACTGCATGATGGGATTGCAGAAGCCGGAGAGTATAGCGCCTTTGCTCTTCAAAACTCGTGCAGATTCTTTCCAGACTGGCTTGATATCGTCGATAAAGCAATTGGAGCAAGGATGGAAAATCAGGTCGAAAGTTTCGTCTTCGAAGGCACTGAGATCTTGCATGTTTCCCTGAACGAGCTTGATGTCTAAGCCGTATTGCTCGGCCGCAATTTTGTCTTGATTGAGTTGGGCATCGGAGTTGTCAAAAATCGTGACCTCAGCACCTGCGGCAGCAAAAAGAGGACCTTGCTGTCCACCGCCGGAAGCCAGGCCGAGTAGCTTCTTGCCTTTGAGATCTCCAAGCCAGGATTGCGGCACCCATTTCGTTGGAGTCAGCAGCACTTCTACTATTCCATTGCGCGCCTTATCCACCATTTCGGGGGAGGTAATTTGCGTCCATCTATCCCCTTTCGCTACGAGCTTATTCCAGGCATTTCGGTTGTATTCCAGCAGAGACATAGCAGGCTTTTTTGTGTCGAATTTCTCTATGCAGTTCTGATGTCCTTTTTAGACTGACTGATTAAATATGCAGCCGCTGACATGCCCAGCAGAATGATGCCGATGGCAATAAATTGAGACATCGTCAATGTGATTCCAAACAATGTATATGGGATATTGACTCGAACGAACTCGATGAAGAATCGCTCCAGGCCATTGAATATTAGGTAGATGGAGAAAAGCAAACCTGCCGTTTCTACACGCGAGCGTAGGCTCAAGAGAATGACGCAAATCGTGCCTGCCATGAGGAATTCGTAGACTGCCGTGGGATAGACTCCTTGTGCTAGTTCACGGCAGTACTTACCATCGCAACCCTCTATTGGTACTCCATCTCCAGAAACGTTGTTTGGGTAGGTGTATGCCCACAACCAATCTGGTAGAAAGCTCATTCGATCAGGGTCGGAATTGATAATCCCCCAGCAGCCGTCGCCGGCAAAGTGACATCCGAGGCGGCCGATTCCATAGCCCATAATGAGTGAGGGAGCCGCAGCATCAGCCAATCTTTTGAGCGGTATTTTGGCTGCTCTTGTGTAGAAGTAAAGTACAATCGTTGCGCCGATCAAACCACCGTACCAGGTGAGGCCACTAAAGGAGAGCAGGGAGCCAATCGGGTCGGCAGTAAACTCGTCCCATGCTTCCAAATGGTATAGGAGCTTGGCACCAAGGATACCTGAAGCGGCGGCCACCATAATGAGATCCCCGGTTCGTTGATGCGGCCAGATTTCTTCTTCTGTTGTGATTGGATCTGGAAGTGCTTCTTGCTTGTGTTGATACCATTTTTGTCCAGCCATGGCCAGACCGAGAATGATACCACCGATTAGGTTTCCCTCGGTTGACAAAACCATCGCTTGCGGGTTGGCTACACAGGCTGAGTAATTAAGCAAACCGTGCAGAAGTTTGTACCCAAGTACAAAGCCTACGATGAAGCTGACGATCAAATCAACGACGCCCAATGGACCTCCTTTCGTGACCTTAATCGTGCTAGGTTGCAGTTGGCCCAGTGCCTCTTGACGCCGCAGAGAATTGTATAGCAGCAGGGCTCCGACAGCAAAACCGCAGGCCATAAAGAAGCCAAAGGTCTGAACGGGCAATGGTAGATTAATTCCGGTAATGTACCGGATCATATCGGTCAGGGAAGGAAACATTTATCTCTTTTTGTGCGAAGGTACAGTTTCTGCCTCTTGCATCAGGACATTGACGGTATTGTCAGCATTAATATCCTGTAATTGGACCAGCTTGGTTTGGTTGATCAGCTTAGCATCAAAGGCAGTCGTAACCTTAACGTAATTGTCGGTGAATCCGTGCATTTGCTGTTTATGTTCTTCCCCTTCGAAAAGCACGCTTCGTGTGGCACCTAAGTGCTGCTCATAAAAATGGCGACGCTTCTTCTCCGATAAGATCCGAAGCATCTTGGATCTACGGCTTCGCTCTGCTTTCGGCACCACCGGCTTGATATCAAGGGCTGCAGTGTTAGCTCTTTCAGAATAGGTGAAGACGTGCAGATAGGACACATCCAGCTCATTTAGGAATTGGTAGGTTTCTAAGAAGTCTTCCTCGGTTTCTGAAGGAAAGCCAACAATCACATCTACACCAATGCAGCAATGAGGCATGCGCTCTTTGATCAGAGCCACCCGTTCGGCATAGAGTTCGCGCTGATAGCGGCGGCGCATCAGTTTGAGCATCTTATTGCAGCCAGACTGCAAAGGAATATGAAAATGTGGCATGAATCGTTGGCTATCTGCCACAAAGTTTATAATTTCTTTGCTAAGTAGGTTCGGCTCGATGGAGGAGATTCGAAAGCGTTGGATGCCCTGTACCTGATCAAGGGCTTTGATGAGATCAATGAAATGCTCTTCAGATTTTCTGGCTCCTTGAAAGCCCTTGCCAAAATCTCCGATATTGACACCAGTCAACACCACTTCAGAGACGCCCATTTCTCCGATGAGTTGGGCATTCTTTACTACGTTTTCGATGCTATCTGAACGGCTTCTTCCACGGGCCTGTGGAATGGTACAGAAGGCGCAGGTATAATCACAACCGTCCTGTACTTTAAGAAAGGAACGAGTGCGCTCTCCTACGCTAAATGAGTGTACGAAGAAATTGGCCGCTTCGACTTCACAGGAGATGTACTTGCCTTTTTCTTCCTTGGTGAGTTCTTTGAGATGCTCGGCGAGATTGAATTTTTCGGCAGCTCCAAGCACCAGATCGACCCCTTGTATTTCGGAGATTTCCTTGGGTTTGAGTTGCGCATAGCAGCCTACGACAACGATCATCGATTCCGGCGATTGTCGCTTGGCTTGTCGGATAACGGCACGGCATTTTTTGTCGGCATTGTCGGTGACCGAACAGGTGTTGATGACATAGACATCGGATGCTTTGTCAAAGGCCACCGTTTCGAAGCCTTCTTCCTCCATCATTCGTCCAATGGTGGATGTTTCTGCGTAATTCAGCTTGCAGCCAAGGGTGTAAAATGCAACTTTCTTTTTCTCCATAACGTCTTACAAAGATAGCACATTTCCAAGTAGTAGCCCCAGGCAGAATGAGGCAAAGCGGCAGGCAGACTATCGGAATCATAGGAAAGAAGCAGCCTCCAAAGTTCTCGCCATTAGGGCTGATACTGATTGCTTGCAAAGAATCGACATAAAATCTCTAATTTCGCAGGACGTATGATCAAGATTGGCGTATTAGGAGCGGGGCATCTGGGAAAAATCCACATAAAATTGCTAAGTCAATCCAAGGACTTTGACTTGCTTGGTTTCTGCGATTTGGATGAAGAAAATGCCACTAAAGTAGCACAAGCTTATGGTATTGAGCATTTTGGAAGTCTCGATCAACTGCTGGCAAAGGTGGATGCGGTGGCGGTCATTACCCCTACAGCTGAACATTACAGCTGTGCAGAGGCATCCCTTTTAGCTGGAAAGCACGTTTTCATTGAAAAACCAGTAACAAGTACGCTGGATGAAGCAGAGAAACTGTTGGCTCTAGCTGAGGACAGGGGACTGCAGGTACAAGTGGGGCATGTGGAGCGATTCAATCCTGCTTACTTATCGGTCAAGGATCGTATCAAGCAGCCCATGTTTATAGAATCGCATCGTTTGGCCCCTTTCAATCCGAGGGGTACTGATGTTTCGGTCGTATTGGATTTGATGATCCATGATCTGGACATCATCCTCAGCATGGTTGATTCGGAGATCAGCGAAATCCGATCTAGTGGAGTGGCTCTGCTATCAGAAGAAGAGGATATTGCCAATGCTCGAATTGAGTTTGTGAATGGCTGTGTGGCAAATCTCACTGCTAGTCGAATGTCGATGAAAAGCATGAGAAAGATGCGCATCTTCCAATCCGATGCCTATGTTTCGGTAGACTTTCTGGATAAGAAGTCGCAGATCATTCGGCTTTCTTCTTCCGAGATCACGGATATGCCTTCGCAATTGATCGAGACAGCCGAGGGATTAGCCAATCGCTATGTGGGTTTTGAAATACCGGAGATTCCCGAGGTCAACTCCATAGGAATGGAGCTAGAGCTCTTCGCCAAAAGCATCAATACAGGAAGCGTTCCTGTTGTTAGCTTGAAAGATGGATACCGTGCCCTAAAGGCAGCCATGACCATACTAAAAAACCTAGAATCAAATAGAGTTCCAATCACTTGATGAAGCACCTGATATACATACTGAGTTTGCTAGCCATTTTTGTTCTTGTCTCTTGCGATGAGGAAGAACCGATACCGGCTTATGTTTTCATTGAAGATTTTGAGATGGAGACAGATCCATTGGATGAAGGGACGGATTCTCACAAGATATTGGATGTTTGGGTGTATGTAGACCAGCAGCCGGCAGGGATCTTTGAATTGCCGGCAAGCATACCTGTGCTGGAAACCGGTGAGGTGGAAATATCTGTCTTTCCGGGCATATACGAAAATGGGATCTCAGCTACACGTGTCATCTACCCTATGGCCACCTCCTATGCGGAGATCATGGATCTGAATCCACTGGAAACCGACACTTTGAGACCAATCGTAGGCTACCAGGAAGAATGCAATTTTAAGATGCTGGCAGACTTTGAGTTTGGGAATCCCTTTGATTCTGCCGACCCAGATATGTTGCTATCACTATCTGAGGACCCTAGCCATGTTTTCGAAGGCAACAAGTCTATGAAAATGCGGGTTACAGAAGAATCGCCCAGTTTTGAAATACTGTCAAACGTTGCATACGAATTGCCAGTCGATGGCAGACTGACTTATCTTGAACTCAACTACAAATGTGAGGCGGCCTTTACGATCAAAGTAAAAGCATTTGGTGTGGGTGTGGCTTCCTATAATGTCATCTCGGTTCGCGATAAGGAAGAATGGAATAAATTCTATGTACATCTAACTCCTTCTCTGGGGCAGTTGTTTGTAGAGGGTTTCAATGGGCCTTATCAAATTGTGATATCGGGAGGACTTCCAAGCGATATGGAATCTGCCGACTATTATTGGGATAATATCAAATTGATTCATCTATGAGTTCGGCGATTCCACTTAGTAAAGTATCTGCAAGGGAATCTGCTTTGAGCTCTGCGGACCGAAAAAAGGACAAGCGAATTGGCCTTGCCAGGTATATCTTTGCCGACTATTTAGCGGGTGTGATCAGTTGGGTTCTGTTCTTCTGCTTTCGCAAGTTCAAGCTACAGGACATACCCTTTGAGTGGTCCTATTTTCAGGATCCTAACTTCTTTCTGGGTATTGCCATGGTGCCTGTCTTTTGGGTCTTGTTGCATCTCTTTTTTGGAACCTATACCGATATCTATCGAAAGTCCAGATTGACCGAGTTTGGAAAGACTTTCCTCACTACGCTAATCGGTGCATCTATTTTGTTTTTCACCTTGATCCTCGACGATTGGGTCACTGGTATTCATGGCTACTTTTACTCCTTTTCTGCCCTCTTTGCCCTACAGTTTATTATCAACTCGATCTTCCGAATGTTTGTGTTGACAAAGGCCAACCGGCAGATCGAAAATGGCGAAGTAGGCTACAATACCTTGTTGGTGGGCAGCAATAAAAAGGCGGTCAATCTTTACAAAGAAATCACGGATCGTGATAAAGCTTTGGGCTATAAGTTTGTGGGCTTCATTGATATCAAGGAAAAGAAGAAAAACAAGCTGGAGTCTTATCTTCCACGACTTGGCAACAAGGCTTCTTTACGATCTATCGTAGAACAGTATCAAGTTGAAGAAGTGATTGTTGCCATTGAAACTTCGGAGCATCCGGAGATCAATGACATCATCAATATGATTCCGGATCAGGAGATCGTCATCAAGATCATACCTGACATGTACGATATTCTTTCCGGCTCTGTAAAGATGAACCATGTATTGGGAGCGGTTTTGATCGAGATCAAGCCAAAACTGATGCCGGAATGGGAGATCATCATGAAGCGCATGTTTGATCTTGTGTCCAGCGGTCTTTGCTTGCTTTTGCTCTCGCCTCTGTACTTGTTTCTAATGATACAAGTTAAGCGATCTTCGAAGGGACCGATTTTCTACAAGCAGGAGCGAATGGGATTGCATGGCAAACCCTTTCACATCATCAAGTTTAGAAGCATGTATGTGGATGCTGAAGCAGCTGGCCCTGCCTTGTCAAGCGATGATGATCCGCGGATTACTCCAATTGGCAAGATTCTACGTAAGTATCGACTAGATGAGACGCCTCAGTTTTGGAATGTTTTTAAGGGCGAGATGTCCCTGGTCGGGCCGAGACCAGAACGCCGCTTCTTTTTTGACCAAATCGTAGAGAAGGCTCCAGCGTATAGACATTTGCACAAGGTAAAACCCGGTATTACTTCCTGGGGAATGGTCAAGTACGGATATGCCGAAAATGTTGATCAAATGATCAAACGAATGAAGTACGACCTGCTTTATGTAGAGAACATGTCTTTAGCTATAGATCTGAAAATAATGATCTATACCGTGCTGATTCTTGTAAAGGGCTCGGGAAAATAGTACCTTTAGGCAATCCCCATAAATAAGAATTAACGCCTCTGTTTAGTTCTTACATATCCCACTCATTTTAAGGTATTTGTAGGCGAATTGTCCGCTATGGACTTGAGCGCCGTGTCGAAAGGAAATAATTTACCGTCGATGAAGCAGTGGTATATACTTGTGATATGTGTGAGTCTCGCGATAATGACCAGTTGTCAGACCAGAACCAATGATATTGTTGGTGTCTGGGAGCGAGTTGGAGACTATGGAGAAGGCAGTGTGGTTGAAGTGGAAAAAGTTGGTGGCTTTTTTCAGGCGAAGCTGATTGACTTTCCCTTGACCGGATTGATGGCGGAAATGGCCTTCCAAAAAGGCGATATGAAGTGGCGCAATGTGAACTTCATTCAGGAGGGCTATTATCAGGGGGAAGATCTGCTCAAGATTGTAAATACGCAAGGCGAGGTGGTTTCAACCCGCTATGATCCTATCCACCTAGAATTACTTTCACAGAATGTATTAGAGATACGTGCCTTCGCTGCTGGTGATGAGTTCATCGGCACGGTGCAACGTTGGAATCGAATGATCCCAGAAGGAGAAAAGCACAACAGATAATCGGGTCTCAGAGCCCTCCGGTATGTAAAGCCAGCATCTTTGTTCCTCTCGGGAAGTAGCCTTTTTCTATTAGATCAAACAGTGCGTAGAACAGTTTGCCGGTATAAATCGGCTCAATTGCGATATCAAAACGACGCTTAAAGTCTGCCACAAAGTCTAGTAGTTCCTTTGGTCTTTTCGCATATCCACCAAAATGATAGTCCAGCTGCAAATCCAGACGATCAATCTGCATCTGTTGGCTATGTGATTCTAACAACCTATGCACATCATAAGCTAAGAAGCCCGCCCCCTTTAGCACAGCAACGGCTAGTACAGTTGCAGAATGACAGCCTGCCAATAATCCAGCTGTAGTACCCCCGCTGCCACAAGCACAAGCATAATAATCAAAGCCAAATAGCTTTTCTATGGCTTCCAGTACTCCGGGAATCGCAAGTTCATTGCTTCCTCCTTCGGGAATGACATAGCTATCAGGGTACTCTTCGGAAAGCTGAGCCAGAACTGTTCCGGTCGACTTATTACGATACGTTGATCGATCCATGTATCGCAGTACCATACCTTGGTCACGCATGTACTGCAAGCGAGGGTTTAGAGGAAGGGTTTCTTCCCCACGAACTACAGCCACTGTTTCAAAACCGAAAATTCTTCCAGCAGCCGCAGTGGCATAGAGGTGGTTGGAGTAAGCCCCACCAAAAGTCAAAAGACGGTTCTGTCCTCGTTTGCGAGCCTCTATCAGATTGTACTTCAGCTTCCTCCACTTATTGCCGGAAAGCACCGGATGAATGAGATCCTCCCGTTTGATCCAGAGCTCGACAGCTGCTCGATCAAGCCGTGGATCTCGAATTTGTTGAACAGGAGAATAAACTGGAAAGCCCAGAATGTCTTGATTGGATGTTGACATTGGCTTAGGGCTCTATCAACTCAATTAGGTAGTCTTCCACTTCACCATTTTCGAATTGCTCGCAAGGCTCGGGCCATGATCCATCGTTGAGCTGCATCACCACACGCATAGTCTTGAGCCCCGGCTCCTCGTTTTCAGGGATGCTGAAACCTCCTTGAACAGGTTCATCATTTTGAGATTGGAATATCATCTCTGATTGATCAAAAGAGTCGTCGCCATTGTAGTCGATCCAGACACGCCAATTTTGCACATAAGAACTCAAGGCAAAGCCAGGCTCAAGCGCCAAGGTAGCGCTACTCCCAAGCTCCATCGGCTCAAACAGGTTACCAAAGCTCTCGTACCCACCACCATTTCCACTTTCATTGCTCAGTCCATTAAGCCCCACGGAGGCAATCCACTCAGATGTACCTCCACCGGATGACTCACAGCATTCAACCACCGTTACCAAGACTTCTTCGAAGTAACTGCAACCATGTTCATCAAAAATTTCTACCTCGTACAATGTAGTCTCAGCAGGAGCCGATGTGCTTCGATCACCGATAGGGTTAGTCATCATATTGAAAGGATTCCAGAAGTAGCTTTCTCCACCACTAGCCCAAAGTTTGACCTGATCGCCCGCACAGATTTGCCGGTCTTGACTAGCAGCTACTTTGGTGTGATGTACAGTTATGTTCACTTGTGCATAGTCCATGCAGCCTTTGGCACTTAGTGCTTCCACAAGGTAGATTTGATCGTATTCAGGTGCCACTGTTTGTATTGCTTCTTGCCCGAGATTCGGAGACCATTCATAGCTCTCTGCACCGCTTGCCATCATGGTCACTTCTTCTCCTCGACAGATGGAAAGATCAGTGGCATTTAGCTGTAAAAAGTCAGATGGCTGGACACTTACAAAAGTCTTGATCGTATCTCGACAACCATATTCATTGGCTACGATGGTTTGATACAAAGTGCTCTCGTTGGGACTAGCAAGTGGGTTCGGTGAACTTACATCCGACAATCCAGTAGCCGGGGACCAAAGGTAAAAACTGCCACCGCTGGCCAATAAAGACACGCTCTCGCCTGCACAGACTTCAACATCGCCACCATTATTGGCAAAGTCCGATTCGTGCAGACTTATGCTGAGGCTTTTGTATTCCGTACAACCTTGACTGCTTGTAATTGCAACGGTATACTCTTGTGCCATCGTTGCCGTAAAGACTGGATTTGGGGAGCTTGGGTCGGATAAGCCAGCGCTTGGCGACCAATCGTAGGTCTCCCCTCCAGAGGCATCCAAAACCAATTGCTCTCCTTCGCAAAGGGTTAAAGAACTCTCCCCAATCTCGGCAAAACCTGTCTCTGCTATTTCCACATAGACCTCTTCTATAAACTTGCAACCATTGCCCTCCTGACCGATCACCACGGAAAACAACTGGTCCTCCGTCAGGGTTGCTACAGGGTTTTGCACACCAGCATTTGACAGTAAGCTGGCAGGACTCCAATCATAGCTAGAGCCATTGGATGCCGGCAAAGCAATCGCTTCTCCTGGACAAACTAGCAATGTTTGATAGTTCGCTAACTCGAATGATTCCAGGACAGTCAATTGTAAAGAATCTGTTTCCATACATCCGCCTGCCGTCGTGAGACTTACGGATATCTGAACACTTTCTTCTGGACTCAATAATTGCACAATGGCAGTTGGGTCTTCAAATAATTCCTGAGGACTCCATAGCACCGAACCGTTACCACTTGCTTGCAATGCTACAGCATCTCCGGCACAAACGGTTTGATCGGGACTCAGCAACAATGTTGGCGCATCATTTACCAGTACTTCTACGTTTCGTGTATAGGTACAGCCAGAGGCATCCGTACAGGTGGCTTGATAGGTAGTACTATAAGCAGGAGAAGCATAGCAGCTACTAGCACCTGGATCGCTAAGACCAATTTCAGGCCACCAGCTCACCGATTCTGCTCCCAGTGCAAAGATGTCCACGGAATCTCCTGGACACATGGCTTGATTTTCCGACAATTCAATTACTGGAGGCACAGTTACTTCTACATAAACTTCATGGTTTTCCGAACATCCAAATCCATTGGAAATAGCTACCGAATAGACTTGACTTTCCTGCGGGGCTACGGCCATTTGTTGCAGCTGCAAACTCGCTTGACCTACATTTTCAGACCACTGATATTGACTACCACCAAAGGCCTCCAAGAGTACCGTTTCCCCTGAACAGATCACTTGATCTTCGCTCACAGAAGTCTCGCCTAATTCATAAACATATACTGTAAGGCTTTTTTCAGAGACACAGCCCTGCTCATTTTCTGCCAACACTGTGTAAGTGGTCGTAGCAGACGGACTAGCGATTGGATCGCCCACCGTTGGGTCCGACAAACCAGCTGCCGGACTCCAGGAAAAACTAGTTCCGGCACAAGACAAGTTCACAGATTCACCTGCACACATTCCTTGATCTGCACTGATCTCCGGATCGAAATTCAGCACTTCAACACTCAGTGTTGAATAGCCGGTACATCCATTTTCGTCTGTACCATATACAGTGTAGACCTGAGTGCCTGGAGGAGAAGCCGATGGATTTGCTATATTAATATCCGTCAAACCGGTGGCTGGACTCCACTGATAATTCACAGCGCCACTTGCCTCCAAATCGACAAAATCTCCTGCACAGATGACAACATCCGGGCTTGTTGATATCGTGGGCGCTTGCCCTACCTCAACTAGAGTAGTAGCGGTCCCTACACATCCAAAACCATCATCAACAGTAACTGTATACTGTGTATCTTCATAGACACTTACACTTGGGTTGGCAATATTTGCATTGGACAAGCCAGTGGCTGGGCTCCATTGATAATAGAGTCCTCCCGTAGCGGACAATTGCGCAGTAGCCCCGGCACAGATTTGCACCAAGTCTGGTGCTTGAACTGGAAGCCCGTCATCAAGCGTTACCGCAACGGAAGCCTCGGCTACACATCCATAAAGATCACTGACCATTACAGTGTATAGTTGATCAGAATCTGGCGCAGCGATGGGATTGTGGATGTTCGGATTACTTAGGCCCTGTGGTGGTGACCAGGAATAATACTGTCCACCACTTGCTTGCAATTGCGCACTGGTACCCGGGCAAATTTGCACATCTTCACTGATGTCAATTTGCAGTTCTTGATCCGTGTAAACCATAACCGACAATTCCTCTTGACAACCATTGCTGTCTGAAATACTGACCGTATACAAAGTATTGTCTTGAACAGTGACCGCTGGATTGGAAATGAAGGCATTGGAGAGCCCGATGGTGGGTGACCATTGATAAAATTGACCACCGCTGGCTGTCATCGTAGCACTTGCTCCAGGACAGATATGTAAGTCCTCCGAGACCGCAACGGGCATTTGTGCATCCAGATAGACCCAAACACTTTGCTCCTGACTGCAACCTTGGTCATTAGAGATGAGTACCGTGTAAAGCTGATCAGTAGGTGGCGATGCGACCGGATTTGCTAAACCAGGATCGGAAAGCCCAATTTCTGGGGACCATTGATAGCTGGTTCCCCCATAGGCTGATAGGGTCGCACTGCCACCTGCACAAATGTGCGCGTCTGCACTTACAGACGTACTGATTGCTTCAACATTTACTTGTACGATTTCGATTGCCGAACAGCCTTGGGCATCTGTCACTGTCACGGTGTACAGTTGATCATAAAGCGGACTGGCTATCGGATTTGATATATTGGCATTTGACAGACTGTTGGCTGGACTCCATTGGTAGGAGACACCACCGGATGCCTGTATTTGGGTACTTTCGCCAGAACATATAACCTGATCATCACTGATGCTGATGGGAATCGCTCCGCCGACATGCACATGAACTTCGGCCTCTGCCTCACAGCTATTGCCATCTGAAACGGTAACTGTGTATACCTGATCACTCAAAGGGGCAGCAATTGGTGTTGCCGAGTAGGGGTCGTTGAGCGCTAGCTGAGGGCTCCAGGAGTATTGACTTCCTCCTGAGGCAAAGAGGTAAACACTTTGCCCCGGACAGAGGTAAACATCCTCAATCACTTCAATCTCCAAAGATCCACCCACCGATACCATGACGGACTTCTCATCACTACAGCCGTACTGATCAATTACCGTAACGGTATACAGTTGATCGCCGGCCGGACTAGCCACCGGATTGTAGATATTTGGATTGGAAAGTCCCGTTGTGGGGCTCCATTGATATGCTACACCTCCACCGGCGGCAAGGGTAACGCTGCCACCCTCGCATATGCTTACGTCAGGACTGATAAAAGCCGAAGGAGCAGCTTGCTCAAAGACAGTTATGGAGCCAATACCTGAACATCCATCATCGTCGGTAAGTGTCAGATAGTAGGTTCCGGTCTCGGAAACAGAAATACCACTTGTGGATTGATTGTTTGACCACTGAAGACTGCTGTAAGCCTGATCAGTACTGAGATAAATGCTTTCCCCCTCGCAAAAACTGGTTGAACCTGAGCTGGTAAGGATGCTAGGATTGAAGGGCACACATTCGTTTATCTCGCAAGTCCATGACAGCTCAAATCCTGCATCCTGAACCACTGCATTGGAATAGTGCTCAAGCGTGATGGCAGGTCCGGATGAACTGACAGAACCACCATTTGGCAGTGCCGTACCCGAATAGGTTCCTATCAAAGGAGCAGATACAGAACTACCATCATAGATTTTCATGTAGTCGCCGGCGGCATATCGGAATGACTGAAAGTTCAGGTTTACAATGGACGCATCTGTAGGTGCAATGACGATCGATTCGCTCGCGTTGGGCGGGTAGTTGCTGGTCCCACCTCCTTGATCAAACAAGATGCCTTCACAGCTATTCAGGGCACCTGCATAATTGATATCAAAGATGCAATCATTGTCCTCCGAAATATGAATATAGCTCGATCGGATTCGTGTATCCGACTCACCACATCCAGTAATGCTGAGGGTAACCGTATACAGTCCCGGTGTATCATAGGTGTGAATCGGATTTGGCCAAATACTCGTTGTGCCATCGCCAAAATTCCAGGAATAAGAATCGGCACCGGGTGTTTGATTTTCAAAATGCACTGGCGAACCAACAGGACAGTATTCTGTAGGATAAGCAAAGAACTCCGCTTCCGGAGCCTGACCCTGAAAGGGGTTTCCAATACCTACGGCATACCAAGCGTTGGTTACGGCAACTTCTTCTGCTGAGCAATCACCAAAGAGCTGCCTGGCGGCTTCTATACTATAGTATCGCGCATCCGCATAGTCGCTATAGTTGGTCAGGTAGGCACTCAGCGTAAGAAAGGCAATTTGCAAAGCCTTGTTTTGACCGATTGCTGCAACACTATAGCTATCCCCATTGTCATTGGTCCCATTCCCACCTTGTGAAATCAGATAAAACCATCTATTCTGTACACCAGAGTTGTTGTGAACACCACCATAATCGTTTTCGACAGTTGAGGCAGTTTCCGATATCCAATAGTCGCCTTGATAAGTATCAGGGTCCCATAGTTCTTTTGGAGAAGACATGGACCGAAGAGCATCATAGGCAAGACTAATATCCGCACCGATCAACCAATCAGCATCTTCTGGTCTTGCACTGCGTTCCACCGCGTTTCCGAAGATATCACAGAAGGACTCACTTAGCGCTCCTGGCTCGTGCGCGTAGACCAGATCTGCGGTATGCTGCACTACCCCATGACTAAACTCATGACCCACCACATCCAAAGAAGCAAAGGGCAAAAAGGATTCCCCATCTCCATCACCAATGATGACCCTACCTGCAGGATCCCAGAATGAGTTTTGGTAAGATTCACTATAATGTACAAAGTTCTCTACCTGAGAATCCTCATTATCAAAGCTGTACCAGCTAAACAAGTTCTTGAATAAGTCGTAGGTTTCTTCGAGCGCCCAGTGTGCATCTGTAGCCACCTCGTCCTGATCGGCATTGAAGTTATTCCAGTAGGTATCTGAATCTGTGAAGTCGGTGATATCACCGATTTGTGTTCCTTGATTTAGGTTTAGAGTACGAATACCTCCACCAGTACTTTCTCTTAGTCTATATGCCCCCTCATGAGCATCGCAGGTGATGCTTCGGCTTCCGCTGTATTTGGTATTTGCCGTCGCAGGTACGTCGTTCGTATGAAACATACTTTGGGACGAGAGAATCTCCCCGGATAGGGCATCAATGTATACCTCCTGGACCAGGTGTGGCTTGCTCGCAGTGATCTGATATCTGTAACACAATCGAAAGTCCCCCAATTGTCGCCTGGTGCTCTGCATTGGGAAATACATCAGTTCACCAACTGGTACTTGCTTTTCGTGGGCATGAAGAAACTCATGTCGACATTCATCTTCCATTTGCCAAGAGTATTGCTCCGCCCCTACCTCTTCCAATGCCAAAGCAAATGCTTGCCGCTCCGCCAATCCCGGCTGAACAGCAAAATCAGCCTCCCGCAAAAAACGACCATTCAGCGAAGCTTCTTCATCCAGGTGCAATATGAGCACACAGCCCTTAATCGGGTAAGAATCATAAGTTTGTTGAAAACGATGGTGAGTACTGCCCCAGGGATCAGTGTAGCTTCCACTTCGGTGAAAACCAAAGCCCTCCGGTAGATGCAACAAGTTTGAGGCATTACGCAAAAAGGACTCCGGGCTGTCAAAATCCTCTATGGATAGAATCAGATGAGCTTCATTGCCCGTTAAATGATCCCAATGCTTGACCTCTGGACGTGAAGCCTCAGTGCCCGACGCAATTGCCCGGGACGACACAAGAATTCCACACAGAAACAAGCAGACCAATATGATCCGCAATCTGGATGCAGGGTAGAAATGCATAGGCGATAAGCCGATATCACAATCTTTCCCAATCCTGATTTGCATTAAGGGACGGAGGATTTAGAAGGAAAGAAAGGCGTGATTAAGTGAAACTAGTACTCTCTAAAAGCGGCATAAAAATACAAAAAGCAAATAGATATTTGCGCCGCGGAAAGACGCTTTATCACTATAATCGACCGGCAGTAGATTGATTGCTCAACGGAGGAAGAGGCGCATACCATACCCTAAACAGTAATCCTGCCAGGACTCCGAAAGCAAATCCACCGATATGTGCCCACCATGCTACCCCACCTGAAGGCGCACCACTCAGACTTCCAAAGCCACTAAGCAACTGTTGCCCAATCCAAAAGCCGAGGAATAGGATCGCAGCTACATTAAAGGAGCGCATGAAAATCAAGACAAGAATACGGATCTGAGACTTGGGAAACATGACGAGATAGGCACCCAAAACAGCGGCTATCGCCCCACTTGCCCCTACCGTAGGAATGGAACCAGGACACATAGACACATTAGGACCAGCACATAGAGATGCCGCCGCTTCCAAACAAGGATTACAGCAACCCGCCAGCAATTCGCCGCCAGTCCCCAAAACAATGTGTGCAAGATGAGCGGAAAGGCCTCCTAGAATATAGAAAATGGCAAACGGTACGCTACCGATGGTCGCCTCAATATTATCTCCAAATACCCAAAGGAAGAGCATATTGCCAATCAGGTGCATCCAGCCTCCGTGCATAAACATGCTGGTAAACAGTGTGAAGTAGTCCTGACCATTGGCAATCTCAGCCGGTATAGCTCCCCATTCACAGACCAAAGCACCGGGCTGCGAAAACTGGTAGAGGAAGAAGACGATATTGAATGCAATAAAGGCATAGGCTACCAAAGGCGGATGCCCGCCCCGAACCTGATCATCACCAATCGGAAACACCATAGTTAATAGCTATTGGAGCAACAGTCGTCCGATTCATCAGCAATTCAACGGACTAGTGCTGCGTAAACAAAGGTCGTGACACCACTACCGAGGGCAAATTATGAAATTTTCAAGGAGCAAGCTGCAATCTGACTGCCTTTTATGGCCAATTGATCGCTAAACCTTAGCCTTAGCCACAGGTCTGTTATATTGAGAAACCCACAGATAATCAAGCAGGTACAAAGAAAAAAGACGATCACAACTTGCAGCTTTCACTTTTTTAAGCAATACTTGAACTCAATTTTAGCCTGGACTATGATAAAGAAAATCCTCTACCCCTTGTTGCTATGCATCCCTTTGCTAGCCATACTGAGTTTTACCAGCCCAGAACCCAAGGAATACCCGACCGACTACTTCCGTCCGCCCCTCAACATACCACTGATTCTATCCGGGTCATTCTGTGAGCTAAGATCAAACCACTTCCATTCCGGCATCGATATCAAAACAAAAGGCGTCGAAGGCTATCGGGTCTATGCAACAGCAGAAGGCTATGTATCCAGAATAAAAGTAAAGCCAGGTGGCTTCGGCAAAGCCATCTACATACGTCATCCCAATGGCTACACCACTGTCTATGCTCACCTAAGCAAATTCAATGACAAGATCGAAGCCTATGTGCGCAAGAAGCAATACGGCCGGGAAAGCTACGGTGTAGATCTATATCCAGACGCAAGCATGTTCCCTGTTGAAAAAGGTGAGAAGATCGCCCTATCCGGCAACTCCGGTAGCAGCGGGGGCCCTCACCTGCATTTCGAAGTGCGCGATACCAAAACAGAACATCCGCTCAATCCACTTTTATTTGGATTTAAAGTAGAAGACACACAAGCTCCCGATATTCAAAAGCTGGCCATCTACAATCTCGAACCGGGTTCTGCTCCCTTGCCCACCCCGGATGTATACACGGTTTCTGGAAGCGGAGCGAATCATAGTATTTCAGAAACAATCATTGAAGTCCCAGGCAATTACATGGGTGTCGGCATCAATGCGCACGACACCTTCAATGGCGCCAACAATCAGAATGGAGAGTTTAGTCTGGAGCTAAATTCTGATGACCAGACCCTCTTCTACTTCGAAAGGGATGAACTCTCTTTTAGCTTTTCGCGCTACATCAATTCCTACATTGATTATGCATACAAAGCGCTTTCGCGACTCAGAGGCAATACTACAACCATCCAAAAATTCTTTGTCGATCCCGGCAACAAGTTTCCCTTCTTCGATATCAAAGTCAATAATGGTTTGGTTGACCTCAGCGATGGGCAAGTGCATGATATTGTGATTCGGGTACGTGATGCAAAGGGCAATCTGGCCAAGCTTTCCTTCAAAGCCAAACGCGCAGACAATATCTCCCTGCCCGCCATTCCAGCCTACACCAAGATGTTTGCCTACGATCAGGAGGCTCGCTATACAGATACGGGTTTTGAAATCACCATCCCCAGCGGAGCATTGTACCGAGACCTCCCTTTCAAGTATCAAACAGAGTCCGCCAGTAGCAATGATATCTACACTCCCTATCATGTAGTGCATGAGGGATTCACACCCTTACAAAATCACTTCACATTAAAGATTGATGGTTCAAATGTACCAGAGGGTTTGCGTTCTAAAGCCATCGTCGCGCTCAAAGATTATCGGGGCAATGTCCAGGCTTTCAGCAGTAGCTCCTGGCTTGGCAATATGATGACAGTCCGCAATCGCGAGTTCGGCAAATACTACATCACCATCGATGACACCGCCCCTAAGATCAATCCTGTAAACATCTCTGACAACAAGAATTTGGCAGGCAGTTCTAATATCAGAGTAAAGATCAGTGATGATCTTTCAGGCATCGACACGTTCCGGGCCACAGTGGATGGTCAATGGATATTGATGGAATACGATCCCAAACGAGCGATGCTTACCCATACTTTTGATGGCCGGATCGGCAAAGGCAGTCATGTTTTCAAATTGGTCGTCAAAGATGGCAGAGGCAATAGCAAAACCTATACTGCCAACTTTACTCGCTAATCGAAATCGGTTTTTCTTTTGGAGCGGAACAGACATACACGTGGCAAGGGATTACCCGCTATCCGTTCCAATGGAAGCACTGCCCAGGGGCTTCGTATATCCACTAGCGTCGTCTCTCCTATCGTCGAGCCATCGCTAGTGGCATACTCAGTCCCCTGTTCAGCACCTCCATTTCCTCTTCTATCGGGGCTAGGTATCACCACCATAGCTCGCACCGAACTGATAACTGTTCTTTGATGACAGGTGACCGATGACTGATGACTGATGAGCGATGACTAGTGAATGGTGCAAGTAGTTTATTGCTTAGCCATGGCCCGGCCTGACCTCTG
>JAHDDV010000071.1 GCA_020629205.1 Chitinophagales bacterium | reverse complement strand
AATCCCTTCCTAAGCGCCGAAATGCTGTTGTGAATCGTTAATGTACGTTAAACTTTCGCGGGCTGTCGAGGGTCGGACATAAGAGGGCTCAATATTTGAAATACCTTGTGAGTAAGCAGGTTACCTTTTCAAAATTTGGCGTTCTATTAAAAAATGTTAAGAGTCTCTGGTTCACGAACTAAAGTCAAAAATCGAGAGTTCTTACAGTATTCAAAGCAAAACGAAGGTAGCGCTTCGAAATGCTTCCAAAATCGTAAAACACAGTTATGGCAATCGCAATAAATTTTCATCAGTCAGTGCTAACGGCATCGCAGGCCCTCGAGTCTTTTGCCCTACGTTTCACTAAAGATGAAGAAGGTGCCAAGGATCTTATTCAGGATACGATCCTCAAGGCACTATCAAATGAGGATAAATTCAAGCCCAATACGAATCTAAGAGCCTGGATGTATACCATCATGAGAAACATCTACATCAATCAGTATCGTAAGAAGCACAAGCGTAAGACGGTCATTGAAACAACCGACGACAGTTATCACCTGGAGAGTCGAGTCACAACGATCAATACTGCAGGTTCAAAACTGGTGATGGATGATGTGTTTGAAGCTATCGACAATTTAAGCGTCAAGCTACAAAGACCTCTGCTAATGACCTATGAAGGATTTAGCCAACAAGAAATCGCGGAAGAACTAGGCATCCCCGTGGGAACCGTGAAGAGTCGAATTTTCCTGGCAAGAAAAAAACTGATGACACAACTGTCTGACTATTACAAAGACAGATAGTAATCATCAAATACTTTCCACCTTAAAAAACCGCTCTTCTTTGGAAGAGCGGTTTTTTTTATTTTTGGGCTTTGTTCGAACACACAAGGTGTCTCATGGGACAATAACAGGACTAATGACCAAACAACAACGCAAGCTGATGAACAAAGCGGGCATATTCCGCTCAGGTACACACAATTTTGCAACAGAATGCTAGAGATCCCAAAACAACACCTTGATTATCTCCAAAAGATAGCTGAGGCAGCCAAGGAGCTGCAATACGATACCTATGTCGTAGGAGGATATGTTCGGGATTTGCTATTGGGCAAAGCAGCAAAGGACATCGATGTAGTCTGCCTAGGCAATGGAATCGATTTGGCAAAAGCAGCTGCACGTCGCTTCTCGGAACAACCAAAAGTGGTTGTCTTCAAAAACTTCGGCACAGCCATGTTCAAAGCTGATGGCTTTGAGTTCGAATTTGTGGGAGCAAGACGCGAGTCCTACACCCGTGGCTCAAGAAAACCCATTGTTGAAGATGGCAGCCTGGAAGACGATCAAAATCGCCGTGACTTTACCATCAATGCAATGGCCATCAGCCTCAATGACGACTTTGGAACGCTGGTAGACCCTTTCGAAGGACAAAAGGACCTCAAAGCGGGTATCATACGCACCCCGCTAGAACCCCAACGCACCTTCTCAGATGATCCACTGCGAATGATGAGGGCTATTCGTTTCGCTACCCAGCTTAATTTCGAGATTCTGCCGGAGACGCTGGCAGCCATCGCAAGTATGAAGGACCGGCTACAGATCGTGTCCATGGAGCGCATCATAGTCGAACTAAACAAGATCATCCTCTCAAAAAAGCCTTCGATCGGATTTAAACTACTATTCGATACCGGACTTCTGAAAGAGTTCTTTCCAGAGTTTGTCAAGCTCTATGGAGTAGACGAACGCGAGGGACTAAGGCATAAGGATAATTTCTACCACACGCTGCAAGTCCTTGACAATCTGTGTCCTAACTCAGATGATCTCTACCTTCGCTGGGCGGCCATCCTACACGATATCGCCAAGCCAGCAACCAAACGATTTGAGCAAGGGCATGGATGGACCTTCCACGGACACGATGCCTTGGGTGCCAAGATGGTCCCACGCATCTTCCGGAGATTGAAGCTACCACTTAATGATCGCATGAAGTTTGTGCAAAAGATGGTAGCATTGCACCTTCGCCCGATTAGCCTGACCAAGGACAATGTCAGCGACTCCGCCATTCGACGTTTGCTCTTCGATGCCGGTGATGACATCGATCAATTGATGTTGCTCTGTCAGGCTGATATAACCTCCAAGAATGCCAACAAGGTCAAACGCTATCTGGAAAACTACGAGATGGTTCGCACCAAACTCACCCAAGTGGAAGAAAAAGACCGCATCCGAAACTGGCAACCACCAGTCTCCGGTGATGAAATCATGGCCACTTTCAACATTCGCCCTTCTCGCGAAGTAGGTATCCTAAAGAATGCGATCAAGGAGGCCATTCTGGATGGGGAGATCCCTAATGACCGGGAGGCGGCGGTGCAGTTTATGCTCAAATTGGGTTCGGAGATTGGCTTGTCGGCGACGGTGGACTGATGACTGATGACTGATGACTGTGACTGGTGACTGGTGTTTAGTGTTTAGCCATGGCCGGTCCTGACCTCTGTTCAGGACGAAATTTGCACAGCTAAGAAGCTTGCCGCACGAAGCAACTGCTCAGTCATACACAAAGAAGCACAATACACAATACACGATCAACAATAACACAACTTGAACCAGGTCGACGGAGCATAGAGCCATAAGCAAGGGTGCTGAAAACTAGCCCCGATGGAAGAGGAAATGAAGGTAGCAGACAGGCGACTGAGTGTGCCGCTGCAGTGGGCTCGGAGCGCATGCGGAGAGACCGATGCAGTGGATACACGAAGCGCCTGTCTGCTGCCTGAATTGGAACGTACAGCGGGTAGACACTTGCCAGATCCGATCAGCTGAGCTCCTAAAAAAGACATCCGAAAGCAAATCCAATCTCGCGAAAAAAGGTCGAATATTTTGAGCTAAAGACTAAACAATTTTTGGGCTAAATCCTTCTTAAGGAAGAGGGCATTTTATCTAACAAACAGAGATAGATGGTAGCCTATAAATTCAGGATCAGGATCGTAGATGAACAACTCACAGTCTTTAGAGATGTGGTGGTCAATGCAAAAAATACGATTAAGGACTTGACAGATTTTGCTTTGCAATCTTTTGGTTTTGACCTTAAACATGAGCAGAATTGTCACTTGACCAGCACGGAATGGCGAATCAGTAGGACCTTATCGCAGGCTGAAATGATGGAAAGACCACTGGATGCGGTGATTGAAGACCCATTTCAGCACCTATTGCTCGAATATGATACAGCAAAGAACTGGGAATTTAAGATTAGATTGCTGGGAATAGAAGCGATCGGCACTCAGAATTATCCTTACTGCTGCAAAGAAGAGGGAGAGGCTCCTGCACAGTATTCGCCAGAGGAGTTTGCTGTTTTGGAGAGTGAGTTGAGTCTTCAAGATAAAATTCGATACAAATCCTCCATTAGATTGTAAGTTCTTCGCTGTACCTTGCGAGGAATCATGCAGCATTCCAAACCTCTTCTTGTGGTGATTACTGGTCCGACGGCCATCGGAAAGACGGCGCTATGCATTCGTTTGGCAAAGCGGCTCGGGGTCGAAATTCTTTCTTGTGATGCACGACAATTTTATCAGGAGTTACGGATTGGAGTTGCCCGACCTAATGAAGAAGAACTAGGGGAAATCCGGCATCACTTTGTGGCGCATCGATCCATACATGCTCCCTATAGCGCGGGAGATTTTGACCGGGATGTGCAAGTCTTTTTACAAGGTTATTATGCAAATTCGCCGCTTGTGATCATGACGGGTGGATCTGGCTTGTATATCAAAGCGGTTTTGTATGGCTTTGACGAGTTTCCAGAGATTCCGCAAGGCTATCGGGAAAAGCTGGAAACCGATTTGGCTCAAAGGGGCATAGAATCGCTTCAGCAGGAGTTGGCGGAAAGAGATCCAGCCTATCATGCAATAGTAGATCTAAAAAATCCAAGGCGATTAATTCGGGCGCTTGAGGTGTGTCGCAGTACAGGACAGCCCTATTCGTCCTTTCGAAGCAGTACGGCTCGTGAAAACTTCTATGATCATTTATTGATTGGCCTGCATATGAATCGGGAGGAGCTTTATTCTCGCATTGATAGGCGTGTGCATCTAATGATGCAAGAGGGCCTTTTGGAAGAGGCAAAGTCATTGCTTCCCTTTGCAGATTTAAATGCTTTGCAGACAGTGGGTTATCAAGAGTTATTTAGGTATTTTCGAGGGGAAATTTCTGAGCAGGAAGCGATTGCACAAATCCAACAAAACAGCCGACGCTATGCCAAGCGGCAGATGACCTGGATTCGCAAGCAGGCCGCTGAATATCTTTTCAAGGCGGACCAAGAGCAGGAGATTCTTTCGCTAATCCGCTCTAAGATGGAGGAGCTTGAAAGCTGAGAGCGACGAAATCTACCTGAGAGGATCGATTAACTGGAAACTGTTAAATTTGTAAAAAATCACTTGATGTCTCAATTAGATGTGGCCATTGTTGGAGCGGGATTGTCTGGGCTCAGTGCAGCCATTCACCTTCAAAATGAGGGACTGAACATAAAGGTCTTTGAGGCCTCCGATGCCGTAGGCGGTAGGGCCCGCACGGATGTGGTAGATGGATTTCTACTGGATAGGGGATTTCAGGTATTCCTTACCGCTTATCCGGAAGCGCAACAATTGCTCAACTATGAAGCGCTGGATTTGAAGCGATTCGAACCCGGTGCTTTGATACATCATGAAGGCAAAACACATCACTTTCAAGATCCCTTCCGCAAGCCCTCTGGAGTGTTTAAGACATTACTAAATCCTCTGGCCAATTTGGGAGATAAATTGAAGATACTGGCCTTGAGGAATCGGCACAAGCGTTTGACGGTCGATGAGATATTTGAGCAGCCAGAGAAGACGACATTACAGTTTTTGAGGGAATGGAATTTTTCGGAGCGAATGATTGAACATTTCTTCAAGCCTTTTCTTGGAGGTGTATTTCTCGATAATACTTTGATGACTTCCAGTCGAATGTTTGAATTTGTGTTCAAGATGTTTGGGGAAGGTTATGCCGCATTGCCGGCCAAAGGAATGGGGGCCCTTGGTGAGCAACTGGCTGCCAAGCTCAGCGAGGGTACCATTGTGCTCAACAGCGCAGTAAAAAAGGTCAATCCGCAGTCTATTACACTGTGGGATGGGACTGAAGTAGAATGTTCAGCCGTACTTTTGGCAACTGATCCCGTAGTGGCTAACTCGATTGCCGGGCTTGATCTTCCAGCACAAATGCATTCTTCAATCACGCTCTATTTCTCTGCGGACATGCCTCCCTACAAATCAGGTTTGCTTATGCTAAATGGTGAAGCAGACCGGCTTGTCAATCATGTGGCCATACCTAGCAACATTCAAAGCAGCTATGCTCCGGAAGGCAAAGCTTTGATCGCCGTTACCATACTGGATGATCAAGGTCTCGATGCGGAGGCCCTACTGGTTGAGGTAAAGAAGTCACTGCGACATTGGTTCAAGAAGGAGTTGAGGTATTGGGAACATTTAGCCACCTACAAGATAGAGCATGCACTACCTGTGAAACACAATATCAAAATTCCCGCCAAGAACGAACTGAAACCTGTCAGAGATTTCTTGTACATTTGTGGTGATCATACACAATATGGATCTCTCAATGCTGCTCTCAATTCAGGTCGCACAACTGCCGATATGATTTCATGGGATTTGGCCACCAAGAGTTCCTGATTCTCTTAATGATGCTAGCCTCCAAAGAAGCATGAAAATCTGGCAAAAATTCTTTGTACTTCTGCTCTTCCTTCCTTCAAGCAATTTCATTAGCCTGGAGGAGGCGCATCTCGAACTACAAGCCCTGGCTGCCCAGATCGAGTTAGATCATCCACAAGACCCAAAGGCCGAGATTGCCAAATGTAATCGCTTAATCAAGAAAACGGAGCTACTGTTGGCGAAGGACCGAGATGGTTTTCCATTGTATGACTTCGCGAAAGTGGAGCAAGAAACGAGGCACAAAAAGCTACAGTTAAGCGCATATCACATGGCCCAGCGACTTCATTTGCTAAAGCGTGAGACAACCCGCAGTGCAGCCATACTGTCCGAACTGCAACAGATGAGAACTCAATTGTCGCGCTGGCAATCCAGCTTAGCTCAAAAGCAGTGGCAAGAATTGTATCAAGATCTTGAATTTGTCTCTGCTGAATTGCTGCTTGGTACTATTCGAGAGCTCGCCACGGCTGAGTTATCCTATGAGCAAGATGAGCATTTGCAGGGCCGGCTTGTATCAAAGTTACAGGAGTTTGTATACAACTACCCACAGCATCGAGACATAGCGGAGGTCAAGTCTATTCTTAGTTCCCTTTGATTTTTTGAATGCACTGGGACAAAGCTTCCTGCCACTTCGGGATGCGGCATTTAGTCAGTCGCTTAATTCTACTTTTATCCATCACGGAGTAGGCTGGCCGTTTTGCCGGTGTAGGGTAAGCTGCGGTATCAATGTTGCTTACCTTGCAATCCAAATTTGCATATTCCATAATCTTTCGGGCAAAACCGGCCCAGGAGGTCTTGCCGGCATTAGCATAGTGATAAACACCAGAAGCTCGCTGTGTCAGCCGCTCAGACTCACAAATGTCAATGAGGAGTTTGGCGAGGTCGGCAGCGTAGGTAGGACTCCCCCATTGATCACCCACTACGTTTAGTGTCGCTCTATCAGCCCCTAGTCGCAGCATCGTTTTTAGGAAGTTATGTCCATACGTAGAATAGAGCCAGCTCGTGCGAATGATCACGGCTGAGGGATCTATTTCTTGAATGCCAAGTTCTCCCTGCAGCTTTGAGTAACCATAAAAATTGACCGGATCTACGGGATGGTGGACCTTGTAGGGTTTCGCACCTTTACCATCAAACACATAATCTGTGCTGACATGAAGTAGCTTGCAAGCTATCTTCACACAGTGTTGTGCAAGCAGTGTAGGTCCTTCGCCATTAATTTTCATGGCAAGATCACGATCTTGCTCTGCTTGATCCACCTTGGTGTAGGCCGCGCAATTGATCAGATGCCCAGGTTGGTATTTGGCAAGAGTGCTGGCTATTTGCTGCTTGTTGGAGATATCGAGCTCCTTTCGTGAAAGAAAAACGTATCGATCTGATGAATTGCACAGATCAGCAATTTCAGTGGCAAGCTGACCATTGGCTCCAGTTAGAAGTATTTTCCTCATATGGAAGAAACTAGAGAGGAATTATTTGATGATAGTGAAGTTGCCTTTAGCCTGATAGATCTCATCTGATCCATTTGGAATGAACTCGGCAAAGTATACATAAACACCGATGGGCATAGCTTCTCCATTGAAGCTTCCATCCCAACCTTGACTTAGATCGCCGGGATTTTCGTAGAGGAGCTGCCCCCATCTATCATAGATCACAAACTGCTCCAGTGATTTCACATCATAGGTAATCGCTCTCAAGATGTCATTCACTCCATCGCCATTTGGGCTAAAAGCAGATGGTACTAAAAATCGAGGAGGAAGAACTACGTGGACCGTATGGGTGGTTTCAGAAGAGCAACCATATTCATTGGTACCGGTCAGCATGTATTCCGTGGTCAGCAAAGGCCTTGCACTCGTCACCTCACCTGCCAGGGTAGTAAGGTCTCCTTGCCCACCTGACCATTGGTAATCGCCGTTTCCGCTAATGCCTGCGCCGGTAAGTGTTGCCACGCTTCCCTGTATGATGGTGTCAGGAGCATTAATGAATAAAGTAGGCAAGGCACTCACAAAGACATTGATCTCATCACTGGCTATACATCCTGCATCTGAGGTGATTTGTAAGCTATAGTTGGTATTTATGTCACCGTTATCCGCAGCCAAGCTTAGAATAGGTTGTGAGATTGTTGGGTCACTCAGGCCGTCTGTTGGGCTCCACTGATAGCTGTAACCTTCTGTGGCGGCTGGCCCAATCTTGGTATCAATCGCCTCGCAGACAATCATGTCATCCTCCAAGGTAAAATTGAAAGGCTCAACCACAATTTCCACCGAAATGCTGTCTTCACAAGTACCTGCTTGTGATATCAGTTGATAACTCGTGGTAGTGGAAGGAGTGGCGATCGGGTTCGGGCAATCAGTGCAGCTCAGTCCATCAGTTGGCAGCCATTGATAGGTAACGCCTCCCAAGGCGTTGATTTGCACGGGAGTTCCTTCGCAGACCGTAGTATCGGATGGAGTCACAGTCAAAAAATCGCCATCAGCAACGATCACGCTGGTGGCAATTGTATCTCTACAGCCAGCTACTCCATCGATTACAATAACCGCAAACTCTTCTTCATATCCATCACTGAAAACCGGATCTGGACAGTCAGAGCAGCTTAAATTGTCCGGTAAATCGGCACAGTTCCAATCGTCAAATACATCATCCCAAACACACCAGAAGTAGAAGGATCCACCTTGGACCTGCATCTGCACAGAGCCGCCTTCACAAATGTTGTGGACCGGTTCTATAAAGGGTTGATAGTCATCGTCCATATTGATGTTTACTGTTGCTTCCGCTTCACAGGGTCCAATTGACCCAGTGACCGTATATTCGATTGACTCCGTAGGTGAGGCCACGGGATTGAATAGAAACTGATTATCAAGGTAGGTGGCCGGGTCCCAGGTATACAAGCCTGCCCCGCTGGCTTCCAGCTGAATTGGCTCTCCGGGGCAACTTACCAAGCTTTCTGGCGTGGCCGAAATCACTATGCTCTCCAGAATGTAAATCTGAACACTATCCAAACTCAGGTCTGCACAACCCTCATTTCGTAGCTTGAGTATAAGGGACTCTGGTCCTTCATCCATATCATCATCAAAAGTTGGAATGATGAGGCTGGTTGTTGAGTCTCCTGGCAACACAATTAGACTATCCACCAGGACCTCATAATCGGCCTCAGGGCCACCGTTCTGAGCAGTACCCAAGAGATCAAAGTACACAACCGTTGTGTCTGTGACCGGCTCTTCAAAGGTAAAAGTAAATACACCGTCCACACAGCCTTCGATTGCATTGTCATAATCAGCGGGAAAAGAGGTAGATGCGGATAATTGAACACCATTTGTCGAGAAGCTGTTCTCCTGAATGAAAACGCCTGAATCCCAGACGGAGTCACCGCCGTCTGCAATGGCAATCTTGAAGGTATAGGGCTCACATGGTGTCACAGCACAGCCTGCCAATAACACCGTAGTAAAGCCATCATATTCGATAGTCGTGGTGGTCAAGGAGCTGTTGGAGACATAAAATTCGTCATTAGTCAGATCACAATCAGGATCACCACCATTTGCTGTTCCACCGTTTACCGTATTGATTGAGACGGGCGTTGACAGTGTACCAGGTAGAATGGCTAGGTTAGTATAGCTTGGATATTCGGTTCCTCCTCGTATAAAAAATCCAAAGGAATCGTTTACACCAGAACAGACATAATCATCGTATTCTTCTGAGCCAAAGACGTAGCTAAAAGTGAGGGTATCTCCTTGAGGAACAAAATCAAAGATCAAGTTGCAGACATCAAAAGTCCCAACTCCCGATAGATCATTCAGTTCAGGATCATTGATGGCTCCACCGTTGGCACTTCCTACGCCTCCTCCACTATTTGGCCCAACGGCATTTGCGATTTCACCTGAGGTCATTATGATCCCTTCATCGATACCCAGATTCGTAAGGGAACCATTAAAAGATCCATAGGCATTTTGTGGGCAGTTCATGTCTACAGTCGCCCAATCCACCGTAAGTCCTTCACCTACCAATATCTCGACGATTTCCTCAGCAGTATGGTTACCATCTACCAAAAGTTGCGCAGAAACAGCGAATGAGATAAGGGGCAAAAAAAGAAGTACTATGAGCTTTTTCATCTAAAAAAATCGATTCAGCGAATGTCTACTTACAAACTTAACAAAACAGGACGCCAATTGCTGTATTGCCCAGTCATAATGAGCATAGACGTCTTTAAAATGTCGAAGATTATTTCGGATTGCCTTGGCCGAGTCGTAGCCAAAATTGGGGCATTTTGATCAGAATCACCTTTATCTGGATCGCTACTGGTATGACTTTCAGAGATTTTGCATCTTTGCGCTATGAAGACATTGATAATTGGAGGTGGAAACATGGGACGCACCTTCGCCAGCAGTTTTTTGACTGCCCACATTCTGCGACCTGCAGACTTGACGGTATTGGAGCGTTCCGTACAAGCGCTCGATTTCCTAAAGAGTTTGAATATTGAGAATCTCCATACGCGACCTGCAGAATACATAAAAGAGCAACAGCTAATCGTATTGGCAGTCAAACCTCAGGATTCTCGCGAGCTGATGCCGACAATCAAACCCTTTCTGTCCGATAATCATATTATCTTGAGCATCATGGCTGGTGTACAGATAGAGACGCTTGAAAAACAGCTGGGTGTAAAAAAGATCATTCGAGCGATGCCCAATCTACCAGCACAAATAGGCATGGGAATGACCGCATTCACCGCCAATCTAGAGGTAAGTCGTAAGGAATTGATTGAGGTGCAGAACCTTCTTAGTACAACCGGCAAAGCGATCTACTTCGAAAAAGAAAGCATGTTGGATGCTGCAACTGCAGTTTCGGGTTCAGGCCCTGCCTACGTCTTTTATTTCATGAGTGCAATGATGAAAGCTGCGACAGAGCTAGGCTTCAATGAGTCTCAGGCTGAGCTTCTCGTCTGGCAGACCTTCAGCGGCTCCATCGATCTGCAAAACAAAAACCCGCTCACCTGTGATGAATGGATTTCCAAGGTGGCTTCCAGAGGTGGGACCACGGAAGCTGCCCTAAAGGTTTTGAGCGAGCACTCGACCAACGAGAGCATCGGTAAAGCCATCCATGCGGCCTTCAAAAGATCCATTGAGCTAGGAAAGAAACAAAAGAAAAAGGCCTAGCGATTCTGCGCCAGGCCTTTCGTTCTTTTAAATTCTAAAGTTTCTCATTCTAATGCTGAGGAAACCTGGCTTTGAACTTCTTTTCAATATCCTGAACTTTCGCCTCTTGACCTTGCTCTCCGTAGAGCTTTATCAGGCTGGTATATATCTCTTGATTATTGTAATCCAAAGCGACTAGTTTCTCGTAGTACTTGATGGCCTCAGAAGTATTCCCTGCCAAACGGGAATTCATGGCTATGGAGTAGATGATTGTCGAATCCAGTGGCGCAACTCGAGGATATTCTAACTCAAGGTCATTGATTCTTTTGGCATTCTTGTAGTACTGCACTGCTTCGTCATACTTGCCATCAGAGTAAAGGTCAATACCTTTCTGATTTTCGATCATTTTCAGATCATATACTTTTGCCAACACTGTATGGCGATGTTTCATTCGCTTGTCATACTGCAGCGCCTGTGAGTAAGCATCATAGGCAGATTCGTAGGCACCGGCTTGCAGACTAGCATCATTAGATGCCGCACAAGCAGCGTAAATCATGCCTTTTGTCATCAATGCCTGAGGATCTCTGGTTAGACCCGTCACAGCTTTGTCGATAATAGACTTCGCTTCCTTCAAACTTTCCAAGGAAGCGCTTGATTCAAACTTGGCAAACGCATCAGCAGCAGCCTTCCAGTCCTCCTGAGCCTGCATACATCCAAAGATGAGCAGTGTTACCATGGTGATTAAAAACCTTTTCATAAAAACAAATAAATTTAATATTTAAAAAGTTAGAAAATACCTCAATCCTGTGGATTGAGAGAATCACTCTCAATATTCTCTCTTCTATCGGCTATCAACATGGTGTTGCCAGCCAGTTGATAGCCATATGCATTTTCAAACACCTGCAAAAAAGCCCCTTGAAAAAAATCCTGGGACTCTCGTTCCTGCTCCTCATTATCGGTCAACGTATTGTAGAGCAATATCCCATTTGGTGCAAGAAGTCGCTCAATGTTTTGCAAAAAAGATGCCTCTCGAAACTTTACTGGTGTTTTGTCATTTATGAACAAGTCTACTGCAATAATGTCATAAATCTCGCTGTCATCTTGTACGAAAGTACTGGCATCCTGACAGACCAAGTCCACTTTATTCAGGATTGTTTCTCCTAGATATCTCCGAGCCATTTCCAGTACCTGATCGTCAATTTCAACACCGATGTAAGCAGCATCCTGCTGAAAAATATCTTCCAGCATCAGGGGAATGCTTCCTAGCCCAAAACCTAGAATCAAGACCTTTTCCATTCGGCTGTTTCCAATATCCAGATGCATGAAACTTCGCGAGAAATTTGAGTACAAATCCTCAAAGGAGTAGGTAGCCTTGTTAGCATCGAGACGAAACCGGCCACGACTCATGGACACTTCCAATTCACCATTGATATCGCTCTGCCTTTTCTCAATCCGCTGATCGAACAAATAACTCATCCAATATCTTAGACGAGCTTTATACCTGTTTAGTGAATCTCCCAAGTTTATTTTCCTTTGTAATATTGCAGGGCGGTTGGCAGGAAATCGTTAATGTCCTTAATACGGGTTCCATGACTTGGGTGTGTGCTCAATAGCTCCGGCACATTCGCGCCCCCTTTTTGGTTCATTCTAGTCCAAAAAGCAGCAGCTTCTCTGGGATTGTATCCAGCCATAGCCATGAAAATCAAACCCATTTTGTCCGCCTCAGATTCGTGCTTTCTGGAGAACGGAAGCAGTACCCCAGCGCTCGTACCTAGTCCATAAGCGGCGTTGATAATGTCCTGCGTTTCCTGCGGTTTGTTGCTAGCCGCTACTGACAATCCAATTCCGCCAAGGGTCAGTCCCATTTGCTGACTTACGCGCTCGTTTCCATGGCGTGCTATTGCATGGGCGACCTCATGACCTAACACAACAGCAAGTCCGGTCTCATCCTTAGTGATCGGCAGTATGCCTTTATAAACAACTACTTTACCACCAGGCATGGCCCAGGCATTGGCCGCGTCTTCCCCAACCAGGTTAAATTCCCATTTGAAATTCTTGACTCGCTTCAATTGCTTGTGCTGTCTCAGATAGTCGTTGGCAGCAGCAGCGATCTTGCCGCCTACGCGTTTCACCATATCGTAGTCCCGACCCGAGCGGATCGGTTTATTATCTTTTAGGAACTCTTGATAGCTCGTCAAACTAGTAGAGATCAAGGCGCTTTCAGGTAGTAGGTTGACTTGTCTTCTGCCGGTAACAGGAACCTTGGTACAAGAAGAGAAAATCATGATTCCGACCAGAGCCAATAAAAACAGGCTTCGCATAATTGTCAGTTTTTGATGAGTAAGATGTAGGACCGTGCGGATCACCAATTGTTTATCAACAATGACCACAGACTTCTACCTCTAACGAAAAACACTCCAAATTATGCTATTCGCCTCTTTGTTCCCGCTGTTCGGCATCCCGTTCTTCCAACATCCTCGACACAAAATTGGTTTTCTTGAACATAGAAGCCACCGTGTACTCGAAGGTACGGGCAGCATCCTTGCCTTCTATCTTTATCCGCTTCTTCGGATTTAGCTTTGCGATATCCTCATTGGCAAATACATTGGAGCTAATAAAGTGCAAAATACCATTCTTGGCCTTGGTTTTAATATCCGTGTTGTTCTTGTAATAGAAATAGTACCATTCCTTTCCACTTGTCTCCACATTCTCCAATTCCAAATACAAGTGAAAGAAATCACCGGATTCCCGCGCACCAAACTCAATAAAACCATCTATTTCCGTCCCGATGCTTGTTTCTCCGATGGACAACAAGCCAAACTTACCCTGAGATCTAAAGCTTTGATTCAGGGTATCCCAAACCATATCCAAATGAGACAAGGCAATTCGCGGTTCAAAGTTTTTGGGTTTAGAATAATAACCTTCATTCTTGATCTTATCTCCCAATTTTTGGGCATCCTTCTTACCGACCACTTCTACGACCGCCGGTAAAAAGCCAGCTTCAGTAAAATCAAGGTCTTCCCCTTCTACAGCCAAATTCTTTATTTCCTCTGCAATTTTCTCAAAGATTTTGTCATCAAACATGAAGTCAAAGGTGAGGCACATATCGTCAAGGTAATAGCGATTGTTGGCTAGATTATGACGCATCGTTCCGGCACTCTGCAAATCCAACATCCCCCAATCTCTTCCCAGGGTCATTGAGCCCTCAGCTGTGATCAATTTCTCCGAATCATAAACAGACATCACATTTCCAGTATACGATTCTCCGTTGAGCTTGTCGGAGTCCCCAACATGATATGACTTATCATCGCCCCGATAATCCAACTGTCCAGATGTTTCAAATATTTGAATGACTTCATTGTCCGGTCGCGGATTCAGAAAATAAGTCGTCATTTCCATTTCTTCGGGATCATAGGAAATAGCCACCTGCAGTGAATCTTTCTTCTCATTTAGAGGGTTGTCAATGACAATCTTGATCTTGTTGGGGTCAATATCGTCTTCGAAGCTAAACCAATCCGGGTCGATTCGACCGTTCTGCAAATCTACTTTCGCATAGCCCTTAAAGGTCAATTGCGGGTCTTTAGAGTCCAGTCGTACCTTGCCCTTGAAATTTAAGGATTCATCGAGGCGTAAGGGTGCATCTTCCGGAAGTGTGCCTGCACCATAAGTATATGCTTCAAAGGTGGCATTTTCAGATTTGTCCTTCCGCCCTCTGCGCCTTTTCTTGTCATCCCCCTCTTCCTCCGATGCCTCTTCTCCGGCGATCGCCTCCTCAGGCTCTTCTGCTTCTTCAGATGAGTCCTCAGCTTCAGCTGGCTCCTCCTCTCCCTTCTTGTCCTTTTTCCCCTTCTTTCCTTTGCCCTTCTTCTGCTTCTCTTCCTTTTCCTCTGTGCTACTCTCTGACTCTTGCTCCGCATCTTCCATCATCTGCTCTCCTACTGCCGTTTCTCCTTCGGTATTCAAACGCTCTTGCTCCTTTGCTGCTTCGCGTTCAAGCAGCTCTTTGGCTGTCATCTTTTCTTCCTTTGATTTTTTCTTCTTTTCTTCCTTCGCTGCTTTTGCCGCAGCCTTGTCCGCCTGCTGCTTGGCTTTCAGGTTGGCAGCCCGGGTTTTTGCATCCTGTACAAGATCACGCACATAGATCGAATCCATGGGAATCATCTGCGTACCCAGCACCTCACTTGTATAATTGTAATTTCCTGTCGCAAAGAAATCCTGACTACTCTTGATATCCACCGAGGCCTCTGTGATCGTGTGCTGCTTGGTTTCTATATCAGTGACAATAGTCGCATTCTCAAGTCGACTTATCTTCGCATCTGATTCAATACTTAGCACGTTTCCTTCAGGAATTATTCCTGAATCCCCCACAAATATCATCGATAATCCCTCAATCCCAATTGATCCGTCATTACAATCGACTTTGGCTACCTCAGCATCAAATGACAAGCCTTTTTGAGACTTCTTGGTAGAGACGAAAGTCTGCAAACCACCCTCCTCATGAGCCTTCAATGTCACCATCTTCTCATTGCCATCCCAGAAGATTTTGCCAGAATTGCTCGAAAACTTAGAAAGTGGCAATAAGACCTTAGTCGTATCATTGTGGACCATAAACTCTGCCTTTTTTCCACTCACGCTAACACCGGCTTCAACATCGGTAGCCCGTATAGCCAGCTCTTTACCCGAGCGTATTTGAAAGTTGGCCGTATCCGCTCGATAGTACTGCGATTCAAACAGAAACTTCTCAGAACTAACTTCAGCTTCATCGAAGAAACTTACTCCATCTCCCAGAAGGCCAGTACTCGCGAGAAGTAAATCTCCTTTAAACTTTACTTTGTCTTTAAACATGGCAAACTCTGATTCGCGCATATCAAGTAACAAGGAATCACTATAGGGCAACCAGGTCGCTCGAATGGCACCGTTTCTTACCTCTGGAAAACTAGCACCACCCTGCTTTCCTTCTGCTATGTAGATACTGTCTGTAACCGTAACAGTAGAGTCAGGAAAGAAAAAATAGTCCTGCGAGTAAATCTTGGCCGTAATAAAATCAATCAATCCATTCCCTCGAAGCCCCTTGGCAATACTAAGGTCAACAGAGCCATTAAAGACACCTAGACCACCATAGATTGGCGTATTGTCTCCAGTCAGCTCATCGTCAAAACCAAGCGTGTAATCTTCCTGCAAGGTCGATGTCTGTGGCAAGTCCGGAAAAATGTTTCCATAGTGCATCACACCAGGAAATACAAATTGTTCCGGTTCCAGCTTATCGACCATCTCCAATTTAAAGGGCTCCAACCTAAAGTAGAAATCCTCCCGTCCATAAGCCCCGTTATGAAGTGACTTCGCATCGTAGTAGATAAAGGAATTACCGGTAGCATCCATGATCGGATAGTTTGGATTATCTGTCAAACCAGATTTGTTGTCCGGCCGATCAATGTAGAGCTTCCCGGTGATATCCTCAATAAGAGTCCGCAAGGGCAACACCTTGCCCCCGCTCTCGAATCGCTCTTTGGGATCTATTGGTGGAGAATACAATTGCATGGTACGAGCCGAGTCCAATGCCACACTAAACTCATCATAGTTGAAAAACAAGTCTCGGCCATGGAAGTCAATCATACCAGCTGACAAGGCCCCATCTACTTGCATATTTCGATTTTTCTGAATTCTTAACATCCTCCCATTAGGAAAAAAGACCACATTTTGCGAATCGGATAGCAGGACCTTTTCCACACCAGTTACCAGCAAATCATTGTTCTCCAAATCCAGCTGAGCATTCTCCTTTTTGGTAAGCGAAATCAATCGAATGTTATCATAGTCAACAATACCCTGTTTCGAATTTGTATAATTGATCGCCTTAGGAAGAATGGTGATCACATTGGTTTCCGGATCATAAAGGATGAAACCATCCTGTACCAAATCCACAATCACCGTTCGAATACTTTCGATCGTATAGGTCGGTTTTATATATCTGGCAAAATCCTCGGCTGCCACATCGCTTTCCAAGGTGCTTTCGTACCAGGCAGCCAACTTCTGAATTGGATTGTAATTCGAAGTAATCAAGTACTTCGTTACCACGTCTTCATTGTAATAATTTGCCGACTCCACTCGCACTGGCCGCAAGGTTCCTTTGCTCAACTGTTTAAAATCCACTACGGGCTGATTCAAATCCCAATAAAAGCCATCCACATCCATTTCTATTTGATGATAAGAATCAATAAAAGAAGCCTGAGCAGACCCCTTTTCCCCGCGAACCAATCGCAGCTTCTTCGTCTCTCCATCAAAATACAAATTGAGGTTTGGGTGATACAATGAATCCTGATCAAAGTACAGAGACGCTCGTGTACGAGAAGAATTCACCTCCTTCATATCATCGATCGAGATCGTACTCGAATAGCCATTCAACATCAGCTTGTTATCCAGATTGTAGAAACTCATTTTTGCTGGCTTTGCCGGATTCCCGACCGCCAATATCTTCAATCCCCGAATCTCAAAACCACCAGTAAACACAACCTGTTCGATCATCTTGTCCATTTTGATCGACATATCGTCTGAAGTGAATTGCGGATATCGATAAACACCTCCACTTGGGGCACTAAACTTATCTGTCAAACTTCCCTTTATCGCATTGTCAAAAAGGGACTTATAATAAAACAAGGCTCCCTCAGATTGGTATTCACCAGTTTTCATTGAAAAATCGTAGGTTCCCAACTCACAATAGACATCAAGCGGATCCAGACCATTTCTCGACCAATCAATCTTACCTCCTTTCCCTTTCCAGGCAAATTCAAGTGGGTCATATTCTCCAGCAGTTTGACGTATGATCAAGGAATCTTTCGCCGTCCGTCCCAGCAGATCACATTCCGAAAAGGAAACTCGAATTCCCTCCTCTGACTGTTTCATCGAAAAGTCTTTCGCTTCCACAACATAGGACTTGGTTTGCTTGGCATATATTTTTGACTCCCCAAAGTAATTGTTTGAAAAATCAAGAAAATGCCCATACTTATTGAAGTTACCCCGAGGGTTCCCCTCCACCAACTGCACAACGATATCATGCCACTCATCAAACTTGGCTATTAGCCCCTTGGCAGACATGGCATTTAGACTGCTCATGTAATCTCCGATATGCGGCGACATCCGATATCGCTTCTCCAACATAAGATTAAACAAGGACTGAACTTTGGCCAATTGATCTCCCGACAAAGTGCCCGCCTCAATCAAAGCACCAAAATCATTCGCAGCAGTGATGATTTTTTCCTTCTTGCCCGACTCCGCAGCACTCCGCAAGGCAGAAACGAACTCGCTGGGATCAGCAGGAAACTCTGTCAATTTCTGAGCAAATACATCTACTGCCGCAAGTAGCAGCACAAACACTAAAATCTTCTTCATGCCTGGAAGGTTGTGACCATTATTGCTGGCTTCAAAACGACGCTTACACTGCAATTATGCAGCTAGACGAGATTGAGGCCATATACTCAAATAAAACGACGTAAATTACTAATTATCAAGTAAACGAATGGACGTATAGCAGGCATTGTCGGCTTGCGGGTGTGGATTGTGATTATTTGGGCCTCTCCCTCCGTTCATTGCGTTTCGCTCTGCTGCACTTCATTCACTCCGGGCCGCGCTATCCGCTAATACTCACCTTGGGGCTAGCGGTTCGGCTATGTGCCGGCTGCGGTCTGCTCCTCCGTCACAGCCCCCATCCGTCACGCCTCACACGCTATCCCCGGCGGCTCGTTCCGCTTCTATCGCTGAGGCAGGCATTTTGTCGCTATTTCCAAGAAAAAAGTGTACCTTTGCAGCCTATTACTTAACTGTGATCGGT
>JAHDDV010000070.1:3564-18657 GCA_020629205.1 Chitinophagales bacterium | reverse complement strand
CTATTGATATGCGACCCCGCCGGGCTATCTGGTGGTCTGGTCC
This sequence comes from Chitinophagales bacterium, assembly GCA_020629205.1. Classification (GTDB taxonomy): domain Bacteria; phylum Bacteroidota; class Bacteroidia; order Chitinophagales; family UBA2359; genus JAHDDV01. The sequence continues at coordinate 18,614 of JAHDDV010000070.1, read as the reverse complement.
AATAGGTAGGTGCTGTCACAGACCATGCGCATCTGCGTGTCATTCGGAAATTTCCCTCGTACCGCGCTTAGTTTCGGAATTATGACCACGTTAGCTATTTAGGTTTCAATCTTGACCGGAGGTCAAGCTGGGCCAATGTGCGACAGGAACCTGGAATAGAAGCCGATTGGTTCGATCAGTTTTTATGAGCTTTTTCGCCACGAGCACGGTCGGTGATTAATAGCCTCGATAGAAATGGAAATGATGGGGCTATACAGCGCCTGAGTCGCTGCGCTGTAGCTGGCTCGAAGCGCAGGCGGAGAGACAGATGCAGTGCAGCAGCGAAGCCGCTGTATAGTGCCATCATTGCAATGGATAGCGAGTAGACCCTTCCTACGACCGAATACCGCTGAGCTCCAGAAAAAAAACATCTCAAAACTGAAAAAAAAATCAGTAGCCTCCTCATGGCTAAAATCTCTTGTATTACTACGTTGTTATCTGGAAGTCAGAATGTTACAAATTGACAATTGCTATTCATATTGGAATCTCTGCTGTAGGATAAGTGACAAATTGAACTTAAGGGAGAAACGGGCCTTATTGGGGCGGACATTCTTTCGTATTTTGATAGCAAGTCACAATACGCAATATGCACATCTGGGCGGCTAAATAGCCCATTTTTATAGCCTTCATTCGCCTGCAAGTAGAAAAGGGGATTGAGGGCTATTGCGTTATATGAACTGATTTTAACAGGGAACACGGTATGAATCAATCACGGAAAAGTCTGCTGCTGCTATGCCAGCTAGTTCTGGGCATATTATGTATGCAAACGCTTCAAGCACAAATCACGATCAACCCGAATGTGAATGCTACACAAGCGGTGGAGGATCTCCTGGTGACAGGGGATTGTTTGCTGGTAAGCAACATTACGTTTGAGTCTGGCAACGCTGCTCAATTGGGAAGCTTTACGGATGCCGGGAATCTAGGCATGGCTTCTGGTATTGTGATGTCTACAGGTAATGCTGCGGAATTGGATGATGGGGGAAACCTGTTTTTTGCGAGTACAGAGTACGGTGGAATCTTCGGTAACTCCGTGACGGATTCAGATATTGAAAACCTTGCCAATGATGTTAGCGATGACTGCGCTATTTTGGAGTTTGATTTTCGCCCGCTTTCTGCTACGGTTTCTTTTAATTATGCTTTTGGTTCTGAGGAGTATCCGGAGTTTGTAAATGCGAGTTTCAATGATGCTTTTGGATTCTTTGTCAGTGGTCCCGGAATTGTAGGCTCTCAGAATATTGCATTGATCCCGGGAACAAACACACCGGTGTCGATTGACAATGTGAATGATGGATTGAATTCAGCATATTACAATCCTGGAGGTCCAGGAAATGTGCTTGATGGAATTACGGATGTACTAACAGCTACGGCTGAAAACCTGATTCCTTGCGAGACATATCATATCAAGCTTGCCGTTTGTGATTTGGGAGATGCCATTTACGATTCGGCGGTATTTTTGGAGACCAATAGTTTCCAAGCGGGAGTGCCTGCCATTGCTTCCTCCGATGTTCCCAACTCTATTACCGGAGGCTTGGATGCCTATGAAGGTTGTGAAGATGGATATTTCTATGTAGAGATTCCTGCTCAGGCGGAACCAACTGACATTACTTTTACGATCAATGATGTGCCAGGCGTTACGGATGCTACAATTGGAGTAGACTATACTTTGGAATACAATGGCGCAGCATTAGGTAACGGTCCGGATTTTACGATCACTTTGGCTCCAGGAGAGACATTGGCAGAGATTGCCGTTATTGGAATTTCTGATGCAATTGTGGAATTGAGTGAGATTATCGAGTTGCAAGTTACCATTGCAGATTGCGATTGTAACTTACCGCCTCCGGCTTCCTTGAATATTTACGATAGCGATGAAACGTACATTGCAGACAATAATGGGGATGTGACGATTTGTCCAGGCGATCCTTTTCTCGCCTTTGATTTTGTGGGTGGATCTGCTTTTGCACCATATACATTTGAGTATTACGATGGAGGCACCTTGATAAGCAGTGGTCCAGCGGTTTACTTACCTGGGGCATTGCCTCCTGGCTATGATTATTTGACTGGTGTCTTTATAGACAACATTACCAGCAATACTACCATTACTGCCATCTTCACCGACGAGTGTGGCAGGGAAACGGAGGTACTGACAAACATTATCGTTTCCAATACAGTCGATGCTACGATTACGGATGTGCCACCGATTTGTGAGGCAGACGCTGTTCCAATGGTGCTTCAGGCTGCTATGTCTGGCGGAACCTGGTCCGGTCCCGGAATTACGGATGCTACCTTTGGGACCTGGGATCCCGCAGTGGCTCAGGCTGCTGGTCCTCCTCCTTATACGATTTCCTATAATATTAGTAATAGTTGCGGAGACGAAACGGATGATGTAGAAATCGCGATCATTCCTGGAGGAGATCCTGTGATTGATCCTGTAGGACCATTCTGCACGGATGCAACGGCTGTACAGCTAACCGCAGACCAGCCCGGAGGAACATGGACTGGTTCAGGTGTATCTGCGACGGGACTGTTTGATCCGGCTGCAGCGGGATCCGGTACCGCTACTATCACCTATGATACAAACGCTGGCGGCTGTGGTGGACAGGATCAAATACAAATCGTGGTGGATGCGGCTCCATCGGGAGATCCCTATGCAGAAAGTATTTGTGAAGGGAACAGCTTTTCTTACAGCCCAAGTGTCACTCCCGCTGGATCAAGCTTTAGCTGGGTAGGTGACAATGGCACTTCAGGGACATCAGATATAAACGACACTCCAGCGGCTGGGGTAACTCAGGTCATCTACACTGTGACGCCAATTGGACCGGCGCCAGGCTCTTGCCCTGGACCGCCATTTGATGTTACCTTGACCATTACTGCGGCACCTACACCGATCGTGGAAGGGCCATTTGAGGTTTGTGCTGAGCAGGCTTTCACTTATACGCCCCCAGCCCCGGTAACGACTTATAACTGGACTGGGACTAATGGAACCAGTGGTACAGATTCGGGCATCACTTACATCACCACAGTTGAAGAGACAGTAACCTATACCATTACGCCACTGGCTACGGGGCCAAATGATTGTCCTCCGCCGCCGTACGACATTGTCTTGAATGTTTTGCCGATCCCTGAGTTTGAGGATGGAACTGGCGAGATTTGCCCTGGCGAGACCTTTGATTATCCACTGTCTGAGCCGGGGGTTTCCTTTGGTTGGACAGGTGACAATGGCAGCATTGGAACAGGATCAATCAGCGACACACCAGCGGCGGGAGTTACATCAGTGACCTATACTATTCTGCCGACCAACGATGCTGTTGCACCCAGCACGACAGCTTGCACAGGAACTCCTTTTCAAGTGGTCTTGACGATTGCTGCAGAACCTGCGGGGGCCGATGATACAGGTGAGATATGCGAAGGCGAGACATTTGATTACACTTTTGTACCTGTAGTTGCAGGTACGATTTTTACCTGGACAGGGGACAATGCCACGAGTGGCACCGGTGACATATCGGATACGCCTACAGGTACAGATCCCGTAATCTATACGGTCATACCGACCTTACCTCCGCCTAGTACTTGCCAGGGGCAGCCATTTGAAATTGCACTGACGATCAACCCGTCCCCACAGGGAACTCCAGATGCAGGTGAGATATGCGAAGTGGAGACATTCACATTTAGCCCTCAGACGGATACGCCTGGTTCTACCTTTGCCTGGACAGGTGATAATGGAAGCAGCGGTACTGGTGATATCAACGATACCCCTGCTGCCGATGGAACGGTGACTTATACAGTAATACCAACAGGTCCTGCACCAACGAGTTGTCAGGGCCCTCCATTTGATATTGTGTTGACTGTACATCCAGTTCCAATTGGAGAACCCGGAACTGGTGAAATCTGTCTGGAAGAGGAATTTACTTTCACACCTGTTGCTGATATCCCCGGAACCACCTTTGATTGGACTGGTAGCAATGGCTCTTCGGGAACAGGTGATATTATTGATACACCGCTAAGTGCGGGCTCAGTAACTTATACAGTGACGCCAACTGCACCAGCTCCCGGTTCATGTCCGGGTGATCCCTTTGATATTGTTCTGACGGTGACACCGCTACCAATGGGTGATCCCGGCACTGATATCATTTGTACAGGAGGGACTTTTGATTATACCCTGACTGCTGATATTGCCGGCACTACGTTCAATTGGACAGGCGATAACGGAAGCAGCGGAACCGGAAATATATCAGATACTCCTACTGGAGTTGCTACGGTGATTTACACAGTAATTCCAACAGGTCCAACCAACTGCGTCGGTCCACCATTTACAATCGAACTAAGCTTAATTGATGCAGTTGAAGGTACCCCGGATGTGGGAGAAATATGTGAAGGAGACAGCTTCAGCTTTACTCCCGTCACGGACACACCAGGCTCCACAATTGCATGGACAGGAACAAATGGAAGCAGTGGAACGGGAGATATCTCAGACACACCATCTGAAGACGGTACCGTCACGTACACGGTAACACCTACTGGTCCGGCTCCTCAATCATGCCCTGGAAATCCATTTGATATCGTGCTGACCGTACACCCAACACCAATTGGGACACCGGATGCCGGCACGATTTGTCTCGAAGAAGAATTCATGGCAACACCGATGGCCGATATTGCGGGAACAACATTTGACTGGACGGGTAGTAATGGAAGCAGTGGCACTGGAGATATCATTGATACACCAACAACTGCTGGGTCTGTAACTTACACGGTTACACCTACTGCACCAGCTCCTGGCTCTTGTCCCGGAGAACCTTTCGAGATCGTATTGACTGTAAACCCACTACCACAGGGAACTCCTGATAGCGGAGATATTTGCGATGGTGAGACCTTCACAATTACACCGGTATCTGATATTGCAGGCAGTACTTTTGCCTGGACTGGTGACAATGGAAGTAGCGGCACTGGAGATATATCCGATACACCTTCCGGTGTGTCTGCAGTGATATACACAGTCACTGCACAAAGCCCTGATGGTTGTGATGGTCCACCATTTGATATTAATCTGCTGGTGAATGTTTCACCTATCGGTGTTCCGGATTCCGGTGAGATATGTGAAGGCGAAACCTTCTCTTATGATCCTCAATCTGATATTCCCGGAACTACTTTTGTTTGGTCGGGTGATAATGGTACCAGTGGAACAGGTACTATCTCCGATAGTCCGATTGATATCCCTTCTGTGATCTACACGGTGATACCGACAGGTCCCGCGCCCACCAGCTGTGAAGGACAGCCCTTTGACATCAGCCTTACGGTAAACCAAACACCAATCGGAATTCCAGAAACACAAGGTCTATGTATTGGTCAGGATTTCACCTATACTCCGACAAGTGATGATCCGAATGCCACATATACGTGGACGAGTTCTGTCGGAGGATCAGGCACTGGTGACATAACTGATGTAGCTGCCAACGGGGGGCAGATCGTATACACAGTTATACCAACAGGAGCGGCTCCGGCATCTTGTGAAGGAGAACCTTTTGAAATTATTCTTGCAGCCTATGAAGCTCCCGTGGGTGATCCATTGACCGAAGGCATCTGTGAGGGAGAAGACATCAATATTTTGCCCACTGCTAGCCTTGCAGGTACTTCTTATACCTGGACCGGAGACAATGGAACCAGTGGGGCTGGCTATATTGTAGACACACCAACATCCAATGTAATTTACACGGTTTCTCCAGAAGGGCCAGGTCCTGGCTTTTGCATTGGTGAACCCTTTGAAATCGCTGTGTCTGTAGATCCAGAACCTGTTGGAGAACCGGGAGCGGGTACCGTTTGTGTAAATAGTCCATTTGACTTTACACCAGTAGCCAATATTGACGGAACGACCTTTACCTGGACAGGAAGCAATGGTAGCGGCGGAACCGGCGATATTTCGGATACACCTACAAGTGAGGGTACGGTGACTTATACGGTCACGCCAACCGGTCCAGCTCCAAGCGCTTGTCCTGGTCTGCCTTTTGAGGTTGTGCTAAGCGTTTTGCCTTCACCAGTAGGCATTCCCGATAGTGGATCCATTTGTGAGGGAGAATCCTTTAGTATAAACGTAGCGGCTGATATACCTGGAAGCACCTTTGAGTGGACTGGAGATAATGGTTCAAGTGGTATTGGAGATATAGATGATACACCAAGCGGTGGTGGAACTGTAATCTATTCGGTGACACCAACAGGGCCAGCTCCTGAAAGTTGTCCAGGTGAGCCTTTTGAAATTGTTTTAACCATTGACCCATTGCCGATCGGCAACCCTGATGGCGGAGAAATTTGCGAAGGAGACCAATTTGATTTCACTCCGACTGCAGATATCGCAGGAGCGACCTTCAATTGGACAGGAGATAACGGCAGCAGCGGGAGCGGAAATATTATTGATTCTCCTTCAGGAGTTTCAGCAGTTGTTTATACAATCATTCCATTTAGCCCAGCTCCGGCAGATTGCGAAGGAGAGCCCTTTGAGGTAACACTCGTCGTTTTGGAAGCACCGATAGGTACCCCTGAAACCGGTGTGCTATGTGATGGAGAATCTTTCACTTATTCTCCAATTGTGGATATTGCTGGTAGTACATTTGAGTGGATTGGAACCAATGGCACCAGCGGTACAGGAGATATCACGGATACACCAACTGGTGTCACCGAAGTAACCTATCAAATCACGCCAACAGGTCCACCACCGATCAGTTGTCCAGGACAGCCTTTTGATTATGTGGTAACAGTAAACCCATTACCGATCGGTTTGCCAGATGGGGCATCTATCTGTTTGGAAGAGGCCTTTGACTTTTCACCAGTGGTAGATCTACCAGGAACTGTACTTGAATGGTCTGGTGACAATGGTAGCTCAGGCACTGGTGACATCTCGGATGTGCCTTCGGCTCCGGGAACCGTTACTTATACGGTAGTTCCAACCTCTGCTGATCCAGATAATTGTCCAGGTGATCCATTTACCATTAGCCTGGAGGTAAATCCATTGCCAATTGGTGTGCCGGACGTGCAGGAAGTCTGCGCTAATCAGCCTTTTGTTTACAGCCCTCAGACGGACTTGCCCGGAAGCACTTTCGAATGGTCAGGAGATAATGGAAGCAGCGGCACTGGAGATATTGATGATTTACCGGAAGGACAAGGAACGGTTACTTATACCATCATACCAACATCACCGGAACCCGGGCTATGTGTGGGAGAAGCCTTTGAGGTTTCCGTAAATCTAAATCAGTTTCCAAGTGGCTTTCCTTCACAAGAAGAAGTCTGTGAAGGCCAAGCTTTTGTATTCGAACCCAGTGCCAGTGTTGATGGCACTACCTTTACCTGGGAAGGAGATAACGGTAGCTCCGGATCAGGAGAAATAAATGATACACCTAATGGAGTTACGGAAGTGGTTTATACCGTAACTCCAGTTGGGCCAGCTCCATTAAACTGTCCGGGCAATGCTTTCCCGGTGACTGTGGCGGTGACTCCGGCACCGGTTGGTGTTGAAGATGACTTCTACGTTTGTGAAGGAGAAGACATCAGCTACACACCAAGTGCTGATTTGGATGGTACTACTTTTGCCTGGACCGGGGACAATGGTACATCCGGTACTGGAGATATAGTTGATATTCCCTTCGGAGTGCCAGCTGTAATTTATACAGTAGTGCCCACTGGGCCTGAGCCAGGTGCCTGTGAGGGAGAACCTTTTCAGGTCATCGTAGGGGTGATTAGCCCTCCTGTCGGAAATCCAGATCAAATGGAAATTTGTGCCGGAGAAACGGTAGACTATAACCCAATTAGCTCTGATCCCAACGCACAATATTTCTGGGAAGGTGACAATGGGAGTTCGGGAGAGCTGTTCATATTTGATACACCAGATATTGCACAGGGCGATGCAGTTTTGTACTTGATTACACCTTATAGTGCCGAGCCTGAGAGCTGTGAAGGTATTCCATTTGAGCTCTTGGTGTTCATCAATCCTGCTCCGGAAGGAGTAGATGATGAGGCGATCATTTGTGAAGGCGATAGCTTCGAATTTGAGCCCTCTTCCACTGTGGATGATGCGGTTTACTCCTGGACAGGAGACAATGGTTCTAGTGGAACAGGCAATATCAGTGATAGCCCATCTTCTCCTGGCGAAGTGATTTACACAGTCATTCCTACAGGAGCTGCACCATCCTCTTGTGAGGGTGAGCCATTCACGATCACGCTTAGCGTTCAGGCTGCTCCAATTGGTGAGCCGGGTGAGGGTCTAATCTGTGAAGAAGAAGACTTTGAGTTCGAACTTTCAGCCGATGTCGATGGAACTACATTTGAGTGGACAGGAGACAACGGCTCCAGTGGATCAGGAGATATCGATGACTCGCCCGACGGAAGCGGGACGGTTGTTTACATAGTGATACCGACCGGACCTGCACCAGACAATTGTGAAGGGGAGCCTTTTGAAGTTAGCTTGACTGTGAATCCAACTCCGGAAGCACCCTCAGTACCTGAACCAGATGCTACCTGTTTGGGTGGCGATGTGCCGGATGTAACAGCTAGTGGTTCAGGAGGAAGTTTCACATGGTTCGATGGGGATCCAGATGCTGGTGGAAATGAGATCGCTTCCGACCCAACTTTGAATGGAGCAGCTAATACCGAGGTCGATGTTAATGCAGAGGGATTATACAGTGTATGGGTTTTGGAGACGGATGATGCTGGCTGCGTAGGCCCTGCGGCAGAAGTGGTCTTTGAAGTGCTGGCTGCACCAGAAGCTGAAGCCAGCAATGACGGACCTTACTGTGAAGGAGAGACCATTGCATTGAGCGGAATCACAGATGCAACAGGGGCAATAATAGAATATGAGTGGACTGGACCGGGAGACTATACTTCAACAGCTCAAAACCCAGGCAATGCAACAGAAGGGGGGGAGTACCAACTCACAGTAATTGTTGATGGCTGTCCCTCAGAGCCTGTGAGCACAACGGTAGAGACTCTTGAAAGTCCGGAAGCCACAGTATCCTATGGAGGACCTTATTGTGCTGATCAAGAAATACAGCTGAATGGAGAAAGTAGCATTACCACTGGAACTGTCACCTATGAATGGACAGGACCAGGAAACTACTCAAGCGATGAGGCTAATCCAAGTGATGCTACAGTATCTGGTACATATAGTTTGGTAGTGACAGTGGACGAATGTCCATCTGAACCAGCTACAGTTGATGTGGAGATTCTCGATCCTCCTGTATCTATTGCCGATAACGCAGGGCCATTCTGTGAAGGGGAGGCCATTGTGATCAATGGGTCGACAGATCTTTCAGGGGATGTACAATACAGCTGGACAGGTCCGAATAATTATAGCTCTTCAGAACAAAATCCAACAGATGCAACAGAGGAAGGAGATTACTCTCTGACTGTCACGGTCAATGGCTGTGAATCAGAAATTGCTACTACAACAGTGGTCATCAATCCAGAGCCAATTGCCTCGTTTACTGTTGAACCAGCTGAAGTATGTGCTGATGGTGAGGATACAGTGACGATCACTTTTGATGGAACAGTAGAAGACGCTGCGAGTGCATCCTTTGTATGGGATTTTGGAGGAGGGAACGCAAATCCAGGAGCGGGTGTTGGACCACATGAAGTAAACTGGCCGGGTGGAGAAGGGCCAGTCACCATAAGTCTAAGCATTTCAGAGAATGATTGTCAATCGGATGAGTATACAGATCAAGCTATTCTATCTGCTCCGATTGATCCGCCTAATATTATATGTAGCTCTACCATTAACTCGGTGACCTTTGATTGGGACCCGGTAGATGGTGCAAGCTCCTATGATGTAGTAGTATACATTAATGGCAGTGCGGAGCCAGCGCAAAACACTGGAGACCTAAGTTTGACGGTTCCAGGTTTGTCAGAAGGCGATGAGGTGACCATTGAGATTGTCGCTGTTGTAGATGCAGGTAATGCTTGCGGTGACAGTGACATGAGTTCTGAAACTTGTACGGCAGATAACTGCCCTCCGATTGCCATAATACCAACTTTGCCGGCTGAACTTTGCATGAGTGATGCAGCTGTGGAAGTACTGGTTGAGCCTGCTGGGACCACCTACAGTGGGCCGGGCATTGTAGGGACACAATTTGATCCAGCAAGCGCGGGAGTCGGAGAACACGTGCTGTCTTTCAGTTTCTCTGATCCAAGTGGCTGCGAATATGAAGATAGCTTTACCATTACCGTGAATCCCGATCCTACTGCCGACTTCGCAGTAGATCCTGCAAGCGCCTGTGGTGATGGAAGTACGATTGTTACTGTGACCTATACCGGAAATGCACAAAGCTCGGCTAGCTTCAATTGGGATTGGGCTGGAGGTACAGCGGTACCACTTGGTAATCAAGTCTACGAAGTAAGTTGGACTAGTGCAAATGCTTCTGAAACAATTGGTCTATTGGTAGATCAAAACGGATGTATCGCAGAGAATACAGCAGCTGTTGCCATCGCGCAACCATTGACAGCACCATTACCAGCTTGTGAAAGCACCACTACCAGTGTATCCTTTAGTTGGCCAGCCGTTGATAATGCTACGGGATATGAGGTGCTCATCTCTGTTGATGGAGATACTCCAACAGCAGCTGCTGGATATGATGGCAGTGCAACGACATATGAAGTAACAGACCTGCCGCTTGGAACACCCACCACTGTAGAGATTACAATAGTTGCGCTTGGTCCTGATCCCTGTGGTAACAGTCAAGAAGGTACCACAGCCTGTACAACAGGAGATTGTCCATCCAATCCAATCACAATGGACTTGCCGACGGATCTTTGCGAAGATGCGCTGGCCATCGATATCTCAACTTTGATCGGACCAGCCGGAGCAGTGGCAAGTGGTGATGGAATTTCCGGGACCAATTTATCCGCGGATGGATTAGCTGCTGGAGGTCCATACACAATTACAGTAAATTACACAGATCCAGCTACTGGATGCGAGTACGAAAGCCAACATCAATTCACGGTAGCTGAAGTGCCAGTTGCGAATGCAGGTGCATCTGTTATGCTGACCTGTTCGGATGAATCAATTACGCTTGATGGGTCCGCTTCCAGTCAAGGTGGGGCATTCTCCTATACCTGGGATGGACCAAGTGTACTACTTGGCGGTTCTACTTTGAATCCAAGCGTGGGAGCAGCAGGTACCTACACATTGACGGTGATCAATACGAGCAACGATGCATGTGTTGCGACTGCTCAGGTAGAAGTGACACAAGACCTCAACGCTCCAGTAGCAGATGCTGGAGCTGATCAACAATTGACCTGTACCATCACAACAGCAACATTGGATGCCTCTGCTTCAGCCAGCGGAGCCAATATCACTATTGTTTGGTCTGGTCCCGGAATCACAGCTGCGAACGAGACAGAGGTAAACCCAACAGTTGATCAAGTGGGTGTTTATACGGTTGAAGTAACTGACAATGATAATGGATGCTCAAGTTTAGATGAAGTCGAAGTTACACAAGATGCCAGCTTACCGGTTGCGGATGCTGGTCCGGAGCAAACACTCACCTGTACCATCACAACAGTAACGCTGGACGGTAGTCTTTCAAGTTCAGGTCCGGATATAACCGTAGTATGGGACGGCCCCGGAATTGATGCTTCAAATGCCAACCAGATTTCTCCTGCCGTAAGCATAGAAGGCACTTACACGATAACAATTACAAATACCAGCAACAACTGTGTTGCCACGCACAGCGTAGAAGTAGTGACCAGTTCCGAAATACCAACAGCCAATGCTGGTCCCGACCAAACCATCACCTGCCAAACCACGACTGTTCAGCTAGATGGTTCTGGTACTACCGGCGGTACGGACCTTACATACTTATGGGAAGGTCCTGGTGTAGATGCTGGTACAGAAAACCAAATGATGGCAACAGCCAGTTCTCCGGGACTGTACACACTTACTGTTACCAACACGGCAAATGGTTGCGTTGATACGGATGAGGTGAGCATAGACCAAGATGGTGACCTGCCGACAGCCAACGCAGGTGCTGATGTTGAATTGACATGTGTTCTTACAGAGATAGAGCTCGACGGAAGCGGATCTGATTCTGGTCCAAATATCACTTACACCTGGACGGGACCCTCAATCAATCCAGCTAACTCCTTCCTGCAAAGTCCAACAATTGATGAGGCAGGTACATATACCATTGAAGTTTACAATGCAGACAATGGATGTATCTCTTTCGATACGGTGGAAGTAACTCAAGATGCAGGTGTGCCAGTGGCCAGTGCAGGTGATCCACAAGCGATCAACTGTGATCAGGCAAGCGCTGTCCTCGATGGTTCAGGTTCTAGTACCGGTGCAGAAATTACTTATCTCTGGGAGGGACCAGGCATCGATGGAAGCAACGCTGAATTACAAAGCCCTGAAGTTAGCACGGCAGGAATCTATACGCTCACGGTCACCAATACAGTGAATAATTGTACAGCCAGCACTTCAGTCGAAGTGACTGAAAATGTGGATGTACCGGAAGTGGATGCTGGACTAGACCAAACGATCACTTGTCAGGTATCAGATATAACGATTGGAAATACAGGGGCTAACACGGCTCCAGAACTTGTCTATGCATGGGAAGGTCCTGGCATCAATGCTGGCAACGCAAATGAAATTGCGCCTACTGTAAATGTTGCCGGAAGTTATACGCTTACCGTTACCAATACCACAAACAACTGCTCCGATACCGATACAGTTGAAGTGGGTCAGGATGCTGATCTGCCGACAGCTAATGCAGGAGAAGATCAGCAATTGACCTGTGATATTCTTAGTGTTATTCTCGATGGATCGGGCTCCTCTTCTGGTGAGAGCATTACCTACCTATGGGAAGGGCCGGGAATAACCTTTGCTAATATGAACGAGCAGAGCCCGCAGGTGACCGAAGCAGGAATCTATACTTTGACCATCTCCGATTCAGCTAATGGCTGTGAAGCAACAGACAATGTTGAAGTAACTCAGGATGCAGGACTGCCGGTGGCTTCAGCTGGTCCAGATATGCTGATCAACTGTGAAGTGTCTGAGGTGACTTTAGACGGTTCCGAGTCCACTACCGGACCGGATATTGCCATTGAGTGGTCTGGCCCTGGAATCACAGCTGACAACGCAAATGAAATCAACCCATTGGTTTCTGAAGCGGGTAACTATATCCTGACCGTTGTTAATACTGCTAACAATTGTACAGCTACATCGACCGTAGATGTCACAGTAAGCACTGCAAGCCCCTTGGCAGATGCAGGAGAGGATCAGGTGATCACCTGTGAAGTAAGTGATGTCATTCTTGATGGTTCCGGATCTAGTTCGGGTGACGAGTTTAGCTACACTTGGGAAGGCCCGGGTATTGATGCTTCAAACGCGAATGAGCTGAACCCGACAGTAAGTGTGGTAGGAGAGTACACCCTAACAGTACTCAATACAGAAAATCAATGTTCTACAAGTTCAATTGTAGAAGTAACACAAGATGCGGGATTGCCACTGGCAAATGCAGGAGAAGATCAGCAATTGACCTGCGAGATCACAGAGATCGAGCTATTCGGCGAAGGCTCAAGTTCTGGGCCGACTATCACCTATACCTGGGAGGGCCCCGGAATCGATGCAAGCAATGCAAATGAAGCCAATCCAATGGTTGATCAAATCGGTAGCTATACACTTACGATCTTCGATAGTGCCAATGGATGCTCTTCTTCAGATATAGTGGAAGTCCTTCAAGATGCCAATGTACCGACTGCAGATGCAGGGGAAGATCAAACCATTGGTTGCGAAATTACTTCTGTGACACTGGGTGGAGAAGCTTCCAGCACAGGCGATAACATTTCGTATGAATGGGAGGGCCCCGGTATCACCCCAACAACAGTGGATGACCAATTCCCGACCGTGAATGAAGCTGGTACCTATACACTGACCGTTACCAATACGGACAATAACTGTACTACTGTTTCTACGGTAGATGTGCTATCCGACGATCTTATCCCTGAAGCAGATGCAGGTGCTGATCAAACACTGACCTGTGAAACGGAGTCAGTCATCTTGGACGGCAGTGCCTCAACCACGGCAGACGGAATCACCTACACCTGGGATGGTCCGGGAATAAGTCCAGCCAATGCCAATGAACAAAGCCCGGAAGTTGCTGTTGCAGGAGATTACACGCTGACAGTTACCAATACAAATAATGGATGTACAAGCACGGATGAAGTTACCGTAGATCAAGACGGGGACTTCCCAACAGCCGACGCTGGCCCGGATCAGGAACTCACTTGTGAGATCACAGAAGTGACACTCGATGGAGGTGGCTCAGATGCTGGAATGACTTACACATGGGATGGCCCAGGTATCGATGCCAGCAACGCCAATGAGCAAAATCCAACGGTATCGCAAACTGGATCTTACACCATCACTGTTCTAAATGAAGCCAACGGTTGTTCCTCACAAGACATCGTAGAAGTGACTCAGGATGCGGGCGTACCCGAAGCAGATGCAGGTGAAAATCAAACGCTGGGATGTGAAGTTACTGAAGCCACAATCGGTGGACCTGACTCCTCGTCAGGAGCCAACATCACTTATACCTGGACAGGCCCCGGCATTACAGCCGCCAATGAAAATGATCAATTCCCGCTGGTAGATGCGGCCGGAGTCTATACCTTGACCGTGACAAATACCGACAATAACTGTACGGCAGAATCCTCAGTAGAGGTCCTAAGCGATGATCTGGTTCCGGTAGCAGATGCTGGAGCAGACCCTACATTAACCTGTGAGATTACAACGGTAACATTGGATGGATCAGGCTCCTCAGATGCCGTTGGTATTACTTATCTCTGGGAAGGTCCTGGCATTACCGCTGCCAACGAATCAGAGCAAAGTCCGGATGTAAGTGTATCCGGAATCTATACGCTTACCGTTACCAATACCAACAACGGTTGCAGCACCACGGATGAAGTCGAAGTGCTTCAAGACGGCGACTTCCCAACAGCCGACGCTGGCCCGGATCAGGAACTCACTTGTGAGATCACAG
>JAHDDV010000070.1:0-3464 GCA_020629205.1 Chitinophagales bacterium | reverse complement strand
ACACCATCACTGTTCTAAATGAAGCCAACGGTTGTTCCTCACAAGACATCGTAGAGGTCACCCAGGATGCTGGCGTGCCGGAAGCTGATGCCGGTGAAGATCAAACCTTCGATTGTCAAACAACAACGATTACCATCGGTGGCCCAGACTCAAGTACAGGTCCAAATATTACATACAGCTGGGAAGGCCCCGGAATTACCGCTACCAATGAATCAGAGCAAAACCCTGAGGTGGCAGAAATAGGTATTTATACGCTCACAGTCACCAATACAGACAATGACTGTACGGCTACCTCAAGTGTAGAACTTTTCATCGACGATCAGGCTCCGGCTACAGATGCTGGCTCGGATCAAACATTGACCTGCGAAATCCAGGCAGTGACACTGGATGCCAGCGCCTCCGCTACTGGTGCCAATATCACCTACAGCTGGGAAGGCCCAGGCATCACAGCAGACAACATGAACGACCAAAATCCATCGGTCGCCATTCAAGGAACCTACACGCTCACGGTCACCAATACCGACAATGGTTGTTCGGATACAGATACTGTAGAGGTGGGACAAGACGGTGACTTCCCCGACGTAGAAGCGGGTGCGGATCAGCAGCTCACTTGTGAGATTCTCGAAGTGCAACTCGATGGCTCTGCCTCCGCCCAAGGTCCAAACATCACTTACACATGGGCAGGTCCAGGCATCGATGCCAGCAATGAAAATGAAGTCAATCCGACAGTGGGACAAGCAGGTACTTATACCTTGACAGTTACCAACACAGACAATGGATGTAGCGACTCAGACACGGTTGAAGTAGGACAAGATGCCGGCGTTCCAATTGCCGAGGCAGGCCCCGATCAGCAACTGGATTGCGACACTGAGCAAGTAACGATTGGAGATGCGACTACCAGTACTGGTCCTGAATTCACTTATGAATGGACAGGACCGGGTATCACCGCTGCCAATGCAAATGAACTGAATCCAACCGTAGATGCGGAAGGCGAGTACATTCTTACCGTTACCAATACGGACAATAATTGTACGGCAGTATCCTCTATGACCTTGTCTGAAGATATCGTTATTCCAGAAGCAGATGCCGGCGCTGATCAACAGATCACTTGCGACCTCACTCAGGTGCTATTGGATGCATCCAACTCCAGCATAGGGGAGGAGATCGAATACCTTTGGACGGGCCCCGGTATTACAGCAGCCAATGAAACAGAATTGACACCAACAGTGTCCGAAGCAGGGACCTACATCATTACTGTCTTTAATAATGTCAATGGCTGTGAATCTTCCGATGAAGTGATCATAACTGCGGATGAGAATATTCCGGTCGCCAGTGCAGGTGATCCACAGACCATCGACTGTAGTGGAGATCCGATCACTCTGGATGGCTCAGGTTCTACTCAAGGGCCCGATTTCATCTACGAATGGACAGGCCCGGGTATTGATGCCAGCAATGCAAATGATCAGAATCCTGAAGTTACCCTGAGTGGCAGCTACACCCTCACGGTCACCAACACGGCTAACAACTGCTCGGCAGTAAGCAATGTTGAAATCGCTGCCGATGTCAATGCCCCTATCGCAGATGCTGGACCAACTATGGTGCTGGTCTGTGAAGAAGGCCCCATCACATTGGATGCCACCGCCTCAGATTCAGGCCCCGGCATCACCTACGAATGGTCAGGCCCAGGCCTCGTCATCGATGGCAATGAGAATACCCTCACGCCAAATGTCGAAGTAGAAGGTATATACATACTCACCGTTTTTAATGCAAATAATGGCTGCTCCAATACCGATGAAGTGGAGGTAACTTACGAATGCGATTGTGTGCCTGCTGCCGATCCTCTTGGTCCCGATCAATCC
Organism: Chitinophagales bacterium; assembly: GCA_020629205.1. Lineage (GTDB taxonomy): Bacteria > Bacteroidota > Bacteroidia > Chitinophagales > UBA2359 > JAHDDV01. The sequence continues at coordinate 1,605 of JAHDDV010000070.1, read as the reverse complement.
TATTGCGAGGGCACAACTGTTCCCGCACTGAGCGTCACAGACAATGGCGTAGATATTTACAACTGGTACGCAAGTCAGGGCAGCACGGAGATCATTGCGACTGGGGCAACTTATGATCCGGGTGTTCCCGGCACTTACTGGGTTCAGGCTTTCACACCTGCCCCAGACAATTGCCCAAGTCCAAATATGGTCCCAATTACACTCACAGAGTTACCAGCCGATGATGCCAGCTTCCAGACCGACAATAGCGTTTACTGTGCGTCTGATGGCAGCATCAATCCGATCAATATCCAAACATCCGGTGGTACTTTCGGCACTAATGGCACGCTACCAATTAATGCCAATACCGGTGTCATCAACATCGCCGGAGCAGAGAGCAGTAGCTTCCAAATCTGGTATGTCACCAATGGGGCCTGCCCGGATTCAAGCGGTGTAAATGTTCAAGTGATTCAGGATCCGACGGCATTGGTACAACTAGAGCCTGCCATCTGTCTGGATGACATTACCAGTATCGCAGCCCTCAGCACAGCCGGTCCAACTGCTACCTATCAATGGACCATCTCTGGTGATTACGATATCGTTTCCGGCAGCCTAAACAGTGCAGGACCGCTTGAAGTCAGCTGGTCTGATGCTGGCATGCAAAATGTCACGCTGACGGTTTCCGATGGCGCTTGTTCTGCCACGAGCACACAACAAATCGAAGTCATAAGTCTGGAAGCCAGCATCACCGGTGCCAGCCTATTACTAGACGGCGAGACCTCACAACTAAACGTGATCGTCACCGGCAGTAGTTCCAATAGTTTCACCTATGAATGGAGTCCGGTCGATGGCCTAAGTTGCACCGATTGTGCAAGGCCAATTGCAAGTCCGCTAGAAGATGTTACCTATACCGTCATCGTTACCGATGAGTATGGTTGTGTCACAACTGCATCGATAAGCATACAAGTATTCAGTGAGCCAATTGTCATGATTCCAAATGCATTCTCGCCCAATGGCGATGGCCTCAATGATGACTTTGGACTGCTTTCCAACTTTGTGCAAGAGATGGAATTCCATATCTACGATCGATGGGGCGTCCACCTCTTCACTGGTAATGGCATTGATGATCGCTGGGATGGTACCTTCAAAGGCGAGCCCGTACAATTGGATGTCTACGTCTACTACGCAAGAGTGGTTTTCAATAATGGAGAAGAGGCATTCTACAAAGGAAATGTAACGGTTCTTTATTAGGAGCCGAGCAGCATAGTCCCGTGGCGACATGCTACCCGTGTTCCGCTAATACTCGGCACTCATCTAGCTGCTCCAGCACAGCCACTAGTGTCTCCTCCTATCGTCGGAGCCACTATTGGCTGGCTTTCGCCACGCTAGACTGAGCACCTCGTTCCGCTTCACCCGGGGCTAGTTTTCACCTTCATTCGGGCGCGCTTTTTTAGTGTCTAGTGGAAAAGAGCCACCCCATTGGCGGAGCGTGACGTACGTCTCGTCGCGCTCACAGCCCCTCTAGCAAGTAAGTTGGAAAAAGCGAACACTGCCAGCAATACCTAGCCCCGGCGCGCAGCGCAAAAACACAATACACAATACATAATAAACAATACACAATCAACA
>JAHDDV010000069.1 GCA_020629205.1 Chitinophagales bacterium | reverse complement strand
CGTACAAGATCGGTGATCATCACATTTTCAGCACGTTCCTTAGGGTCATGCAAGAGGAATTGCTTCTGTCTTAGGTCATCTTCTAGATTGTTACCACGAGAGATCGTCCCTTTGATGGGTTGACTGATTAGCTTTTGGCCACTCTTTTGTAGAAAACGCTCGGGACTGCCACAGATTATCGACAAGTCTTCCCACTTCAGAAAAGCGGCGAATGGAGCCTTCGAAATTTTGTTTAGGTCATGATACAGGCAGCTACTGTCGACATCGATCTCCTCCAGGAAGAACTGCATGCAGAAATTAAGTTCATAACAGTCCCCCTCGATGATATGCTGCAGGATGCTATTGACGCAGTTCAGATAAGCTTGCCTGTTCAGCACGCATTGTAGTTGCAGGCCTTCAGGAATACAGCTGCCGGAAAATGTTGCCTCGGTAGCTTCCAGCGCGTCCCAGATCTCTTCAGGAGAGTGAGGGGCATAGCATTCGATTTGGCAGGTTTCGGTTTTGCCCTTTTCGATCCAAATCACAATCTCCGGAATGAAAAAGCAAAGTTTTGGAGCACCGTGCATATCGGTATTCGCTGATCTTAGGTTCTCCAGCTCATTCTTGAGCTCATAGCTTAGGTAACCCATCATCCAATCCTGATATTGTTCCTGAAGCTCTCGAAGAGCCTCAAAGGCAGAGTCGGTCACTTTGACTGTCTGGCGCTTGCCAAAGCCAGCAAGCAGCTCATATCGCCCAAACTTGTCATCAGGGTATTCATTGCTGTCGAGTATGCAGCAGACAGACTGATCCTGAGACCAATATTGCATTTTGGCTTTGAAAGAGCTTAGATCGATAAGCTCAAAGCTGCGGCATTGTCGCATGAAAATTATTCCTTGACTTCACTGTTTACCTCCAAAAGAGGCTTTACCGCATCTACAGCTTCGTCCACGGTATCGTAGATACTGAAGATGGCTGCCAGCTTGGTCGCAATCAGCAATTTGGAGAGATGTGCTGGTACTTTGCACAAGGCCACTTCGCCATCGTTTTTTCGGGCTTTTGTTAAGATCATACACAATGCGGCGAGACCGCTACTGTTCATAAATCTCAGGCCCTCCAGATCAATGACAAATTGACTCTTGCCTTCCAGCAAGTAATCATCGATTTTTTCCAGGAGATCTTCATAATGGTGGGGGGCAAGCATGTCACCCTCCAGGGTGATCAGGATTGCGTGTGCAGGGGTACTAAAGGAGTAGTTCATAATGAAGCTTTTAGAAAGAGTCTCTAATTCGCCTGATGAGCTTTTCGATTTTAATTTAGCGAATTGGGGTAAAAGTCAATTGCATTCGCTAAGTATTAATTGGTCAAACCATTTCTTTGTCGTTAAGGTTCCTTTTTAACTTTGTCACAATGCCCGTCACAGGCGCCGTAGAGATTTAGAGAATGGTGCTTGATGTCGAAACTCAAGAGCTCGCCCATCATCGATTTGATCTGCTGTATTCTCGGGTCGCAAAATTCCACCACTTTCTCACAATCCAAACAAATTATATGATCGTGTTGTCGATAGCCATAGGACTTCTCGTAATGGGCGCTATTGCGTCCAAATTGATGTCGAGTAACCAGATCGCAATCGACCAGTAGCTCAAGGGTGTTGTAGATGGTGGCGCGGCTTATGGTATTTTCTTTTTGCTTCATCTGTAGATAAAGCTCTTCCGCTTCAAAGTGGTCATCTCTGGAGTAGATTTCTTCCAGAATCGCATAGCGCTCAGGAGTCTTTCTTTGCTTATTCATTTGAAGGTAGGCCGCAAAGATATCTTTCACTTCCTTTTGTGTTGCCTCTGTTCCTCCCATACGCGCTTCCTTCTTTAAGATATCAATATTACGCTTAGCATGCAAACAATTTTATCGCTGATATGGCTCACTGAGAAACTTCTGCTCGCTTTACGGTGTAAATACCATCCATTTTCTTCAATCGGTTGATCAATTTCTTCAATTCTCCCAAATCCTGCACGTAAACCTTGATGGTGCCTTCAAAAACACCATCTAGTGCGTCGAATGAAAGTCCGCTGATATTGATGCCAAACTCCTCTGAAATCACTGTGGTCACTTTATTGACCAAACCAAGCCCATCGATGCCTGTTAAGGCGATGCCTGTCATAAAGGAAACCCGGCCGTCTCCCCATTTGGTCTTTACAATACGATGGCTATGCTTAGCATGCATGTCTGCGGCATTGGGACAATTCACACTGTGAATCTTAATGCCATGCTGATTGGTAATGATGCCAAACACAGCATCATCACGTACCGGGTTGCAGCAATTGGCTATGGTAAACTTTACTGCCTTTGGGAAGCTGTCCAGAATAGAGAATTCTGTAGATTTGGTGCTAGTGGGGGCTTCTTTAACTTCTTCTACGGGCGCTTTCTTCTTGACTTCTGGCTTCTTGCTTTCGGGTTGTACGATTTTGTTACCAGAGAAGGTCACATCTTTCAGAACATTGACATTGATGTTCTTCAGCGCTATATTGTAAAGTAACTCCAAGCTATCTTCCATGTTGAAGTAAGCTCGAATCTCTTCCAGAACTTGATTGTTGAAAGGTACCTTGAAGGATCGGAGCTTTCTCATCAGCATCTCCTTACCTTCATCCGCAATTCGCTTCTTTTCTTCGTTTAGCGCAGATTTGATCTTTGATCTGGCTCTGGAAGTCTTGGCAAAGACCAGCCAATCCTTTGAAGGCTTCTGCTTCTTCGATGTAATGATTTCGACCTGATCCCCGTTCTTTAGTTTTGTGGAGATCGGGTGGATCTTAGCATTGATCTTCGCCGCGATGCACTGCCCGCCAACTACAGTATGGATGCTGTAGGCAAAATCGATGACACTAGATCCGGCAGGTAGGGATTTTACCTCCCCCTTTGGAGTAAACACATAGACTTCATTTTCGTAAAGATTGTGCTTGAAGTCGTTTACAAAATCAAGCGCATCGTTGTTTTCAGCCAGATCCTTGATCGCATCGCGAATTTTCTGCAAGCTAACATCCAAGGCATTTGCGTTTTCGCTGGAGCCTTCTTTGTATTTCCAGTGAGCCGCAATTCCTTTCTCAGCTACTTCGTGCATCCTGCGCGTTCTGATCTGCACCTCAACCCACTTGCCTTGAGGGCCCATCACTGTCGTATGTAGCGATTCATAACCATTGGCTTTGGGATAGTCTATCCAGTCTCTAAGTCGATCCCGATTCGGTTTGTATTTATTGGTGATAATCGAATAGGCCATCCAGCAGATTTTCTTCTCATGCTGCTTGTCCTCTGCCGTAAACTCATAGATCTCCTTATCCGGTTCAGGATCCAGTATGATACGAATAGCAAAGAGGTCGAAAATCTCTTCGAATTCGACGTTTTTCTTCTGAATCTTGTTCAGAATGGAATGAATCGACTTGGGTCGACCGTAGACTTGAAAGTTTTCAAAGCCTTCTTCTTTCAGCATTTGCTCAATCGGAGTAATAAACTCTTTGATATAAGCCTCTCGTTCCGTTTTCTTTTCTGCCAGCTTGTTGGCGATCTGCTTATAGATCACTCGGTTGGTGTACTTTAAACTCAAATCCTCCAGTTCCGATTTGATTTGATACAAACCAAATCGATGGGCAATCGGGGCGTAGAGATACATGGTTTCAAAGGAAATCGTCCTTTGCTTAGCCTCTGGCATCGACTTCAAGGTGCGCATATTGTGCAGGCGATCGGCCACCTTGATCAGAATTACTCTTAGATCTTCTCCAATTGTCAAGAGAATCTTCTTATAGTTCTCCGCCTGCATTGAACCCTCTTCAAAGCGATACTCGCCAGTAAGATTCATCTTGACCTGCTTGTTTTTCAGACCCTTAATCTTTGTTAGCCCGTCTACAATGCTCGATACTTTATTGCCAAACTCCTTTTCGATCATCAGCAAGGTGGTATCGGTATCTTCCACAACATCGTGCAATAATGCACAAATGATACTGGTTGCATCCAGATTGATTTCCTCTTCGACGATCTGAGCTACTGCAATAGGGTGGAGGATATAGGCCTCACCAGACTTTCTTCGAATATCCTTATGGGCAATGGCCGCCATGATAAAGGCAGCCGTTATCCGCTTTCTGTCTTTTTCGCTCGTAATCGTCTTTGAGCCATTCAATACCCGATCAAAGGCAGATACAATGGAGCTACGCTCTTCATCATCCGGATACGCGGCCTTTAATCTCGGATCAGCTACCAGCTCAGAAGTAGTAATTGTCTTAATCGACATCTTTCAAGGTTTTCAGTACAATAGCAAACACTCTCAAATCTAAACAATTCTAAGTACTAATTGGCTCTCTAAACTAAATTGCTGTTTGGCTTGTTTCTGCAAGCGTAGTAGAGACACAGTAGGAGACCTTTGCATGAAAGTCTCAGATTTCCAAAATTTAATTATCTAATCCCAGCAGATTTGGCTAATTTAAGAGACATTCGGTGATTGACCAGAAAAGGGGGTTTCTTCCAACACGTCCCAAATCAAACTTGTCATTATACCCCATGCAAACAACCGCTATAACAAGGCTGCCTGTAATGGCCTGCCTGTGGATTTTTCTACTTAGTTTGATGTCAAATCAAACGAATGCGCAAGCTAGTGGCATGACTCATGGTCATGGCGTAAATATTGCCTACAAACTAGCCTTGGATGAGGTAGAAAAAGAACTGGACTATTACAGGGATCTGTACAAGGATGCGCGAAATGCAGCTGAACGTGACTCTATTCTATCGCATGTTGAAACATTTTTCAACAATAGCTACAAATCCATCATGCACTTTTGGTATGCCACTACCTACGATTTTGATGGTATGACCGAAGAGCCCAGAGAAGGCAAGATCGCCTGTGGCTACCTAATCAGTACTTTTCTGCGGCATGCAGGAGTAAACCTCAATCGGATAAAATTTGCGCAAGAACGATCTGGGAAAGTTGTAGATGTACTCTGTAGACCTTCCTCTATCAACACCTTCCGAAGGTTGGATCTTCTCAAGGAATGGATACATGCCCAAGGGGAAGGTGTGTACCTGGTCGGACTGGATACCCATATTGGAGCTTTAGACTATTACCAGGGCGAGATTACCTTCACACATGCCTCCCCATTGGGAGCGCAAACGGTTGTGCGAGAGAAGTTCGATGAGTCCCTTTCCTTGAGTGTAGCATCTATCTATATGGTAGGAAAGATGTCAGATAACAAGGAATTACTTACCAGTTGGTTGAACGGCGATCGCGTCGAATTGAATGATAATACTCCCCAGCTCACACCCGAACTGAAGTTTAAGTTTCCATAAGATTGGAGAACAATTCTCTGCTCAGTTGTTGTAAAGAGAAATCAAAGCTAACAATCTATGTTGACATTGGGAGAGGTCCATAAGCTCAGTCCACTGATGCAGTTTGTCGTTCTTGCTGTCCCCTCAATGGTCTTGATCGTAGTATTCGGGATTTTCTCAAGAGATCAGGAATCAGTCTATAAGGTAGCTTGCACCAGTTGGTTATTGTTTGCCTGGCTCAATCCAATAATCAGTGTATTTTCCGTCAAATGGTGGAAGTACATGATTCAGTCTCTCATCGTCTTCGCCTTGCTGGGTTTTTCTTTGCTTAGTTTATCCTCCTTTTTCTCAGAGCTGAGTCTGGCAGAAATGCTGGAATATCAACTGTCAATACAAGCGACGGTCGTATTCTACGTCACCGCAACGATAGTTTCAGGAATCTTTTGTGCGATCCTTAGTTTAGTCACTGATCTGTAGATCGGCTCCAAAATAGACCCAATCAAAAACAAGAAAGCCCCGGACACACAAGGTGTTCGGGGCTTTCTATTTCAGTTAGTTTTTGTAGCCACTAATGGCTTACTGCTTCACCACCTTTTGTGTCACAGCTCCAGAAGCTGTTTCCAGGCTTAGGAAGTAGATGCCTGCACTTAGATCAGCAAAATCAACACTGATGTTGTTAATGCCGAACTGAGTAGTCGCATTTTGAGCTTTGATCAACTGACCGCTCAGGTCAAATACATTTACCACTACTGGCATTGCTTCAGTTGCATTAAACTGCAGCGTAGCAGCGCCAGCAACTGGCATTGGGAATACAGAAAGATCTGCAATACCTTCCAGATCTTCTATCGCAATTGGGAATTCGCATGCACTGTAAGTAAATGGTACTCCGTCAAAATCAACTGCTGCACAGATCGTTCCATCAGCAATCAATTCTCCAATGTCAGGACCAGTTGTAACACCAAAGTCAATAGCGTTCAAAATAGCGTCTTCCTGATCAGCAGGATAATTGATAACATGTGCTGTATAGTTATCAGCGTATGGAAGACCAAGGTCATCGAAGTTGATGATACCAGAACCACCGGCAAGTGCAACAATTACCAAATCATCAGTTTCCGTGATCACAATGTTTGTGGTAAAATCTCCACCAGCAGCACCTTCTATTAAAATCTGCTCACTGTCATTTGCACCACAAACATCTGTGTTGGCAGGAGCAGTAATTGTACCGACAGAAGCACTACAGCCTGAAGCTGACTCCGTCATGGTAACATCAAGGCAGAAAGAACCCGAAGACACAGTGCCCTGGAAGTTGAATGCATCCACCATAAGGTAGTACATTGTTCCAGCTGTAGTGGCAACGGTCAAAGCTGCTGGGTAAACAGTCGTGCCTTGTTCCAGCTCCGGATCATCTTCGTTACATTCAATCGCTGTCAGGTTTCCGCAGCTTCCTGAGTATAGTGCAAATTGAGTGTCTCCATCGCTGATGTATTCACCCACACCAAGATCTCCATCACAGTTAGAGCTTCGGATATGGTAAGTATTACCATCTCCTTCAAACTCAAACCAAACTGTAGTTTCCAGAGAAGGGGCTGAGTTATCACCATTTGGCTCACCGAAGCATTCCCAACCAAAGTCCGGATCATCTCCGCCGGTAGTTCCGCAACTGATGTCATAAGGTCCAGCACTCTGGGGTGTTCCCAGTCCAATTGGTTTTGGCATTGTCTCTGCATTGTCGCAAACATCGTTTGGAGCTGCTTCCTGGCATTCTTCTACCAAGCCATCACACTCAGGGGATCCTTCTTCATAGATGGTAAATAATACGGCATTTTCAGTTGGGACTAAACAGACATCTGAAGGTGCAGCACCATCATCAATGGAAAGTCCCTGCGCAGCGTACTCTCCAGGAGGAAATGCCTCACCACCGTTAGCTACCATCAGTTCATTTAGGTCGCCAGAGAATTCCTCTCCCAAAAACCAGGCAGGAAATGGAATAGAATCACCAGCAAGGCTAGTGAAGAACCAAGCATAGTTTCCACCTGGATCTACAACTTCCTCGCCATTGGTCGCAAGATTCAACACGCCACCAGTACAGTAAATTTGTGTAACACCAATCAAATCATCTGCAATATCTCCAGGATCACAATCCTGAGCAGACAAGAAGTTTGTGCTAAATGCTGCTACCAGCAGCACTAAAAACAATGTAAATTTTTTCTTCATAATGAGCATTTTCAAAATACTTTATAGTAAACTAATTGAGCAATCCGATTAAAAAGCTTTCTGACTTGCCTTCGGCAGCCAAAGCAAGCATAAAATTAGTAATTTCTTCCCTGTATCCTGACGCAACTTCTACTTTTGTCCTGCAATTTATGCCTATCTTTGCGACCTATTCGCATAATATGAAGATATACGAGGATTTACTGTCAAAAGTTGCTGAGGCCCTGAAAAGAAGGGATTATTCCGATGCACCTGGCAATCTAACGGCACCAGTTGACTATATTTTGAGCAACGGAGGCAAAAGAATCCGCCCCTTAGTCTGTCTCTTAGCCTGTGAATTATGTGGTGCAGATGCTGAAAATGCCCTTCCGGCAGCCATCGCTGTGGAGATCTTTCACAACTTTAGCTTGATGCACGATGATGTAATGGATGAAGCGCCGATTAGACGAGGCAAAGCCGCTGTTCATCACCAATATGACCTCAATGCAGCGATCTTATCAGGCGATTTTATGCTGGTACATGCCTACCAAAATCTTCAGCAATTAGAACCGCAGATTATTCCTAAAGCACTGCAGATTTTCAATGACTTTGCAGCCGGAGTTTGCTTTGGTCAGCAGCTCGATATGGACTTTGAGCAAAGAATGGATGTGCAGGTCGAAGAGTATCTAAGGATGATCGAGCTGAAGACTTCTGTCTTACTGGCTGGTTCGATGCAGTTGGGGGCATTAGCCGCTGGTGCCTCAGAGCAGGATCAGATCGAGCTCTACGAGTTTGGGCGCAATGTCGGATTGGCATTTCAGTTGCAAGACGATATCCTCGACACCTTTGGCGAGCAACACAAATTTGGCAAACAGAAGGGCGGAGATATTATACAAAACAAGAAGACCTATTTGCTCATAAAAGCTCTAGAAACAGAGCAGTATAGGGACGAACTTAGCCAATGGCTCGACAAGAAAGATTTTGATCCGCGTGAGAAAGTCGAGGCGGTCACCTCTTTATACCAAAGACTAGGACTGCGTGCAAAGGCGGAGCAACTGATGGAGCAATATCTAGAGACAGCGCTTGCAAGCCTCGCCAATGTCTCTGCAAGCGAGGAACTAAAGAAGCCACTTCACAGTTTGGCTTTACAATTAATGAAACGTGAAAACTAAGTAGGAATCATGAGTAAATTGGATTTTTTGGAGGAACTGCGCTGGCGCGGAATGCTGAAACAACACACCCCCGATATTGAAAAATATTTGAGCGAGGGCAAGGCGGTAGGATATTGGGGAGCAGATCCCACCTCTGATTCTTTGACCATTGGCAATCTTGCCGCAGGTATGATGATGGTCCACTTTCAACGTTGCGGACATCAACCCATCATTTTGCTCGGAGGTGCCACAGGCATGGTTGGCGATCCTTCCGGTAAATCCGCAGAACGAAATCTGCTAACCGAGGAACAACTGGCACACAATATTGCTGGAATTCGTCGCAATCTGGAGAACATCTTCAATTTTGATGCCGCCGAAAACCCGGCCATACTAGTCAATAATTACGATTGGTTTAAAGAGATGAATGTGCTCGACTTTCTCAGGGATGTTGGCAAGCACTACCCGATCAATGTCATGATGGCCAAAGACTCCGTCAAGTCCAGATTGGAATCCGGTATCTCTTTTACAGAATTTAGCTACCAGCTGATTCAGGGTTACGACTTCAAGTACCTGCACGATACCTACAATTGCAAGTTGCAAGTAGGTGGCTCCGATCAATGGGGCAACATGACTTCAGGCACTGAGTTGCTGAGACGCTGTGGCTCTTCGGATACCCATGTGATCACCTGTCCACTCGTAACCAAGGCGGATGGTACCAAGTTTGGCAAGAGCGCAGGCGGTGCTGTTTGGCTGGATCCGAAGAAGACTTCCCCATACAAGTACTACCAATTTTGGCTCAATGCGGCCGATACGGAAGTGGGCAAATACCTTCGCATTTTTACGCTACTGGATCGCGAGGAGATCGAAGCATTGGAGGCCCAGCATGCTGAAGACCCAGGCCGCAATCTGATGCAAAAGAAACTAGCTGAGGAAGCCACTGTATTCCTGCATGGTCGAGAGGCTTATGAGATGGCTCAGCAGGCATCGCAGATACTGTTTGGCAAAGGCACTAAGGATACCCTTTTGGCGCTTTCGGAAGCCGATTTTCTAGATGTGTTTGGTGGTGTCCCGAATTCCAATATCTCCGCGGACACGCTCGGGGATGCCGTACCTATAGTCGACTTTCTAACCGAGCATACTCAGGTCTACTCGTCTAAAGGAGAGGCGCGACGTGCGATCAAAGGTGGCGGTGTCCGCGTAAATAAAGAAAAAGTTGAAGGGGAAGATACCTCTGTCTCCGCTGCTGACCTTCTGAATGAGAAGTACCTGCTTTTGCAAAAGGGCAAGAAAAATTACCATCTCGTAATCGTCGACTAATATCGGCGGCCGGGGTGACGAAAGTGATAATTAGCCCCGATCGTCGTGGAAATGGCGGTGCCAGACACAGCACTGAGCGCCCATCTGCAGGGGCTGCATTAGCAAGACCCTGCAGATGGTGCAGCGAAGGCTGTGACTGGTGCCGACATTGTAACAGAGAGCGGGTAGAAAGGCATCGGGAGTCCTGCTCTTGGGCTCCAAATAATGATTGTTTTTGAATTTATATTTCTTGTTATTTTGGAGCGCGGCAGATATGCACGTGGCAGCATGGTACCCGTGCTCCACTAATACTCAGCACCCAGCTAGCTGTTCATGCTGGAGCCAGCCTGTCTCTCCGCTGTGCTCCGAGCCAGTCCGCCTCTAGCATTCACCACGCTATCCGGGCACTTCGTTCCGCTGCGCCCGGGGCTCTTAGCACCTGCATTGGCTCGCTCCAGTATTGCCTTGCGAGCCTAAAGTCACAATTGAGCACCTTCGATCTGTTTAGCTTTGTTTGATGAAGGAGACTATCTCAAGACGGTTACATTACCACTTCGTTGGATGCTCTCACCGCCCAATGTTTTGGCAGTAAGCTTGTAAACCACAACTTCGATTTCCTGAAATTTATCCTTGAAGGTGCCGTCCCATCCTTCTTCGAAACTCGTGGTGGTGAAAACCAATTGGCCCCAACGATCGAAGAGCTGGAGCTCGATGTCCTGCATTCCAAAACCGCGAAGATATAGCACATCATTGACGCCATCGCCATTGGGCGAGAAGGCGTTTGGTAGTTCGATCTTCCAGGTTTCATCGACTGTCACTGATTCGCAGAAGATATCTTCGCAGCCGCCTAGGGGGTTGATAGCTGTAATGCAAACTTCATAGTCGCCGATACTGGCATAGGTGTGTATGGGATTATCTTCTGTGCTTGTATTTCCATCGCCAAAGGTGTAGCTCACGGTCGAGCCATCCGTAGAGGTATTGCTAAAGCTGATTGGCAAGCCGAGCTCCTGTACGGGCAAATCACTGGTGAAACCAGCCACAGGGAATCCGTAGCCTGTAACCGTGACACTGGCAGTATCTGCCTGATTGCAAGAAGCGGGATCATTGAGTATTAGTTCGAGTAAGTGATCACCTTCTGTGTTGAGATCATAGTTTAGATCGGGACCAGATGCAATGGGCTGGCCATCAAGAAGCCAGGTCACTGTAGGTGCCGTAGGGTCGGCAGTGGTGCTGAGATTATAAGGGATACACCCAGCTCCGAGCTCATCCAGACTGGCGGTGATATCGTATCCAGCAGCCAATGTAAAGCTGCCGGAAGCGCTTGCAAAGGAGTTGCACAGCGTATCCGTTAAAGAAGTAACAGTAAGGGAGACATTGTAATCGCCGTTGATAAAATAGGTATGATCGGGTTCGTAGGCAGCGGACTGAAATCCGTCTCCGAAGTCCCAAAGGTATTCATAGTCGGTGGCCGGATCGTTTGGTAGGGGAGAGGTATTGGTGAATAGAACGCTCATCGACTCACAACCATCTGGTAGCGTGTAGTCAAAACTTGCGGTAAAGACCTCAGGATTTCCCACTATGATTTGTGTATAGACCGTATCGGTTGTAACGCATTGCAGGGAATCGAATGCGATCAACTGAACATCGTAGACACCTGCATCCGTATAGATCGTCGGAGGAGGATCTTGTCCTTCGAAGACCTGACCATTACCGAAATCCCAGACATAATCTGTTGCGCCTTCACTTTGATTTTCGAATTGTACGGTGAATACGGGATCGGCGCATCCTGCAGTTGTTGGATTGGCGAGGGCTTGAGCCGTAGGGATTGATTGTTCCAGGTCTAGTTTGAGTACATGCAGGTTGCAGTTTGAAGATCCATTGGCTGGAGAAACGGAGCCCCCTGTTGTTGGTGTATCCCCAAAAGGTCCGGAACAAGCGCAGATGGCTTGATAGATCACCCCGCTTTTGTCAAATCTACTGGTGCCACCGTCCACATGCTCGCCTTGTCCACTGCCACCGAAGTAGGTCGCATACAAGAGGTCTTCGGCATCTTGATCGAGGACCAGAAAGTAAAGGTCACTTGCATCTATGGTATTGGCCTGAAAAGCATCACTTGTGGTTGTCATTCCGCTTACAGTACCGGAATACAAGCCTGGATTAAGGCCTCCGCCCCAGCCAGCTGCGTAGATTCTATCACAGCGATCGACAAGGAAGGCGGTGGGCGAAATATTGATATCTCCGTTTGCGCCAAAAGTGGTGGAAAAATTGGTGGAGCTGAGATCCGCACTAAAAGAGTGAATGAATTGTTTTTGATTTGCCTCAGACCAAACGGTCCCTTCAACCGGGTAGTTGCCAGCTGTTTGTCCGTATGCATAGACATCTCCATCGACGTTGGTTTCTACAAAGTAGACCTGATCGTAGGAGGAAGTGCCGACATAGGTACTGGTAGCACTTGTACAATTGGCATCAATACGGACTAGAAATCCATCCGAAGGGCCACCTGGAGCAGCTGTGATTAGTCCACCTGATACCGGCACATCTGCAGCTGTTCCGCCGGCAAAGTAGACAGCTCCATTGGCTTCGTTTTCTTTAATTGAATAGGCTGCATCATCACCTGAGCCACCAAAATAGCTACTCCAAATGAGTGAAGAGAGGTCTGCATTAAATTTTGCCACTATTCCATCTTGAGCTCCGCCGTGACTTGGCTGGATAACGCCTGCAGTGGTGGGTACATCGTCGGACTCTGTACAGGAAGCAATAATGATGTCACCGCTGAGGTCGACAATCACTTCTCCCCTTGCCTGATCACCATAGTTGTAGTTGAGAAAAGGACTCGTGGAGTTAAGCCCATCATTTGCGGAGCCACCAAAAAAGGTCGATCCGATCAACGAGGCCCCATCAGCAGAAATCTTGCTCAGTACGATATCTGAGCCAGAAGTGTATTGAATATTATTGATTGTAGCGGAAGATCCATCTCCATAGCTACTGTCATATGCATCTATGGAGATCGGATAATCGGCAGAGCCTGTGGTCCCCATCACAATGAGGTTATCTGCTGCATCTACCACAAGACTATGTGGGATCTCTGAATCATTACCCCCAAGATAGGTAGTGAAAAGTGCCAATGATCCATCGGCCGAAAATTTTGTTATACCCATGTCGGTATCGCCACCGCCAAAATTTGCATAAAGGGAACCGGTTGTCGTTGGATAGCCAGCTGCAAACACCATTCCTCCTCCGTAGGCATTTCCTGCCGAATCATAGGTGGCGGTACTACCCCAGTTATCGGCAGTAGAGCCCGAATAGCTGGCGAAAATGACTGTGGGGTCAATGATCAGATCGTAGTCTTTATTGTATTTGCCAATTTTGAAGCTGAGACTCTCCCCTTTGTAGGTATAGTCGCATTGTACTTCGATTTCTTTTCCATCGATGATTTGATAGGCATATGGCTGCAACTCCAGCATTTCACCGATACTAGTGGTAATATGCAGCACTTCGTCTTTGAGGTATACCTGATCCGCTCCTTCATAGCGAATCTTGATCTGTTTGTGATTTCCTCCTTTTTTCAGAAAGAGGTCGTATTTGAGTGCATTGCCCTTGCTGTATACGTGCAGATCTACGCAGTCATATAGTTCCTGATAGATGATCGTCCGGTAGGAGGGCACATTCGAAGCCCATTTTTGTGGATCATTGCCAAGGAAGTAGTTTCTGTAGGTAGGTACGCGGTCTTTACCTTGAGCCGGACGTACCTCTTGCGCATTTTCGAAGATCATTTGATAGGCATGCGCCTTTAGAGGTTCATCATGCTGATGATTCTGACTGTGGTGCTGACAGTGAGGAGGGGTTTCCCTTAGTAGATAGGTGAATCGATCTTGTTCAAAAAATACCCGGCCGCCATGGATATCGGCAGCAAAATGCACCTTGTCATTCCACTGATTTCGGTTTTCAACAAATTCTAGCTCTGGGCCAGCCCAGAGGTGGATACAGCTCATTAGAAGCAGAGAGAAAGACAATATTGACTTGTAAATCATTGAAGGCTAATTATTCTGTAGCAGGCAGAAATGTCTATACCCTTCAAAAATACAAAAAGCATCATTCGATACTAGTCCTCATAGCTACAAACTGTAATACTATCTGATTAGGGTGATATTGCCCTTTTGTACGAAGGTTTCCTGAGTCTTGTAAAGCACATCCAGTGTATAGACATAGACTTCCATTTCCTGATCAGTGCCTTTATAGGTGCCATCCCAGGTATCATCCAGGTCAACTCCTTCAAAGACTTTTTCTCCCCATCTGTTGAAGATACGGAAGGCCATAGTGCGAATTCCATTGCCTCGAAGGCGAAAGAGGTCATTGTGGCCATCGTTATTAGGAGAGAAGGCATTGGGTAAAGCCACCCAGGTTTCTGTTCTCACTTCGATATCGAGACAGTAGACATCATCGCAGCCTCCTGCATTGACTACTCGCAGGCACACTGTATAGATACCGTCTGCTTGATAAAAGTGGGTGGGCTCGAAGTCCGTTGAAGTCGTGCCATCGCCAAAATCCCACTCGTGGAAAATGGCATCGTCGGAACTCAAATTGTCAAAAGTGAGTAAGGTTTCGATTTCCAGATTAGGATCATCATAGCTGTAGGTGAATAGCGCCTCCGGATGGTCAAAGACTTCGAAGCTTACCGAGATGGTATCCCGATCATTACAACTTGGAATTCGCTCTGCGATCATAGTCACCGTGTACTCCCCAGGGACATCGTAGAGATGGCTTACATCCTCTGTTGTCAGTTCAGTACCGTCACCGAGGTCCCAATAGTAGTTGTCTGCTCCCAAACTTTGGTTATCGAAAGCAATTTCAATGGGAGCACAGGCTGGAGGGATAGGCCCCAAAATGGCCTGTACGGTGGAGAGGGAGTCAGGAATTACAATCTGCACACTGGCCGTGTCTGCGATGTCGCAGAAGTCGGGCCCAAAGACGATATAATCTACATCGTAGGTGCCAGGTTCAGCATAGACATGGCTTG
Organism: Chitinophagales bacterium; assembly: GCA_020629205.1. Classification (GTDB taxonomy): domain Bacteria; phylum Bacteroidota; class Bacteroidia; order Chitinophagales; family UBA2359; genus JAHDDV01. The sequence goes on along the minus strand of JAHDDV010000069.1, from coordinate 3,725 downwards.
GGGTCTCCTGATTACTGGAGCCACCATCTCCGAAGTCCCAGAGATGAGATACAGCATTGATGCTGTTATTGGCGAAATTGAACTGCAGGTTGCCGCATTCGGCCAGGTCTTCGTAGAAGATATTGGCTTCGATGAAGTCGTCTATGACCGTGATGTCGATGTATGCCGTATCTCTGATATTACAGGTATTTGAGTCGATACCTACCACCATGGCAGAGTAGATACCGGGCTCTTCGTAGGTATGCGTTGGCTGCTCTTCCGTGGAAGTGCTTCCATCTCCAAACTCCCAATAGAACTCTACTCCATCTGATATTTTGTCGAATGGAACAGTGAAAGGCTCGCAGCCCATGGTGGGAAATTCATCGAACTCTACTTCGACCAGTAAGTCGAAGGCGATCTTGATCATTCCCAGATTGCAATTATTGCTGTTGTTTACTTCGCTTAATGCACCATTTGTTGTCGGGAAATCATCGGATCCGCCGCATCCAGCGCAAACGGCCTGATAGATGATGCCCGATTTACTAAATCGGCTGGTTCCTCCATCGACATGCTCTCCACTTTGGTCTCCAGAAAAATTGCTTTCGCCGTAGTAGCTGGCATAGATGAGGTCGCTGGCAGTCTTACTAAGTACGATGAAGTAGAAATCGCTGCCGTCCGTATTTGATTTTATAGCATCGGGAGTTGTAGCCATGCCATTCGTATTGCCTACCTCATCATTGTAGGTTTCATTGACCACACCTCCCCAGCCAGACATGTAAATATTGCCACACTCGTCTACCAGAAATGCCGTAGGAGAGATATTGACACGACCACCGCCTGAACCAAAGACTGTCGACCATTCAGAGCCAGTCAGGTTGCCTGAAAGTTTGTGGACAAACTGTTTGCCTCCCGGATTGCTGTATACATTTTGGGAGACCGGATAATTGCCTCTGGTTTGCCCGTAGGTGTAGACAAAACCATCCGGGTCCGTTTCCACGAAATAGCACTGATCATAGCTGGAGGTTCCGATATAGGTGGAGGCGACCAGATTTGATCCATTGGGGGAGATCTTGCAGACAAAACCGTCGGCTGATCCTCCAGGGTCGTTTGGATTGAGTGCTCCGATTGTGGTTGGCAGATCGTCGCTGTTGGTTCCGCCGCAGCCGACCAAATTGTTGCTAATGTCCAGTTTTATAGAATAGGCGGCATCATCACGATCTCCTCCAAAGTAAGTGCTGTACTGCAAGTTGCTGAGATCGGGGCTGAATTTGGCAAATACAGCATCCAAATCGCCGGCTTTTGAAGGCTGGTATGGGTTAGCTGTCGGGAAGTTGGTCGATCTGGTGCAGGATGCGATGAAGATATTGCCAAAGCCATCCGTAATTACTTCCCCACGCACGGAATCGCCATAATTGTACTCCAGATTATTGCTACCTGAAATATTGAGGCCATCATTGCTGCTACCTCCCAGGTAGGTGGATGCCAATAGTTGCGAGCCATCACTGCTGATCTTGCTAACGACTATATCTGAGCCATTAGGGTATTCGATAAAGTCGTTGGCAAAAAGGGTGAAGCTTCCCCCATTGAAGGTGCCATCATAGCAGCCATTGGAAGTAGGGAAATTGGAAGAGGAGGTGGTGCCTAGAATGACCAGCTCATCGTTTTCATCCACAATCAGGCTGTGCGGTACTTCTGTGCTGCTACCACCGAGGTAGGTAGAGTAAAGCAGCTGTGATCCAAGTGGATTTAGTTTACTTATTCCAATATCGGCTATGCCCGAGAAGTTTTCATCCATAGCGCCAATAGTGGTAGGATAGCCGGTTTCAAAGACTACCCCGCCACCATAGAAATTATCAGCAGCATCGTAAGTGGCTGTGAAGCCCCAATTATCACCAAAGGAACCGGAGTAGGAAGCGAAAATCAAGAGCGGATCTATGATCAGGTCTTGACTCTTATCATATGATTCAGGCAGTTCGAAACTTAGTTTTTTGTTTTTCAATCGAAATCTACAAGGTACTTCCACTTGCTTGCCATCGATCCATTGGTAGGCGTATGGTGCAGCTTCAATAACACTGTTTACAGAAGTTTCAATTCGCAGACATTCATCCTGTAGCTCAAGATCATCTACACCTGCATAGGAAAGTATAATGTCCTCAGGGTCGCCTCCAGTCCGAACGATAAAATCGTACTTCATGCTTGTGCCTTGCGAATAAAGCAATAGATCGACCTCATCGTATAGCTCCTTGTAAATCACCTTTTTGTATACCGGGACTTGTGAAGCCCATTTGGCTTCATCATCTCCTAGAAAGTAGTTGTGGTAAAAGCCTGAATAGGTTTTTCCCTCCAGCAGCGCCTTCTTATTGGAGCGATGGAAGTTGACCTGATAGCTGTGTCTTTTTACGTGGTGGCGATCGTGCTGGTGCTCTTCCTCATGAGAGTGCCCAAAGGCCATATCTTCAAAGAAGTCGTAGGTCAGTCTTCGCTGTTCTGCGTAGAATTTGCCCCCTGGGATATCTGCTCTAAAGAGCACATTCTTGTGCCATTGTCCCTGATTGGGGACATAGTTTATTTCCTTGTAAGCATCGATTCCCGAAGCTGACAACAATTGGGAGTTGGCACACAACAGGAGCATTACAGGAATAAGGGCAAGTAGTGGATAGCTGCGAATCTTCATTCTCTTGGTTAGCTGGTGTAGGGGCATCATCTATATAGTGCCTTGGGTCCCAAGGCACTAGTGCTGCGTAAACAAAGTTCGTAACACCTTTGAGGAGCTTATCTTTTTGTCAGACAAGGCGCGAGGAGGGAGCATAGCCTTAGCTACGCGACCGACGAGCAACGAAGTATGACAAAAATAGAAGCCCTTAAAGGTGGTGCGATTTTGTTTGCGTAGCACTAGGCCCATTTTTTTAACGACTGGTTAGCATAAAAGGTCTACTATAGGACGATAAAATCGTGGCAAATGTGGCCTGACATGCCAAAGTAATTTACCCTTTGTCGGTACGAAATCCTAGTAGTCAAGACCATTAATACAGGGCCTTAACTACTAGTGGTTGTTCTAGAGTTGATAGCCAAGTTTGAATCCTCCGTAGAAGTTTCTGGTGGCAGAGGGTTGAAAATAGCGCGATCCAAAAGGATTCAAATCATTTCCCAGGCTGTATTTTTGGTCGAGTAAGTTCTCTGCTCCCAGATGGACGTCCACTTCCCAAGAGCCCATTTTTCTTCCCCAGCCCAATTTGGCATTGAGTAGCTGATAGTCCTCCGAATAAACCGTATTTATATCATTGAGAGGGATTTTTCCCGAAAAGTTACAAGAAGCATGCAGATACAGACCCATCTTGAGGGCTGCATCGATTCCAGTGATCCAGGTATGTGGGTTTGTACCGGTAAGCTCATTGCCTGAGATGTCTACATTTTCCCCGGCAATTCGCTTGACAAAGTCGTCGAAACGGTGATGATTGTAAGTGTAGCTATTCCACCAATGTAGTTTGGCCAGGCTTGTTTGCTGGCCTTGCCCAATTAGGTCGGTATTGAGGCTGATTTCAATGCCTTTATTGTTGGTTTGTCCGGCATTGTAGAACAGGACAGTACCATCTTCAGCCACCTGACTTACGATGGCCTCCTGAAGACGAAGATAGTAGACGGCAAAATCGAGGTAGACATGATCCTTAAGCAGTCGCGTCTTGGTTCCAAGTTCGAAGTTGAATCCTTGTTCCGCTTCTAGCTCTGTGTTGACGGTTCCTTCGCTG
>JAHDDV010000068.1 GCA_020629205.1 Chitinophagales bacterium | reverse complement strand
TGGTTTCGGTATTCTGGTGAATCTTCTTTCTTGGAGCGAGCCATGGACGGTGAAAACTAGCCCTGGGCGAAATGGTATGAGGTGCTGGGATAGCGTCGTGAGTGCCAGCCTGGACTGGCTCGACGATAGGAGAGACGGGCCGGGCTGCGCAACGAACAGCTAGACCAGTGCCGAATTTAATGTAGCACAGGACGGGTATCGCCACGTCTGAAACTGCTGGGCTCCAAAAAAGCTTTATCGCAATAGAGGGTAAGGCTCTTGATTTTGTCCATCCTCTGCTAGCAAAGCTTGTGTGGCTCCACAAGGACCTACTTTATATTAGTCAGGAAAAGTCGTTTGCCGTCCAGCTCGATGCACTCTACTTCGTGACGGTAATTGACATAGACCAGCAGTCTTTGCTTTTGTTTTTTGAGCTTGACTTTAATTATGGAGCGCACGGCCGGAAAGTCCTCAGAGATATATTCGTAGGTCGTGGCTTTCCTAACTTTGTACTTATTGCTCTTTTCCCCTTCTGTCCATTCTATGTAGCGCTTGTCGAAGTAGACCTCCGTGGGCTCTTCCAAATCCTGATAGTCATTGCCTTGAAAGGCCATGAATGCCTTGCCGATCAAATTGATATAGGAGCGTACAAAATGATCTCGTTGGGAAGAGTACTTTTCCAGTTTTGCCTTTTGATTTTCTGCGGTGTCATCAGCGAGTGTGAAGACATGAGGCCCACTATCTTTGTCGAAAAGGTAGAGCATGATGGTTTGGCCATAGGCATTGTTGATGATTCTAAAGCGGCTATGTTTGGTAGCGGCCGGACCCTGCAGGAGCTCATAGATGAAATTGTTGTTGATGCGGAAACGGGATTTGATGTGGTAGTTGCCCACATTGGGCAGGCCTGCTATCAGTAGGCTGTCGCCTTTGATCATAATCTCCACTTCACCCGGTGCGACACCCAATGGATTCTTATCGGTTTGGTAGACACTTGGGCGAAAGCTATAGCCTTCCACCTCGTGGATGTGCTTGAAGGCACGGTCGGTTTTGAAGGTATAATTCTCCTGAGCATGTAGCTTTGGCAGAAGCCAGCATAGCAGCAGTGCAAGGACAGCAGTTTTTTTGAGCATAGGCAAATGATGGCTGTAAAGGGGGCTTTCCAGTTGCTATTTGATTACTTCTTCACGGTCTATATCCAAACGGATGAAGATGAAAATCAGTATAGTAAATCCTAGTAAACTTGATCCACCGTAGGAGATAAAGGGTAGGGGGATACCGATGATTGGCGCCAAACCGATGGTCATACTCAGATTGATGAAGAAGTGGAAAAAGAGTATCGAAGCGACGCTGTAGCCGTAGATTCTACTGAAGTTGGAGTTTTGCCGCTCGGCCACCTGCACGATGCGTACAAGCAAGGCTACGAAAAGTGAGACAAGCACAACGCTACCCATAAAACCAAACTCCTCTCCAATGGAGCAGAAGATGAAGTCTGTACTGAGCTCGGGCACAAAATTACCCTTGTTAATGATGCCGTTCAAGAAGCCCTTTCCCCAGGTTCCTCCAGAGCCGATGGCCAGTAGGGATTGGTGAAGATTGTAGCCGATACCTCTGGTATCTTCGATCTGCCCCAGCATCACCAATATACGCTCTTGCTGGTAGCCCTTGAGCAGTTTGGTAAAGGCATACTGGACTGTTTGACTATACAATACGGATGCAAAAAGGCCCGAAAAAGCAAGAGCGAAAGGCTTGCGTTGGGCGAAGAAGGCGACAATGCTGATGACAAACAAGATGCCGAATCCAATCAGAATCTGTATACTTTGGAGCTGTGTTAAAATCATGAAGGCCAACAGGACCCCTATGGCATAAAACAGCATTTGATAACGATCAAAGCTACTGGTGACAATGACATAAAGCAATCCTATCACACTGAGAATGCCTACGATTTCGTAGGGATCATACATCAGTGCGGCGACGGCCAGAATCACCATTACTATGAGTAGTATGAGCAGTGAAGGAGATAATCCTTCACGGTACATCACCAGAATCAGCGAGGTAAAAACCAATGCCGAACCAGTATCTGGCTGCATGAGTATCAAGGCAGCAGGCAATAGTATGAACAGTCCGGCAGTTACCTGATCTTTGAGCACGGTGGTCCGTTGTCCGCGATCGCCGAGATACTTGGCCAACAGCAATGCGGTGGCGAATTTGGCGAACTCCGAGGGCTGTATTTTGCCCAGTCCTCCTACTTCAATCCAGGATTGTGAACCGGAAATGACTTGCCCAAAGATGAGTACTACGATGAGGCCCATAAGGGCTAAGGCATAGAAGATGAGTGCGTAAGTCGCGTAGAACTTACCCTCAAAAAGTTGAATCACAAAAGCAATGACTATACAGACAATGATCCAGGCAAACTGCCTGCCTTGTGCTGTGGCAATATCAAACACAGGCGTACCAGGCCCATCGTAATTGGCCGTGAATATGGCCATCCAGCCAATGGCCACCAATAGTCCGTAGAGTAGAATTGTCCACCAGTCTACGTACTTGAACACGTTGTCGCTACTCCTTCTCATTCTTGTTCTTCCTCCTCTTCGGGTACATTTATCAGGTCAGCTTCAAACATCTTCGTTTCCAGAGCTAGTCTTTGTTTGCCCCGGATTTCTCTTTTTAAGTATTTTTCAATCATCAGACTGGCGATTGGTCCACCATAGCGGGACCCGTATCCACCATTTTCTACGATGACAGCTATGGCTATTTTAGGATCATTCATTGGGGCGAAGGCTACAAAAACCGAATGATCTTCTCCATGCGGATTCTGAGCAGTACCAGTCTTACCACATACTTCAATGTCTTCAATGGCAGCTCTACGTCCTGTACCATTGGTGATCACCGAGCGCAGTCCTTCGACTGCAGACTCGAAGTGTACTTCATCAATACCAGTGTGATGGCGGGTGACATACTTTTCAGGGGCAGTCCCTGGTGGGTATTTAAGTAGGTGGGGAGCCACATAGTATCCGCGATTTGCGATGATGGCCATGAAGTTTGCCATCTCCAGAGGCGTAACTGCCAGCTCTCCCTGGCCAATGCCAAGGGAGATGATATTGGAGGACTTCCACCTTCCTGCTTTGTAGAGTCTGTCGTACAAGTCCACAGTTGGGATGATCCCTTTCTTGATGCCCGGAAGGTCTACCTGCAGATCAGCCCCAAAGCCAAATTTGATCAGGTAGTCGTGAAAAGCCTGCAAGCCATTGGCAGGTCCTCCAAACTTGGGTGCGTCGATGAACTTTCGGAAAGCTTGCCAGAAGTAGGGATTGCAACTCTGCTCAATCGCCACTTTGACATTGGGTGCATCCGGGTGATAGTGGGAGCATTTCAGATATCGGCTTCCTAACCTATAAGATCCTCCGCAATGAAAGGAGCTGTACTTGCTCATTACCCCTTCCTGCATACCAATTAATGCAACGAAAGATTTGAAGGTGGAGCCAGGTGGGTATTGTCCTTGCACGGCTCTGTTATACAAGGGTTTGTTTTTGTTGATCTCCAGCATTCGGTAGTTCCTGCTCCGGTCACGACCACTCAGTAGCTGTGGATCAAAACCCGGACTACTCACCATGGCCAGTATCTCGCCGGTCGCTGGTTCTATGGCCACAGCGCTTCCTATCTTGTTTTGCATCAACCGTTCCCCATATTCCTGAAGTAGCAAGTCGATGCTTATCTGGATATCCGTTCCCGCTATGGCCGGTTCATCCTTAGCGCCATCCTTGTAGCTTCCCTTTTCCCGATTGTGTACATCTACTGTAGTGAATTTTACCCCACGCTTACCACGTAAGGCATTTTCGTAGGTGCGCTCGATTCCATTGATGCCAATGAAATCTCCCATCAGATAGTAGTCGGAGGTATCCAATTGGGTTTTGTTGACCTCGCCAATATAGCCCAGCAAATGCGAGGCGCAGTTTCGGCTGTAGTTTCTTACCGTTCTTATCTGCGGAAAGAAGCCGGGAAACTGGTACATATACTCCTGAAAGCCAGTAAAGAGCCTCAATGGAATCTGTGGCATAAAGACCGAGGCCTTATAGCTGGAGAATCGTCTGGCACGTCTGGTATTTTCTACAAAAAACTCCTGATCAATTCCCAATAGAGAGCAGAATTTAGCTGTATCGAGATTGCTCACTTGCCGTGGTACAACCATGAGGTCAAAGACCGGCTCATTGTTGACGACCAACTTTCCAAAACGATCAAACATCAATCCTCTCGAAGGATAGACAACCACCTTCCTCACAACATTACTCTCTGCTTCTGTACCATAATCGGGATCATTGACCTGCACCGCATAGAGTCTTCCCAATAGGATCAATCCTGCGAGAATGAAGATTCCCTGAATGATGATTTTCTTTTCGACGTTTTCCATATCGTTCTGACAAAACTAGCACCTGAAAACGTAATGCTATCACTTTTGGTTTATCGATTGGATAAGTATTGATGCGCAAACATCAATAGTAATGAGATAACACTGCTGATCAGTATTCTACTCAAGGTTGAGATGATTCCAACCAGACTGAAGACCTCCAAGAGAAAGAACAGTACATGATGAATAACGATTAGGATCGCCGCATAGATCGCAAACCATCGGAATCCCAGACTTTTTATTGTTGGTCGGTCTCCAGTTTCATATCCACCTCTTGGCCGATTTAGGTCTAGTACCATAGGTCGGGCAAATGCCATCAATACACAAGCCGCTGCATGCAATCCCAGTGAACTCGCAAAGAAGTCCATTGTCAGTCCTGTTCCAAAGGAAATCAACAAGAGCATCCAGGTTGGTATTTCTATTGGCAGGAGTAGAATGAACAGAGGATAGATGTATGGATTAATGAAGCCATGCAATTGGATCTCATCCAGGATGATGATCTGGATGGCAAAGAGCAGCACAAAGCGGATGATATTTTGTACGATTACACTATTCACTATAGGTGGTTTGCTCGAGTTGCTTTAGCTCATTAAATTCGTGGAAGTCTACCCCATACACATGCTTGATATTGTTGAAATTGGTAGAGAGCCGCAAGGTGATATTATAGAAGTTGCTGCCTCCGTCAAGGTCCATATCTGTGATGGTACCGATCATTAGGTTTTCAGGAAAAAAATTGGAGTAGTAGCTGGTTACTACTGTATCTCCAACTTCTGGATTTACGTGCTTCGGGATGTCGGTAAGCAGCGCGAAGTTAGGATTGCCGCCAGTCCATCGCAAAGTGCCGATGTAGTTCTTGTTTTTGATCAGACTGCTGATCCGCAAGTCTTTGTGGAGAACAGACATGGCAGTGGTGAAATTTTCACTTACCCGCTTGGTGACTCCCACGATTCCATTAGGGCCTATGACACCCATTTCTGGTCTAAAGCCATCAGCAGAACCTTTGTTGATCGTGAAGAAGTTCGTAATCTTGTCGGTAGAGTTGTTGATGACCTTTGCAGCTCGGTAGTTGAATACCTCGTAGCGAGTGCTATCCATCCATGTCGTATCGGACAGCAAATCAGGACGGGATATTTGCATCAACTCAAGCATGAGCAAACGCTCGCGTAGTCTGGCGTTTTCGATGGCCAGACTGTCATTGACACTTTTTAATCCCACATAATCTCTAGTACCGGTGATGCCCGTATACACGGTTCCGGTGAGTTCATCGGTAGCTTTGTAGATGATTGCGCGCTGGTAATGGTGCTGTCTGGTGACTAGATACAGACAAAAGGCCTCTAAGATCAGGAATAGAAATAGAGCATGAAATCTAATCAGAAATTGAATAAAGTTCTGCATTCATTAACCCGGTATCTTGCTCATTAGAAATGGGTACTTCGCGGGATTCTTCAGGGCTATGCCTGTTCCCTTCACTACTGCTCTCAATGGATCATCTGCAATGTGGACCATCAGCTTGGTCTTGTGCGAGATTCGCTTATCCAGACCCCGAAGCAATGCCCCACCACCAGTCAAATAGATTCCCGTTTTGTAGATATCTGAAGCCAACTCCGGAGGTGTAGTTTCCAAAGCACGCATGACAGCTTCCTCCAATTTGGTAATGGATTTATCCAGGCACTTGGCCACCTCAGCATAGTTGATCGTAATTTGCTTGGGAGTTCCTGTCATCAGGTCTCGTCCATTTACGGCATAATCTTCAGGTGGATTGTCCAACTCAGGAAGTGCTGAACCTGCTTCAATTTTGATGTTTTCTGCGGTTCGTTCTCCAATAAGCACATTGTATTGACGCTTGATGTAGTTGATGATGTCTCGGGTGAAATCATCACCGGCCACACGAATGGATTGGTCGCAAACAATACCCATCAAAGCGATGACGGCAATCTCGGTTGTCCCACCTCCGATATCGATGATCATATTACCAATTGGCTCTTCCACATCAATGCCTATACCTAGTGCTGCAGCCATGGGCTCATGGATCAGATAACACTCTTTAGCACGCGCACGCTCGGCAGATTCAAATACGGCCCGCTTTTCCACTTCGGTAATACCAGAGGGAATACAAATAACCATCTTGTAGCTAGGCTTGATCCACTGTTTCTTTGTGTAAAGGAGATCAATCATGCCCTGCAACATACGCTCGGCTGCCTCGAAATCAGCGATTACACCATCCTTCAAAGGCCTGATAGTATTGATACTGTCATGGGTCTTCTCGTGCATCTGCAGGGCTTTGTTGCCCACGGCAATTACCTTGTTAGTAGAACGGTCAATGGCGACTATCGACGGCTCATCAACGACTACCTGATCTTTGTAAATTATCAAAGTATTGGCCGTGCCGAGATCAATCGCAATCTCATGTGTGAAAAAATCGAAAAGACTCATGAATTTGGGCTGCTAGTTTTGCGTCGAAAGAGCAATCTACTGTCCTTTCGAGTGGTGGTTCTTTGTACAGACTCTTAGTAATTGTTCGCTTTTTAAACGGCGTTAATTCTTAGTAGGCCAACAGAAAAAAGACAGTTCTGTCAAATAAAAAGAGCAGGCATTTTTCACTCAGGCTCAGGATTCAAAAATAACAGATGAAAAACATTCTGTATCCTACTGAAAATCAATCACTTTGTGCGAGGACAACTAAAAGCTAAAGAAACAAAAATTATGGTAGAAAATCAAGCATTTTTCCTGTTTCGACAAGCTTCTTGCCTGACCGATACTTTGCCGCTTCTTAGTGCCAGTGACAATGGCCGAAAACCGCATAAGCCACACCCTGGTATAAGGCAGTGATTTTGAAAGAAATAACCGGGCAAATGCAAAACCAAATCAGTAAACCCCAGCACCTCTCAGCTGCAATTAAGAAATTAAGTTCAGGAAGGAGCAGCCCAAAATTATCAGCAAACTTGAGCCCATCCAAGCCAGAATACCAGCCTCAATTGTCTCGCCTTTTTGAGACTGAAACTTGTCCTTCGGTCACTTATCAATTAGTGATTTTTAATAATTGTTTCTCTGGCGCAATCCAATTCTATATTAGTATTTATCCTATTTGAAATCACGGCAAATTGAATTTCCAGGATTTTCCACTATTCACGCCACTTTTTTGGATAAAATTTCTACATTTGATCAGCGGCTTTTGTAAACTGGATCATAAGTTTATCGCCATAATCTTGATTCGTCTTATCTACCTTCCATGTCAGAACAGCATTCCATAGACGCCAGCAAAGCGCCTAAACCTGTCGGGCTCTATCCTCACGCAAGACGTGTGGGCAATTGGCTCTATCTTTCGGGTATTGGCCCTAGAGAACCCGGCACCGATGGAGTTCCTGGCTTGGAACTGGATAAAAACGGACTCTATATCTCCTTCGATTTCGAAGCACAATGCCATTCCGTCTTCAAAAATGTCAAGACAGTACTGGAAGCTTCTGGTGCCCAATGGACAGACCTGATAGATGTACAGGTCTTTCTAACCGATATGAAGAGAGATTTCAAGACCTATAATCGGCTCTGGGGAGAGTACTTCAAAGTCAATCCCCCTTGTCGGACAACAGTGGAGATCAAAAGTCTGCCAACTCCCATTGCGATTGAGTTGAAGTGTGTCGCTTTCGTCAGCTCTGATGAGTAAAAACACAATTCGCACAGGGATCTGACCAAGATCTGATACAAAGTATTTGCCAGAGGTTTCGATCTACTGCTAGACAGCTATGTGTTTATTAATCCTACAACAGCCATTACGCTATGCTTTACAAACTACCCCTAAAAAACTCAGATAAGACCGTCATTGTCTCCGGTGAGGTCTACGAAGCCATTGTCAATAACAAGTACCTGCAAAAGATCGAATTCCTCAAAAATCTGCGCATGCACAGCTCCGGATACGCCTTCTTCCAAAAGAATTATCCGCGCAAAGATGGCACCTATAAAAACGAAACAATCTATCTGCACCGCTGGATCGCAGAGACCCTGGGCGAGAAGCCAGAGACGGAACGAAGGCTGTTTGTAACCTTCGTTAACGGCAATCGACTGGATTGCCGCAAGGAAAATATCGTTTGGTCTACTTCTTCTGTCATCGTGCGTCAAACCCAAAAGGTGGTCAATACTTCTACTGGATACCGAGGTGTCACCAAGGCCAACAAAAAGTACCGAGCCGCCATATTTCGCCATGGCGAAAGAGTCGACCTAGGCAATTTTGACACAGCAGAAGCAGCCGCACAGGCTTACAATGATAAGTCAATGGAATGGTTTGGAATCACTAAGAGCCTCAACGTTATTCCACAAAACAAAACCAAGCCTTCCACTCCAAATGAGCAAGCAAGTAATGAAGGGCAAAGCTAACATAGACTGAATTCTACATACTAGTGCCTAGGCACTACGCCAAACCATCCAGATAACGATAGTAATCCTGACATTCAGCTAACAATGGCTCAAGATGTTCAGGCAAGGCTTCTTCACGCGCTCGATAAGGCTGAAATCCTGTCGATCGATGCACATTGCCATACCAATACGGCGCCCAAATCCCATCCTCCTTCAAGGGGCCGGCTTCCCAATGCAACATCCGGTCCTCAAATGCAATACCCAATCGATCGCATAGCCGAGACAATTGACCGGAAGGATCACGCAACACTCTTTCAGAATTAATCACCAGCACAGTTTGCCCCAAAGCTTCCAGATCAAGAGCCAGTTCATAAGACATCTTAATACCCACATCCTCCATCTTCGGATTTGGCATCACCTTACTATAAGAAATCAGCATCGCCCTTGGATCGCGAATCAAAATCACATTTTTACAATCCTTCAGAAAACCCCGATCCATCTCAATCAAATGATGCGTCATCTGTTTCAAAAACAAGACCTTACCAGCCTCATCAGAAGCTACGAGTTCAGACATCACACGATCCCCATCCTGATCCATACCTGCCAAAATCTCCTCCCGCCCCGGATGATCCGCATCCGGTCTCAAGCGCAAATAATGCCCATACAAAGGCTCATCAACGACACGTGTATCGCTGCGATTTGCAAAGGAATACATCAAAGCAGTACTAATATTTCTGGGGCTTGCCCACAAGTTTACCAACATATCTAAATGATTTTTTTGTTGATTTGGAGCCCAGCAGTTTTGGGCCGTCGCAGCGACCAACCCGTGCTTCGCTAATACTCAGCACCCAGCTAGCTGCTACAGCTCAGCCACTAGCATCTCCTCCTATCGTCGGAGCTACTATTGGCTGGCTTCCGCGACGCTATCCGGGCACTTCGTTCCGCTGCGCCCGGGGCTATGTTTCACCTTCTTTCGGGCGCGGGACCGAATGCTCTTGGTACACTTTTTCCAAAAACACCTCCGTCTCATCTACCATCCGATCAATGGCAAAAAAGGCTTTTAGCCGCTTGTAAGCAGCCTCCGCCATTTGCTTCGCCACCTCCGGATGATCCAATTGAAAACAGATTTTTTCAAACAGCTGCTCCGTGTCAAAAGGCTTTACCAAACTACCACTGACGCCATCCTCGATCAACTCATTGCCAGCCGGCACATCAAAGGCGACCACTGGCGTGCGGCAGGCGAAGGCCTCCAAAAACACAAAACCAAAACCTTCTGCCATCGAAGGCACAATCATCATGTCTGAATTGGCCGTCAATTCCATGATGTCTTTTCGAAAGCCCGTCAAGACAACCGCATTGCTGACACCCAGCTCCGCAGCCTGACTCAATAGCTGCTCTTTTTCCGAACCGCTACCGATAATAACCAACTTCAAGTCCGGATACTTCTTCAACAACCGAGGCATCAATCCAATCACATAGCGATGTCCCTTTAGCGGAATCAATCGACCAACGATGCCAATCTGTCGCTTCGAGAAGCGCTTTGAAGGATCATCTTTTGATCCATGGTAATCCATGTCAACACCGTAGTAGATCAGATCCAGTTTGTCTTTCTTACAGATCCCATTAGCCACTAATAATTTTCGCAATCCATCAGAAATCGCAAAGGACCGATTGACAAAGCGCTCGGCAAACCAGGCAGTCCAATAGTATTTGTTTCTAAACCTGGCCTTGGTGTCAAAGCCATGCTTGTTCATGAAGACCTCGTCATAGCCGTGCTTAGTAGACACGATCACCATCTTTCGGTTGTGGCGCAACTTGACCATGGCTGCCCAGAAATCAGCATGAACCAAATGGGCACTGAGCATATCATAAGCACCGGCCTGATAGATCTCATGAATGCGCCGAAACAGTTTTGGACTGAGGTCGGACTCCGTAACCAAATCATGTACCTTCACCCCAAGCCCGCGCAACTTGTCCGTAACCAGAGATACCGGCTTGGTGAACTCGCTGTGGTAAATGGCCAGAAATTCTGCCTCGATACCTCGTTTCAACAACTCCGGAAGGATATGTATCAGGTAATTCTCAGAGCCTGCAAGCCCCTTGATTTTTTGCATGAACAGGATACGCATAAGACCGCAAATTTACCTAAAACAATAGATTAACATATTGTTCCCAGGTGGCGGTATTCGAAAGGTTGTTGACAGCGTATTCCCGAGACCTTGTTGCCATCTGTTTACGCCGCTCTTCATCTACAGCCAGGGCCTCGATGGCATTGGCCATTTCCTCCGCATGACCTGGAGGCACATGTACACCGATATTGTGCGGCAAAACCAAATGCATCCCATCCACTGAACTGGCAATGGTGGGTACGGCGCAGGACAAAGCCTGCATCACAGCAGTACTCATAGCTTCCGAGAAACTACTATGGGCGTAAATATCCAGACGCTGATAAAATGAAACCAGATCCCGTTCATTGAGTAATCCAAGGAAAGTTACCCGTTCTACAAGGCCTCTTTCCACTACATATTGTTCCAGCGATTTCTTGTCAGGACCGTCTCCGGCAAGCAGCAAATGGCTTTTTATATTCGGAGTTCTGAGCAGCATTTGTTCGAAGGCATCGATCAGACCCAGAAAGTCCTTTGGTTTGGAGATTCGACCACACATGCCAATGCGAATAATAGAATCGCCGACTGCTTCACCCGGACAGTAGCGATCGGTATTGATACCATTGGGTATGATGGCAGCTTTATGATCCTTAAAGAAAAAACCGATCTTCTTTTTGACCTCATCTCGGTAGCTCTCTGTCAAGTAGACCACCCGCTTCACAAATTGAAAGGCTACAGAGCTTAGAATCCACTCTTTAGAACCCTTCAAAACATTGGCATTATGCTCGACTAACAAAAGCGGAACCTGAGGATGTTTCTTGAGGTATTTGCGACAAGCGTACAAGGCTGGTGGGCTGTGTAGAATTACTGCATCTGGCTTTTGTTCCTCCATCCACTCCAAAAACTGGCGCTGTGTTTCCAGATCTAATCCAGGACGTTTGGGCGAGTAGGTATAGTTAATGTCCAGTGCTTCACATTTCTGCTTGTAATCGGCAAGTAGGGGTTCGACCCCGTAAAAGACCGCACAATGCTTGAATTTTCGATCCCGATCGGCCTCTACGAGGGAGAAGAAGACCGAGCCATGCCCGCCTAATCCGCTATACAGTATTTGTAGGATCTTCTTCATGAATTGCTGCTGCTTGACTGACAAGTAAGTTTGTGTTCATCGAGGATCCGGAATATCTTATGCAGTTGCTTCTCATAGCTATTTTCCGCAGCAAAAGTCCTTCGCTGTTCCTGTACTTCCTCCCGATTATAATCGTCCAAATGTGCTATAATCTGCTCAAACCGCTCTTCGTATTCTGCGAGGCTTCTCGCCATCACAATCAATTCTTTTTGTTCCTCGTATATCTGAAAATGGTTAGATAGTATTGCCTTTCCCGTTGAAAGATACTCCAGCATTTTATGTGGATTCGGAGGGGCGTCTTCAAAGTTTTCGCGATCATAACAAATCAAAAGCAGGTCTAGTTGAATCAATTGCTTCCAGACTTGATGATAGGGCATGGATGCGATGAAGTGTACATTGCTCAGTTTGCTCATTTCGTCAATAAATGCCTGCTTCTCCTGCGACAGCTGGCTGCCTTCACCTTTGGGACCGATAAAGTAAAAGTCCACCTGATCATGCCGCTTACAGAGCCGCAACAGCAGCTTCGTGGCCAGGTGTCTGTGTGCAAGATTACCTGAGTATCCGGCCTTTATTTTATGCTGTCCTTTCAGATGCAAAGCCGCCGCTTTCTGATTAACAAAATTGCCGGCTAGACCGTGATTGATGAAGAAAGCAGGTCTGTCAAGCGACTCATATCGACTCAGGATTTCCTGCGAAGTGGCAAAGATAATATCTGCGTTTTTAGCCACTTCCAATTCAATCGGAGAGGGGTACAGGTCAACCGGATGAAAGATATGTACTTGGGCTCCAAAGTGAGTCCAATCGGTAAATCGATAGGGGTCGAAACTCCAAACGACATGCAAAGGCTCACCGATGGCCTCACATATGCGCTTTTGTTGGTCTTTGTAGATCTTTGCCTGGAGCCACAAGGGATAGTGTCGAATGCCTTTCAGGGAACTTCCGTAATCAAGAATCTTAAGTCCTGGGTATTCAGTACTTCGAATTTGTACTGCCTTGTTTTTGTGCCCGGCGTTGATGTGGTTTAGAAACCAAACTCGATTGTGCTTGGCTAATTCGATGGCATAATGGTGCTTGGACAAATAGTACTTGCCCCAGGGATCGGGAGAGATGACTAGTATGTTTTTGTCTTGCACAACAACTCAAATTGAGATTCATCGCAGAACAATCTACTTTCGCACTTGTCTAAACTTGTTATCTTGCAGTGGCTGGAGATGAATTGGGTACCCATTCATGCCACTCTTAGCCTATTAACCGCCACAAGATAATGAAAATCATGTTGATGAGTCTTTGCGCAATTCAGCGCTCTACCCCAATATACAGCAGCTTTCTTCTGCTGATTCTCTTTCTGTTGTTCATGTATATCAGTTTTTCCTGCGGAAAGTCAAACCCTGACCGGCTGGATTCTGATATTCAGGAAATAAAGGAGTACCTCAACCTTAACAACATCCAGGCTTTGGAGACGGAATCAGGCCTTCATTACATGATCGACACTCCCGTGGAGGATGGCGGTCATCCCGGACCGAATTCAACGGTGACAGTAAAGTATGTCGGCTCACTACTTTCCGGAGAAGTATTTGACCTTGCGCAAGCACCTGTCGAATTCAATGTTTCTGGCTTGATCGCTGGCTGGCGGGAAGGACTGCAATTGATGAAGATCGGGGAAGAGGCGCGCTTTTATATACCTTCTCAATTGGGATACGGAAGTGCTTCTGTGGGAGGTATCCCTCCAAACTCAATTCTGGTTTTCAGCGTGGAGTTGATTGACTTCTATTAACCTCACAGGGAGCTTAAATTGTCTAGAAAACGAACACAAATTCTCGTCAATGGCAGTAATTGATCAATAACTAAGCTATTCAGATAGATTAGGCTAATGCTAATAGTAATTTCTCATGATTACAAGAATTAAGTTATCCGGCTATAAGAGCATCAAGAACCTTGATATAGACTTGGCGACAACAAACATTTTGTTGGGTGGAAACGGCGTTGGGAAAAGCAATTTTGTTTCAATTTTTTCTTTTCTCAGGAATTTACACAATGGAAATTTGCAGAATTACGTCTCTGCTAAGGGTGGAGTGGACAGCCTCTTGCACTTCGGAAGAAAGCATACAGAAGAAATGCAGCTGGATCTCTATTTCAAGAGTTCACAGGGCGAAGGAAATAAATTTTCTGTTGGTCTTATTCCAAGTCAAAATAAGCTTGCTATCGATGCTGTTGAAACGGCATTTCAGACAGCAGACGGCTGGAGTCCCTGGACTCATGAATCAAATGTTTATGAGTCTGGATTTCGTGAAATGAAACATCGTCAGGCCTACTATGTAAACCAGCGACTGAAGGAGTTTGAGGTTTACCATTTTCACGACACAAGCGATACCTCTCCCATCAAGGGACTTTCAAACGTGAATGATAATCGACAACTTCGAAGGGATGGTTCGAATCTAGCAGCATTCTTGTTTTACTTGATGAAGAAGGAACGGAAGCATTTCAAGAGAATTGAACTTACAATCAAATCAATTGCACCATTTTTCGACCACTTCGTGCTACAGCCCAACCGCTTAAATGAGCAAAGCATCGAATTGGAGTGGCGAGAAGTTGGCTACCCAGATACCTATTTTAATGCGTACCATTTGTCTGACGGAACTCTACGGTTCATTTGTCTGGCCGCTTTGCTCATGCAGCCTTCCCCACCTGGAACGATCATCATTGATGAGCCAGAACTCGGACTTCATCCGGTAGCCGTCAATAAGTTGGCAGCACTGATTCGTAAGGCTTCATCCACATCGCAAATCATCCTATCGACGCAATCAATCAACTTAATAGATAACTTCGATCCTGAGGATGTCATTGTGACAGAACGGAAAGATCACTCTTCTGTCTTTCGAAGACTCGATAAAGATGATTTAAGTTCCTGGCTTCGGGATTACACCTTGGGAGATCTTTGGGGCAAAAACAAATTCGGAGCTCAACCATACAGTTTGTAATGAAAAGGTTGGTCTTTATAGTTGAGGGAGATACTGAGTTGATTCTGGTACAGAATCTAATCATTCCCTACTTAGCGAGTTTGGGCTTCACAAATCCCATGCATGGGCAAACGATTACCACAAATCGCAAGCAACATAAAAAGGGCGGAGTCGGAAGCTATGGAAAATTCAGGAATGAGATTACTAGAACACTTGCGCAGGGAAACGTAATGATAACAACTTTGATTGACTTATATGGGCTGCCAACCGACTTTCCCTCCTTCGCAGGAGGGATCGATAGTATCGAAGCGGCAGTCCATCGAGATTTTGATAACAGCGATCTTCTGGTACCGTATATCCAAAAGTATGAAACTGGAAGCATTGATGTTCTCCGCTCGCGAAGGACTTGAATTGGTTATTGATCAGGCGGATGCAATGCAAGAGATTGATCGCATTATGTTGCAGTTTCCAAATCCGGAAGACATTAACAACGATCCAAACACTGCTCCATCGAAGCGCTTAAAGGCTATCTACCACTACGATAAAACAGCAGATGCCGCCTTGATTTTTGAATTGATTACAATAGAGGATATCATGGAAAAATGTCCTCGATTTAGAGACTGGATCGCTCGACTTGTTGAAGTCTTGAGGGAGCAAGCAGAACCAGATAATCACTCAGTTGAATAAATCACGAAGGAGCATATTCCAGCTATGACTTCGGCCCGGAATTCTTCGATCCTGAGCCCGACTTATTCGACCCAGATCCCGACTTTCTCTTCTTGTAAGTTCTGTTCTTGTTTCGTGATGAGCCGCCACTTCGGCCATCTCTGGATCGATTCGAATTTGATCTGGAGCGACCTCCGCCGCTGCCACCTCGACTACCACCGCCACGCGAAGAACTACCTCGACTTCTTCCCGAAGAAGAAACAAATCGTTGATCCGGTTTAAGATGTGAAGGCACTGGAACACGGTTTACCTTCATCTCGATCAAGGATTCGATGCTCTTGAATTTGCGGCTGTCAACACCATTGACAAAAGTGAGGGCAACACCTGTAGAAGCTGCGCGAGCTGTACGACCAATCCGGTGTACATAGTCCTCTGCATCGTGGGGTACATCGTAGTTGATCACCAAACTGATGGATTCAATGTCGATGCCACGGGACAGGATATCGGTGGCCACCAATATCTGTATTCGCTTGGATTTGAAGCCTCTAATGACTTCCTCTCGCTCTTCCTGATTGAGGTCAGAACTAATAGCTCGGGCGGGATAGCCTCCCGCCTTTAGGCCATTGACAATGTTTTTTACGTTTTTCTTGGTCGAAGAGAAGATTAGAATGCTTTCCAGTTTTTCGTGATTCTTCATCAAATCACAAAGCAATGGCACCTTCAACTCGTCTCGAACCTCATAGGCAGCTTGCAAGATTCCCGCTGCCGGCTTGGAGATGGCGATGCTGACCTGAGCGGGATTATGCAACATCTTTTTAGACAGCGTGCGGATTTTAGGAGGCATGGTAGCAGAGAACAGCAAATTCTGCCGCTTCTCAGGCAAGTAGCTTACAATGCTCATGATGTCATCGAAGAAACCCATGTCCAGCATTCGATCTGCTTCATCCAGAATCAGATAATCCAGTTTATCCAGCTTGACATACTCAAATTTCAAGTGAGCCATCAATCGACCTGGAGTGGCTATGATGATGTCAGCTCCTTGAGTTAAAGCATTCTTTTGCTGATCCCAGGAAGACTTTTCTCCTCCGTAGACAGGGCATGATGTGGCACCCGTGAAATAGGCGAATCCTTCCACTTGTTGGTCAATTTGCTGGGCCAGCTCACGTGTCGGGGCAATGATCAAAGCACTCGTGTGCTTGGTTCCTTCTCTATTGATACGCTCAAGGACCGGTAGGAGGTAGGCGGCGGTCTTTCCTGTCCCTGTTTGAGCACAGGCAATAATATCGCGTCCTTCCAGAATGTAGGGGATCGCTTCTTCTTGTATCGGAGTGGGTGTTTCGAAACCCATGAGATCCAGACTCTGCAACAAGTCGTCCCCAAATCCTAAGTCACTAAATTTCAATGTTTGATTTTCTTTAAGTCCTTGCTGCTGAGCAGGCAAAATATTTGCCACAACGCACTGCAAAGATACTATATTTGCCGATTCTGCTCTTTGGCCTACATAAACGAGGCTATGATCGGATTTTTCAGGCGAATAGATATATTGATAAATACTAATTTGTTAAATGGCTGCTCGGGCACTACAAGCGAACATCGCTAAGCTGACCTTCATCAAACTGTCCTCATGGTTTATGCTCTTTATGCCAGTGGTGGTTCCCTTCTACAGCAGCTACGGACTCAGTACCTCCGAGTTTATGTGGCTGAAGTCCATATTTTCCTACGCTCTGGTGGCATTGGAGGTTCCTTCAGGCTATGTGGCAGACGTTTGGGGGCGTAAACGGACGGTTGTGTTCGGGTGCTTCTTGTTGACTATAGGTTTGTTCATCTATGCGCTGGCGGCAGGCTTTTGGTACTTTGCGCTCGCGGAGGTCATTCTGGCCTTCGGCACTGCTTTTGTTTCGGGTTCTGACTCTGCTTTGCTCTATGATAGTCTGGCCGCACAAGGGAAAGAAAAGGACTATCTTCGAATTGAAGGTCGCTTAGGTGCTTCCGGTAACTTTGCAGAAGCTACAGCGGCTATTCTCGGCGGTATGCTTGCTTTGCTGAGTCTCAACTTACCCTATTTTGTGCAGGCATGCATTGTAGCGGTCAGTACGATAGTAGCCATGACCCTCGTAGAGCCACCTATTGCACGACGATTTTCGCCCGATGAGCATCTCGCCAATATGAAGCGAACCATTCGATTATCACTGCTGGAAAAAGGTAGTCTTCGTTGGTTGATTTTACTGACAGGGCTTGTGGGTGCAATTACCTTGTTGATGGCCTGGTCGGCACAGGTCTATTTTGAATATGTTGACCTTCCATTGGCTGCTTATGGAGTGATTTGGGCGGCCTTGAATCTGGTCGTCGGTATTGGCTCCTGGTATGCTCACCGAATTAGTAATTCTATAAGTCAGTATAGGATCATTCTTCTCCTGGTAGCAATTCTAAGCATCAGCTATCTTGGGGCTGGCTTCAGTATCGGATTCCTCGGGATCGCCTTTGTCTTTCTCGCCTACATAGGTCGTGGAGTGGCGACACCGGTCTTGAAGGATCTGATCAACAAAAACACTCAGCCCGAAATGAGGGCAACCGTACTTTCCATACGCAGTCTCTTCATTCGATCTACCTTTGCTCCGCTGGCCATATTCGTTGGTTGGATGACGGATGCTTATTCGGTAGCTCAAGCCTTTATTCTGGTTGGTGCCTTCTTCTTCCTGTTTTCTGTGGTGCTAGCCAGCATCATGAAGCGTGGAGGTTGGATCACCTGATCTCCTGTGATCGGGGTCAGGGAGTCGAATTGCGTCGCTTGCCACGTGGAAGGCTGGTGCCCAATAGCCGCGGGCGCAGCGGAACGAAGTGCTGAGATAGCGTGGTGAATGCCAGAGTCGGGCTGGCTCGTAGCAAAGCGGAGAGACAGACTGGCTCCGGCATGAACAGCTAGCTCAGTGCTGAGTATTAGCGGAGGACGTGTAGATAAGTGGAGCGACCTATATTGCTGGGCTCCAAAAAAGGGTATTGTTTACGCAGCACTAGGCATGTTCAGGAAAAAGCCGAAGCAAATCAGACTCCTTTGCCTGACAAATGCCGCGCTCTGTGATCAGACCTGTGACAAGG
>JAHDDV010000503.1 GCA_020629205.1 Chitinophagales bacterium | reverse complement strand
CCATCGGCATCCGCATCAGAGACAGTTCCAGCGCAAGTACAAGCTGCGGTCAGTACATCATTTATCGTACAGGCATCCCCGTCATTACAGGGATCTCCCGGGGCACCAATGAGTGGGTCATTGTCGTCGCAATCTCCATTACAGGTGCTAATACCATCCATATCAACATCCGGTTCATCGACAGTGAGGATGTTACAGTCATCATCGATGCCGTTACATGGGATCTCTGTATTGCCTGGGAATCTAGTAGGGTCATTATCGTCGCAGTCTCCATTACAAACACTGACCCCATCCATATCGACGTCTGGCTCATCCAGTGTCAAAGGATCACAATCATCGTCCAAACCATTACATGGGATTTCTGTAGTACATGGGTCACATTGTGGATCACCGAATAGCAAAGAAGAAGAACATCCACCATTTTGTGTCCCTGTTCCCACCAATAAGGAGAGATTGGTCCCGGCTGGGATGTTGCTCACTACAATGTTGCCGTCGGCTGAAATTGTGCTGGCACCCAATGTACCAGCGTTTGTCACAATTGAGAAGCTGGCATCGGCACCGCTTAGGATGCCATTCCAGGTGCCAAGCTGAGCTGCAATCGTCACATTGTAGCTACCATCGGGATTGCATGTGGAAGTAGGTGTTAATACTGGCCGGGCATAAATATTTACCACAATTTCTTCATTGTAACAGCCCAAATCCAGATCAGCTTCTATTCCAAAGCCACCATCAGTCAGATCACTTTCTACGCTATAGAAAATGCTGTGCTGGCCAATACCTGCGGCGGCTGGAGAGAAGACGGCCAGTCCGTCATCCGCAGTAGCATCGGTGACTGCAGTACCCGTATAGTTACCACCAAAGCTGGAGTCGACAGCAGGTATAAAGGTATGTAGATTTGACATGGCATCATTTCCGTCGCAATTTGTTGCTACCAAGGTGCCACTAAAGATGATGTTGCCCTGCCCATCTCGTACTTCGTAGCTGCCTTCAGCTTCTCCGCCGCCAAAGCAGGTTTGTGCCTGCAGGCCGTCGCCGTAGCTATCTCCTACGATTACAGTATAGGGAGCAAATTCCAAATTTAACGGTCCACTTACGAAAGTTGTGTTGCTTGTTGTACCCGTGCCAGCTCCGTTGAAGGAGCCTCTTGGGTAGTCATAGACTACATTTCCGTCTTTATCTATGATTTGTGCGGCTTGTTCTGAGGCTGCATATCCGTCATCGTCAAGATCGAGAATGATGGAGCCGTACTGTACAGGTGGTGTAGCACTTAGATTGACATCCGCTGCGCCCTCGCAATATTCTGTTGCAATAGTGGCTGGGGCAGGAAGGCTTGGTAGATAAACATCTGCACTGAAGGTGCAGCTGCCATCGCCATCATCTGTTGCAGTAACTGTGGTGGTACCGACTGGTACGCCTGATAGTGTCACGGTTTGCGGATTGGTGCCATATGCTTGAGAGGAGCTGATTCCTCCTGCTTCCACCGTAAAATTTCCGGCGGTGTTGTCATGCTCGATGCTAAGCTGGAGATCATAAGTGCTACCATCGGCAGAGCAGTTTACAGGTACTGCCTGTGAAACTTCGATACAGAAGCAAGAGGACAGGCAAGAGGAATTGAACAATTGGGCATCTCCCCAAAGTTGGGAAGTAGGAGAGAAGTCCACGGCCGCACTATTTACAAAAGGTTCCATGATATTTGCACCAGCAGGATCTGTATGTGGACAACCGAAGTTGTGACCTAGCTCATGTGATGTTGTTTCACGCATAGTGCTACTGTTGGTGGAGAAATACTCGATCAAGCTGTATCCGGAGAAGCTACTACAGATGTTTTGTGTGCCAGAATAAGCTAGTCCGACTACACCGGTACCAGGTGGGGACGCACAATTGTCGATATCCTGTGCGGTCCAGATTTGCGCTAAGTCGTAATTCGCTGTGAAACCTCCAGGAGCCCAACTACCAAATTCGGTAAGCACATCATTAGCGCAGATGCTGGCAGTACCAAGATTGGTGGTAGGCCACGGGTTTGTAGCACCGGTAATGACGATGATTTCCACTATCTCAAAATTGATATCGTATTGAAAGGCGTTTGGGTTTGTGAAATCCCCTTCTACCATGTTCATGATGGAAGTGAGGTAGGATTCTACAGCAGCCACTGTTCCAAACTGATTTAACATGCTGTTGTCTGCTGCCATGGCAAATTCTAGTTTGCGACATTCCGTTTCTCCCGTTCTGTTGTCAAGCCTTCTCATTTCGGAGACTTCCGGCAAGACAGCGGAACTATATTTATCAGTGATGCCGCAGAAATGGTCCCCGGTGTCGATCACATCGGTGATTTTGTAGACGACGAATTGATTGGCTTCTGCTTGTGCATCATAGTATTTCAGAGGATCAAGATGAATACGTTCCCCATTAGCGGTGACAAATCCTGCAATGAGGTCCTTGGAAACAGTCAATCGGATGCCCTTTACTTCCCCTTGAATAAATCCGCTGAAGTTTAGAATTTCAGTTTTGGGCACTGCAGTCTTGTTGCTTAGATTAGCCATTTTGTAGCTTCGAAAGCTGCGTGCATGAAGATTGTTTTCCAGGAGTGTCATGTCCCAATCATGCACGCTGCCTAATTGCAGTTGAAGTCGATTGTTAAAGTCGGGACTTTGTAATTGGCTAAACAGTTCATCCAGATTGATTTGGTAGATTTCGTAGTGCTGGAAATGTTCGTCCAGGCTGGGAGTGCCCGCTGTCAATTTTGTTCCGATGATTGAATTTGCGCGACAATTGGTGGTCACGAAAATCAAAACACAGAAAAATATGACAATGTTTGATAATGTGTTTTTCATGTATTTCTCGTCTACTGGTTATTTGTCACAAAATAGCAAAAGAGATGCATGGATGGGCTTTGTTTGAACACTTGCCGGAAGAAAACAAGATCAATGGATAAAGAGCTGACATTCACGGGGGAAATGCTAGATTTTGGAAGAACGATACTGGTGCAAGGATCAA
>JAHDDV010000502.1 GCA_020629205.1 Chitinophagales bacterium | reverse complement strand
ACAAAAAGATAAGCTCCTAAAAGGTGTCACGAACTTTGTTTACGCAGCACTAGGACCTTCTCGCCTTGTGATCCAGATAATCCTGATAGTAATCGATGTCACTCAAGACCGGCAATTGCAGGTAGCTGGCTTCCAATCGTTCAAAATCCTCAAGGGTCTGCCCATATAGAGAGGCTGTACTCCAATCCTTGTTTTGAAACAAACTCCTCTCCAATCTTTGCATTCCCAACAGATAATAACCACCATCCTTTGCCGGACCAATCACAAAATCGTGATCCGCTAATCCCTCAAAGGCTTCCTGAATCAAGGCCGTCGATAGATCCGCACAATCACTACCAATGATGATTACCTTGTTATAAGCCTCCTGAAAAGCCTGCTCAAAGGCGCGCTCCATACGTTGCCCCAGATCTCCCTCCACTTGCAGAAACTTATCAAACCAGCTCAGAGACCAATCATCTGAGGCGGGAATCTCCGAACTATAGTGCAACCTCCGATCACAATCCAGGTCCAGCACGATCTCTCGCGTATGCCTCAGCAGTTCCAGATACACTTCCAATGCCTTTTCCTCCCCTGCATCTTTAGCCAGTCGGGTCTTTACCTTTCCCAGCTCAGGGTTTTTGACGAATACAATCAGCGCTTCAGACAATTTTTCTCTTTTTTTTACGAACAAGAATCAATCTACTCTACCTGCGCCACTTTGCCGCCTTCAAAGGCAATTTGGTTTCCCCTATAAGTCCAAAGAACCTTTCCATCTTTGCTTTCCACATAGTCCGGATCTCCCAAACTCAATCGTACCATCTCCTCCGTAAATCCCTTATTCACCTGACGATCCAATATCATCTTAAAAACTTCATCTCCCCACTTCCCACGATATTCAGCTGCCTGCTCCTTGGTCAAGAACAAAGAAGCATCCATCGCCTGTTCAATTTTCACATCCATCACAATCTGTTCCCCCTTATCGTTTTCCAAAATTAAAGAAGGCCGACAATTGTAAGTGTCCGTTGTAATTCCTTTGCAAGTCCACATCGATCCGGCCTGAAAACTAACAGGCTGTGCAGTACGATAGTCCTCCATGGGCATATTCGGAATCACCCAATTCTTACCCCGAACCATATACTGCAAATCCGTATACCGTTCCTTCAAGGCCGCCTCATAATCAAGCAGCACAAATGGGAAAGAGGTCTCGTAGTTGGTGAAATATTCGTAGTACAAGGTATCGCTATTGTGATTGGCTAGCAGTTTCAAGAAATAGCGATCTCCATACTTACCCAGTTCTTCCGGCTCCTCCGTATCGCTCAGCACATCCAGAACGGTAAAAGTCTTACTGTACAGCATATCGTATCGCGGTGCCGCTGCCCCATCACAACATGCATAGATATTGATCGAGTCCCGAAGATTCAAACTCGGATCCAATACAAATCCGTGGTAGCCATAACGAAGCAAAGGCTTTGAAAGACAAATCACCCGCAGTTCTTTGTCTACATAATTTTGCACCTGCTCACCGAAGTAGTTATCATCTGCCTGATGCAGCATGGTCTCCTCTTGTGCCATCACAAAGATGCTAAGCAGAAGCAAGCCAGTAATAGTCATAAGTGCTTTCATAATTTATTTCTTTTGGTGAAATTTCAGCTGCCGCCACACAGCCGGGGGTTGTGCAAATATAAGTATTTGGGCTTGGGGATATTTTTATGTATTGTGTATTGTGTATTGTGTATTGTGTATTGTGTATTGTGTATTGTGGGTTAACATAATACACGATCAACAATAAACAATACACAAGTTCTTTTTTGGAGCACAGCTGATAGGCTCGTCGCAGCGACCTACGTGTGCTACGCTAATACTCAGCACTCAGCTAGCTGTTCGTGCCGGAGTCAGTCTGTCTCTCCACTGCGTTCCGAGCCAGCCCGACTCTGGCACTCACCACGCTATCTGAGCACTTCGTTCCGCTTCGCCCACGGCTATGCATCACCGTCTTTCGGGCGTGGTGGACTTGTGTTTGGCACTTGTTTGGATGTGACCCTGGCGGAATTACTGTGAGCCGCCCATTTCAGACGCATGCAATGCGTCTCTACAAAATATGTGCGATAACCAGGCACCTCTTAGGCTCAACGTCTCTGGCCCAGCTTGACCTCCGGTCAAGTCTGAATCCTAATTAGCTTGCGTGATGGAACTATTGAAGCGATGAGCATTACGAAGCAAGAATGTGCGCGATGAATTTAGAGAAGCAGTTAGCAAGTGAAAAGTTTATAAAGTTGGAAACTTTAGTTTAGATTTGTTGTCAAACAAATTATTTTGCCGAGGCAATTCCAGACAATTTTTCTCGAGGAAGCTCGTGCTTTCATAAAGACTCTAAGCAGTAAAGAAGCCGCTAAAGTCTTCCGAAATATAGAATTGGTAGAAATTGAGCGAGACCCAAGACTCTTCAAGAAACTCCAGGGAGACATCTGGGAGTTTCGTACCAGATTTCAAAACAAGCAGATCAGATTGTTGGCATTCTGGGATAAGGATTCTCCTGAGCATACACTCGTGGTCGCAACAAGCGGTTTTGTGGAGAAAACATCAAAGGTTCCTCAGCAAGAAATTGAAAAGGCCCAAAAGCTTAAACTTAGGTATCTCCAAAGATGACAAGAAAAATGAACAATAAACTAAAGACCTACTCACTTGATGAGATGAAGAACGAGTTTGTGGGGGAGAAAGGTAGCAAAGAACGAGAGCAATACGAGTACGAACTAAGTATGGAGATCCTAGGCAGAATGATCCGTAAAACACGTTTGGAAAGAAAGCTCTCGCAAAGTCAGCTGGGTGATCTAATTGGAGTAAAGAAAGCACAGATATCTAAATTGGAAAATGGTGCAAACTCTGCTACCATTGACACCATACTGAAAGTCTTTCATGCGCTCAAGGCAGAGATTTCTTTCAAGGTTAATCTTGATCCTGCATAGGGAGCTGTTCCGCTCTTATGAGAGGCTCGACTCTCCAGCCGCCACCAATTTAGACGA
>JAHDDV010000501.1 GCA_020629205.1 Chitinophagales bacterium | reverse complement strand
ATACCGCGGTTAATTCTTGTGATTCGACGGTTACTGTGACTGTTGTGGAGGCTGAGTCTTACAGCGGTTCGGTGGAAATAGAAGCTTGTGCTGGTGCGACGATCGATTTTGATGGTGTCTCCATGCTGGCAGGAGAAGAACAGGTGTTCAGCTATTCAGCAGCCAATAGTTGTGATTCGATCCTTACTGTAACTGTACTGGAACTAGTGACTTCTCAAAGCACTACCAATCTGGAGCTCTGCGATGGAGCAACCGTAGAATTTGAAGGGGAAGAG
Organism: Chitinophagales bacterium; assembly: GCA_020629205.1. GTDB lineage: Bacteria > Bacteroidota > Bacteroidia > Chitinophagales > UBA2359 > JAHDDV01. Next base: position 2,725 of record JAHDDV010000501.1, on the reverse strand, counting down.
TTGTTTGCAGGCTCAAGTCAGGAATTTGTTTATACCAATAGCCTTGGTTGTGATTCTATTGTTACGGTGACGGTGGAGGGGATAGCATTGGATGCGACCTTTGAAAGTATTTCGCCAAGCTGTGCCGGAGAAGATGATGGGCAAATCGAAGTAATCGCTGTAGACGGACTAGGGCCCTTCACCTACTCGCTCAATGGCTCAGATTTCCAAACCTCTAATCTATTTGAAGAGCTGCAGTCAGGAAGCTTCGAAGTCACGGTGATGGATCAAAACAACTGCCTCGTGTATTTGGAGGGGATTCTAGAAGCCCCGGAAACCTGGATCTTAGAGATTCAGCCGGACATTGACACAACAGATGAATCGAGACTGCAGTTAGAGGCCTTTAGTGACCTGGAAATTGCCGGATTGGATTTGCAGTGGATTAGTAGTGCGGCATTGACTTGCGAAAATTGTCCGGACCCGATTGCTGAACTCGTTTTGGGAGAAAATAACTTTGCACTCGTGGCCATGGATGCAAGCGGTTGTACAGAAACTGACGATTTAACCGTTTACTATATACCTCCGATTGATCCAAAGGTTATCTTCCCTAATGCCTTCTCGCCCAATGGGGATGGTATGAATGATGGCTTTGGCCTTTTGCCTTTGGGCACTGTTGAAAGCTATGAATTGAGCCTCTTCGATCGGTGGGGGAAGCAAGTGTTTGGGACAAGCGATGTGAATCAAAGATGGGATGGGTCTTTCAAAGGAGAATTGCAGGCTATCGGTGTCTATGTGTATCATGCTCTTGTGCAATTCGAAGGAGAAGAGGCAGTGCAGTATAAGGGCAATGTAACATTACTTCGATGATTGGTCGAGATTAATTTTACATTCGCTTAACGATACTTAACGCAAATTAACTGTTCCAAATCGCCCTGTTCTACACTGCAATAGTAAAGACAAATACTATGGAAGGATTCAAAGGAGCATTGGTGCTGTTATTACTCGTTCTCGTGACCAGTAGCTGCAGGAGCGAAGGGCCATCGAGCCTTGGAAAGTCTATGGCTAATCGGGAGCAAGCAGTGACTAATTCAGCCGCCAAAGAAATGGTAGTGCAAGAAACTGATCAGTCGAGCGATCGAGAACCCGATGCAGTGGTGGAAACAGATCAGCGAAAGATCATTCGCGAAGGGGACATACACTTTCAGACGGATGATCTCACACAAACAGACAAGGAAATTAAGGCGGTGTGTGCAAAGTTGAATGCAACAATTCACACAGACAATGTATCTAGCCGCAGAGATCGAGTTCAGCAGCGAATTTCGATCAAGGTGCCTACTGGGGATTTTCAGATTCTTGTCGAGTCGCTGATGGAGGTGATAGACAAGGTGGACTCCAAGAACATCAGGGTTCAGGATGTTACTTCTGAATTTGTAGATGTGGAGGCTCGTTTGCGGGTGAGAAAGGAACTGGAAGCCCGCTATATTGATTTGCTGGGAAAAGCCGGTACTATCAAAGAATTGATCTCCGTAGAGCGGGAGCTAAAGTCAATCCGTGAAGAGATCGAATCTACCGAGAGTCGATTGAAGTCTCTGGTGAATCGAACAAGTGTGAGCACCCTGACCTTGCATTTCTATCAGTCAAGGGCGGGGTATTTTGGTTTTGCTGGCAAGCTGAAACGTGCCTTCGTAAACGGCTGGCATGGCTTCCTGGACTTTGTGGTCATCTTAACTTATGCCTGGCCTTTTATTCTGATTGGTCTTGGGGGCTTGGCTGCAATCTTCTATAGACGTAAGCGCAAAAAACAAATGTAGAATGCAAGGCCTAGTGCCCTGGGACCTAGTGTCTTGAGCACTAGCTGCTGCTTAGCGCAACTTCCGGCTGATGTGCGTATGCAATTTCCGACATTCTAAGGTCAGTTGGTTTGTAGCCTGGGCGGTAGCTAGCTGCTTCTATGTCTGTGACTTCCAGCGCTTTTATCCGCTCAATTCGATACAATCTCCAAGGCGGTAGTTTGCCGGATTTTGAATATCCGGCCAGCTGCCATGCTTCCAGGTAAATGCGGTTGTTTCTTCGCAATATGCCTATCTTGAAAGGCTCTGCGATGCGTTTTTCGCCTTTGTATTTGAAGATAATCACCTTTCGCCACACGATCGCTTCGGCGAGTTTGTCGTATAGTTCCTGATCTGTCATAGCGGGGTAGCTTTGTACATTGTTCCTATAATAGCAGTCTTGGTAGACCTGCTAAATGTACATAATTAATGCCACTTATTTAGCTAAAAAATTTAGATCTTGGTGACTGGTGACGGAAAAGCATTAGGTTGCTCTGAGGTTCGGCGACCTATCAATGTCGCCAGCAAAGTCTCAAGCCGCTCCACTACCCGGAATCAGCTACCGCGCTCGAACGTCTTCCCCATCGCCAATAATCGATCAATCACTTGCCAAGCCGTCGATAGGACCAGAACCAGCCGCGCTGGCAGTATATGAGATTTGAATTGCTAGCTCCGCGCTGCGACATTGATATGTCGCTAAACCTCGAGGTTGCCGGTTACTGGTGACTGATGAATGGCATTCCCGAGAACAGCACTTTGTGCCCGGGGTACCAGGCAAGAGCTAGTTCGAACCAGGGCCAATTGAGCGAATCTCCCGCGATCGACGGACGGTGAAATGGAGCCCCGGGCGAAACGGTATGAGGTGCCTGGATAGCGTAGTGAGTGCCAGCCTGTGGTGGCTCGACGATAGGAGAGAC
>JAHDDV010000500.1 GCA_020629205.1 Chitinophagales bacterium | reverse complement strand
TACTCAGCACCCGGCTGGCTTCCGCCACCCCATCCAGGCTAAGGTTCCGCTTCACACGGGGCTTTTTGGCGAGGGTGTTTGGGCGCGGGACATCTTGTACATTCAACAGACTTTTCAGATAGCTACTCGTCTGCTCCGCTCCACCGAGGCACCCACAAGGGGTGCCTGTACCTGGTTCTATGTACTAGAATTGTCGGCAGAATGATCCGTCATTTCTAGCGTATCTGGACAAGACTTCAAAACTCCAAATGTACGGGCACCCCTTGTGGGTGCCTCTCACCCACAGCCCGATCGTTTGAAAAGTACGGGCACCCCTTGTGGGTGCCTCATGCCATGGGCGAAAAATGCTATCCTTACAAAACAAGATAACATCATTTCCTACATAGTTTAGATAAGCCCTTCAAAACTCCAAATGTAGGGGCACCCCTTGTGGTTGCCTCTTGTGCCTCTCATCATGACCCAGATCGTTTGAAATGTACAGACTAGCATGCCGTTCATCAGTTCATAGCAAACTATCCCAACCAATCCTTGTAGGTACCTACAAAATGGATTAGATTTGAGTAGCATCCCTTTACAATCACAAAGTATGGGGAAAAGAAAAACCAGGAGACATCGAAGGAAATCAATTCGGTTGAAAGGTTACGATTACAGCTGGAATGGGCTGTATTTTGTGACTTTGTATTGCAATAAGGGCCTCTGTTTGTTCGGAGAAATTGAGGATGAAAAGATGATCATGAGTCCTGCTGGGCTGATGGTCGGTCATGAGTGGTGTCAACTTCTAAACCGATTCAAGACAATTCGCTTGCATGAGTATGTAATCATGCCCAATCACTTTCATGCCATTATTGAAATCACAGGAAATAATCGATATTGGACTGATCATGCGCGCTTGGAGTTGGAGCCCAATACAAAGAATCCCTTCCTTGGAGAGATTATTGGGGCGTTCAAGTCTCTTACAACAGTTAAGTACATTCGGGGTATCAGGGACAAGGATTGGCCACAATACGAAGGGCGTCTTTGGCTACGAAACTACTGGGAACGGATCATTCGTATAGATGGTTCTGTACTCGATATTGCCCAATACATCAAGAACAACCCATCTACATGGACCTCCGATTGCTTCTATAAAAGAACATGATATCGAGCCCATTCATTTGAATTGTACGGGAAACCTTGTGAGTGCCCCAAGCCATGAGCAAAGCAGCCACAGCAATGAACAACAGCCATGGAAACATAAAAGAGCAAATCAGAGAAATTGAGGTAGCAATAGAGGCAAGCCCATTGTCTGAACGACTGCCCTTGCTTGGCAAAATTTCCCTGCTATGGAGATCCCTTGATATGAATAAGGCTGAAGAAAGCGCAGCCATTTGGTATGACCTCGCCCTTAGGCAGGGTTCGGTCAAAGAACAGATTAGAGCGGGCCGTGCGCTTTATTCCGCAAAGCACCATCTCGGTTTTCGCTCCGAAGCCCGACAAGGTTTTCATGATTTACTAGACAAAGCCAAAGCAAATGATCTGGTACGACAGAGCGCAGGTATTTGCAATCATATTAGTCAAACCTACAATTTTGAAGATCGACAGGCGGTAGTGGATTGGCAACTCAAAGCAGTAGCCTTTGCAAGAGAGAGCGAACACAATAGCTTGCTAAGTACCTGCTTGGCAAACTTAGCGGTGTACTACGCGATGAGCGAGGATTACGATACAGCTTACAGCATGGTCGGGGAAGCATTGCAGATCGCCAGGCAAGCTGGACTACTACAACACATTGTCAATGCACATCTTAGGTGCTATTCCATCTGTGCCGGAGATGCACGCTTGGAGGAAGCGAGCAGCCATCTTGAGGAGGCTCAATTGTACAACAATCAATTGGCAAATGTGCACAACCAATTGGAAATCGACTACTCCTGGATGGAACTACACTACCTCAACGGCCAGTACGAAAAATGCATACAATCAGGTTTGGCTTTGGATGCAGGCCCAACACTTGCAGAAGATCGCATACAGCATATTGCGACTTATCAGAAGATGGGGGAGAGCTTCATTGCTTTAAGTCGCTGGAAGGAAGCCGGGCAAATTCTACACAAAGCACTTGAACTCAGGGATGAAAACAACCACCTTATGGGCATTGAGATACTCAGCCTTTTGGAAAAAGTCCACCTGGCTGTTGAAAACTATCCTGCTGCCTATGAATGCTTGAGAGATCGGGCGCAGTGCGAGCAAGCCTACAATGAGCTCAAGAAGAGTCAGGCAATGTCAAGACTGCAAGTTAAGTTTGCGACGGAACGAAAAGAGCGTGAAAATGAGATGCTCAAAAATAAGTTGCAGTTGGGGGAAAAGATCACTGCGCAAAATCGACAACTGAAGGAACTCAATGATACTAAAGACAAATTTTTTACCATTATTGCCAATAATATTCGCAGCCCCATCATTGCTCTGGAAGGGGTGGGCAGGGAGATGAATCTTTGCCTCAAAAAAGGCGAAAAGGAGCAAATGATGAGGCTTTCAGAACGTGTGGATTCTACTGCAAAGAGACTCAATAATCTACTAGACAATCTGCTAAACTGGGCGCTTCTTCAACAGGGAGTGATTCCATATCGTCCAGAGCAGCTAAATCTCAAAAGTCTGGTGATGGAAAGCTGTATGATGTTTGAACATCTTGCCAGCCTAAAGAATATCGATCTTCAAAGCGATATCGATACCGGCCTAAGTATCCTTGCAGATGAGTCCAGCTTCAAAACCATTCTGCGCAATTTGATCAGCAATGCCATTAAGTTCTCGGATCAGGATACTACCGTCCACATCTCCGCCAAATTAGCTGATGAACAAGTGCAAGTTTGTATAATCGACAAAGGTAAAGGTATGGATACGGAGCAACTTTCTCAGCTCTTTTCGCTTAACCGAAATGGCAGTGCAACTGGTCAAGAGGAACAAGGAACCGGATTAGGTCTGGTCTTGATTCGCGAACTTGTGCAGCTCAACAGAGGGGAGCTGAAGGTAAGTTCT
>JAHDDV010000067.1 GCA_020629205.1 Chitinophagales bacterium | reverse complement strand
CTTCGGGGCCAACTAGTCCATCAGGTCCATCAGGTCCATCAGGTCCATCAGGTCCTTTGGGCTCTTCAGGTCCATCCGGCCCTAGTGGCCCCTCTGGTGATTATAGTGGAACTGGTGGATCGGGCGTTACTGGAGGTACTTCAGGTCCATCTGAGCCTTCTACAGTTTATAGTGGAGGAACGCCAGGTACTTTGACTGCTGGAGAGGTGCATGACCTGGATGATTGGGATGGATGGATGGCAGATGCTGCCACCTTCTCAGAGTATGCAGATAACTGGGAAATGAGCCCACAGGATAGAATTACGGTTTCATTGGTCGATGAGACGGGTGCTGCTTTGGTGGATGCTCGTGTTTGGTTGACCACCCCTACGGAGGCTATTTGGCGAGCACGTACTGACAATCAAGGTAAGGCAGAACTATTTGCCAATGCCTATAATGACGATGTTGATGGAGAATTGACAGTCTTGATTTTTGCGAATGATGCCACGATCATGATTGAGAATCCGCTATTTGTGAATGAAGGACTGAACGAGGCTTCTGTACCAGTGGCGGTTGCAGCTCCTACTGCTGCAGACATTATGATTGCTTTTGACGCTACGGGATCGATGGGAGATGAGTTGGAATACATCAAAGAGGAAGTAAACGATATTTTCTCTCGTGTAACGGCTGATAATCCTGATGTTGATTTCCGATTTGGATCAGTTTTCTATCGTGATTATGGTGATGCTTACCTAAGTGTAAATACACCACTTGATCCAAGTATTGCTACAGTTGAAGCATTTATTGATTCTCAGTCAGCACAAGGTGGAGGCGATTTCCCTGAGGCTGTACACATTGCGATGCAGGATGCGATTGTGGGTCAGACATGGGCAGAGAGCGCGAGAGCACGAATCCTATTCTTGATTTTGGATGCGCCACCGCATAGCAATGACTGTATCAAAAATCAGATGCGATTGGTGATTGAGGAAGGTTCGCGAAAAGGAATCAAAGTGATTCCTGTAACCGCGAGCGGAATCAATAAAGAAACAGAATACCTAATGCGATTTAGCGCAATGGCAACCAATGGTACATACTCCTTCATTACTGATCACAGTGGTATTGGAAACGATCATATCGATCCAACGACTGCAGGATATGAGGTAGAGTTCCTTAATGATCTGATGGTTCGATTGGTGAATCGATACGTAGAATAAGTTAGACAGAATACCGATTGATATTTGGCCGATTGCTGGCTCCTGTGACAGGAAACATCCGTTTACAGAAGCCAGTGATCGGCATTTTTTATTCACCTGGATGGTATTGGCGTTTGGCATTCTTTTGCACCTCCTTCCAGTCAAGTGTCATCGGTTTGAGTTCTTGATTGACAAACATTTGCATCTGGTCTGTGTAATGCGGACTGTCTTCTCTGGAAGAGGCACCAAAGCAATTGACGGTTTCTATGATTGGTCCTTCCTCCGTAAACTGGACCATCAGGATATAAGAATCGCCGGAGAAGGATTCGAATTTGCCTTTCTTGCCTGGCATGGTGTACATTGCAGAAAGGATTTCGGGTGCACCCCAAATACCCAATTCGACATCACCTCGTTTATGGACCTGCACTTTACCCAGCTCTATTTCTAGCTTGCCAAAGTGTTTTAAGAGATGCTTTCTTGCGAATCGCAAAGCATCCACATAGACAGATTCATCCAGGGTATTGTTTTGATCAATGGTGCCACGCTTGAACATATATTTAAGCAGGTATTGCAGCGAGACGGTAAAGAGTGCAGCTTGTTTGTTATCGACATCAGTACTGAAGTTCCATTTGCTTAAAGCATCAATAGCGCCGGCAAGGTCAGGATACTTCTCTTTGCTGAGCTTGAAAAGTACATCCATATTTTGCAGCGTTCGCGTTGACAATACCTCTGGGTAGCGCAGGTCATACTTCACATCCTTAAGGTCTTGATAAGACATTTTATCGTACTTAGCCATCAGCTCCTGAAAGCGAAGAGAACGTGCAGTGTTTTCTTTTAGGTATCCGATGGTCTGTGGATAATCATCAGGATTAGGATTTTCTTCAGGTCCGGTACAATTGAAGGGTGTATTATTGGAATTGAAGACATAGCCACTTTTGGGATTGCTGATGTAGACGAGGCTGTCCAGGGGCATGAAGTTAGGCTCCCACTTTGTTGTGGAGGTATTTCCTGGAAGTACTTGCTGCCAATCGTAGGATGGGTCGCGTTCTGGGAAGAGGCCGTTGGCGAGGAAGAAGATATTGTCTTCCTTATCAGCGTAGATGATGTTGAGACCCGGTAAGCCCTGCGTTTCCACTGCTTCCATGAATTCCTGCTTGTTATTTGCCTTGTTCATTTTGAACCATTGCTCAGCCGCACCGATTGACCAGCGAGCTGGGAATCTGATGGCATAGAAGCCGTTTTTGTTTTTGACTGTAGGGCCATATTCACTCCAATAGAATTTCTTTGTGACAGGAATGCGCACAGGTCCAAGCTTCACTTTACTGGTATGTTTTCTCTCTTTTAGTGTTTTCCATTCACCATCATATTTGTACTGCAGCTTGTTTTTTGGGTGCATTTCCAGTTGATAGACATCCGTGAAGTCTGGATAGTTGACGGTATGTGTCCAGGAGAGATTTGGATTGGTACCGACAAAAATGCATGGAGCACTGGGGAAAGTACCACCGAGCATGTTCCAACCTTCATCGCTGACGACATGTGCTTCGTACCAGGAATAGGGTCCTTCGAGCGGCTGATGTGAATTGGCGATGAGATAGGTGTCTCCGTTCTTGGTCTTGTTGCTGCTTAAGGCTATACCATTTGAACCTGTTGCTAGCGGATTGTGCTCATCTGTAAACAAGCTTTCGAAGATTCGAATGAGATCGTACTGCACATTGGTCATGAAGGTCAGCGACAGTACATAACCTTCCATGAGATCATTGATATCAACCGGGAAGATGTCTTTTCGATAGACTTCCTTGGGATGGCTGGCAGCATAGTCATTAATGCCTTGTAAGTAGGCCTCGCAGACCTTCTGGAACTCAGGCGAAATAGCCCCTTCAATTTGGCTCTCAACGGCCCCTTCGGTATCTATTAGAAAGGCAATGAAATCTCTGATGGCTCCGTCTTTTCCCTTCACGCTAGCTAATTTACCCTTGGTTGCCAGGAGTGTTTCCTGCATGATCGGGAAGCAGTCTTCTGCCTCCGCCCAGGCGAGGCCATAGGCAGCCTCAGCATCGGTGGTACCATGAATATGCGGTACACCCCACTGATCGCGTATGATGGTTATGTTTTTTTTATCGATTTGGGCATGGCAAAGGGAATAGCAAAGTAGTAGGTAAACTACAGTAATGAATCTCATTGAATTGACTTAGGTTGATCAAAAAAATACCTTTGCCAGCTAGTATCTGTGTGAAAGAACGAATCCGGCTGCAATATAGCCCATAAAAAAGAAGACCCCAAGAGTCAAATTTGATTTTGACTCTTGGGGTCTTTTATTGACTCCGCTAATTTTGGACTAGCTTCCGCCTTTTGCTCTTTGCTGTTCAAGTAGCTTCTGCACATCAATTTTTTGTCCGTTTTGCTGGACTTTGATATTCTTGTTTCCCGCATTGGTACGACGACGATTGGTCGGTGGTGCCTGCTTTGGAATTTCGCTCGTATAGTTGGCAGCGAACTCATTGAACTTCTGATCCTTGTAATGATCTTCACCAAAGAATTTCAACAAAGCGTCGAAGTCAGCAGCTTGCTTGAAGCCGGAGATGGCTTCGATGCGGTCGAGGTTCTTGTCTAGAAAGGCGATTGTTGGGTAACCCATACGGCCATTTCTGTTGCCCCATTTGTGGGCTAGTTCGTTGTAGCCTTTTCTTCCAGCAGGCACAAATTTGTAATCCGCTCCTTTGAATTTCAAATTGTCTTTGGTTTCTGCGTCAAACTTAACCGCGTAGAAATTCTTGTTCATATACTCCGCTATCTTCGGATGTTGGAAGGTCGCTTTGTCCATCTTCTTGCACCAGCCACACCAGTCTGTATATAGGTCTACCATCACGGGTCTAGGCTCTTCCTTCATTTTGGCCTCCAGGTCAGTTACGGAAACCCAGTCTACATTTCCACCACCCTCAGCTGCTGCCTTGGATTTTGTGTTCTTGTTTTGCTGCGATTTTAGATCAGTCTTTCTTTGGTCGACTGCTTTTTTGGCCTTTGAGCTAAGCTCGGTTTTGGTACTTACGCTGCTGTCTGTTTTAGCAGTTGCGGTTTCTCCACCGGTATTGCCGCAACTCATGACAAAGCAAGAGAGTATGGCAGCGGCCAGAAGTATGGTAAACTGTTTCATTGTCTTTCTTTCGATAAACTTAAAATGTACTGCAAAGTTAAGGCATTTTCTTCAAGGTATATGCGTTATAGGATGTTAATCCCTAGGTATTATGGCCTCATTTGGCGACGTTTGTCGGCCAAAATCAGGGCAACTACGCCACTATAACTCTCAATTCCCTTCTTTTGCTGATTGGCCTTTAGGAAATAATCGTAGAATTTATCCGTCCACGGCTCAATTGGGTTTTCGTATTTTTTCCAAAAGCGCTGTAAGTGTCTGGCGTCTCTTCGGATGCCGGGATGACATTGTTTTTTTCTTTTTTTGTAGGAGATGGAGTCCATTTTATACAATCCCCGCATACAATAGTGCAGGGCGAGATAGTAGCCAGAGTATTGGAAGGCTGGATCATCATAATTGGTGCAGGCGATGTATGCGAGGTAGTTTGCTTCTCCTTCCTCGGCGATGCCCATTTGATGCGCCATCTCGTGACAAGCTGTCGAAGGCATCAAAACATCGGGGATGTCGGTATTGACATTGGCTTCTCCGGTAAAGGGGAAGTAGATGCCTGCGACTCCGAAGAAGGACATTAATTGCGGGATCTTTACAGCCTTGACAGAGGGCGTGTGATATTGGAACTGATCGTAGGGACTAGGCATTGATTGCAAGGCTTTGACAGACGCTGAAAACAGTTGCTGGTTGCTGTAGCCGGTGGTAAAAACTGTATCTGCTGTTTCCTCTACAAGATGGCGAATAGCATTGGTTTTCGTGATCAACTCGTCCGTAAGCTCCTCTAGTTCGCGCTGGCTGTATTTTGATGCATAATCAAGACCTAATTTTTTCTCGATCGGGTACTGGGCATAATTGATGCCCCAAAGGAGTAGGAGGGCAAAATAGATCACAGCAAGATAGGCCACCACATTTTTTGTGGTTTCCCAAACAGTCCTTGTTTTTGATTGTTTCTTCTTTGATTCTTTGTGAGCACTGATCATTATGATTGCCAGCAAAAGGAGGAGCAAAAAGTAGAAGACAAATTGCCCGATGGGGAAAGTTGTTTTTCCTGAGACCGAGCGGAGAAAGCCAGCGATCGATTGAAAGATTCGATCGGTATACAGACTGGTTACGAGACCAGGGACGAGGTTCAGGGCAAGCATAAATAGCAGCTGAAAGGGAAACGAAAGTAAGAGTAGTTTACGTAACTTCAAGTCTTGCTTTTTGGACCTCGTGATGTCAGGTAATTCATTGCTTGATCGATGTGTAGCACCAATTGACCTTGAATAAATCGAAAGAATGTCAGAACTCAAAACGGCCAAGCGAATCCCTATAGTACGAATACTTGCCAGTATGCGCAAGTTTGCGAAAAATCCGATTCCATTTATGGATACCTATATCAGAGAGAAGGAGGGGATTTGTGAAATCTCCTTGGGCAATAATCGAATGTACCTGACCGACCGACCCGAGGTTGCCAGGCATATTTTACAAAAGAACCACAAGAATTATATGAAGTCTAAAATTGTCACAGACTTCACACCCTACATCGGTCATGGATTGCTGACTGTGGATGGTGCCTATTGGCGGAAGCAGCGAAGGTTATTGCAGCCGGGTTTTCACAAGCAGAAGCTGCAGCAGTTGACCGAGATCATGCTGACAGAAACGGATGAATTTATGAGTCATCTTCAAGTGTCTGTAGGCAGCGGAAAGAAAATTTTGTTGGCTAAGGAAATGATGGAGCTTACCATGAATGTGGTTGCCAGAGGCTTGTTTGGAGCAGCGATGAGCAAAGAAGATCTTCAGGTAATTGATGAGTCCTTGACTGCTATCCAAAAACACTTGGTTACCTTGGTGAGAAAACCAATGGTCAAGCCCTTGCTGCACCTGATTGGACGGGAAAGAAAGATCAGGAAGTACATTGAACAGATTGACGAGATCATCTTTCGCTTGATTCGGGAAAGAAGAGCTAGCAAGGAGGAACATGGAGATTTATTGGACATGCTTTTGAATTCCCGCTACGAAGATACGGGAGAAGGAATGACAGATAAGCAGATTAGAGATGAGAGCCTGATCTTTTTTGTGGCAGGACACGAAACTTCTGCCAATGCCTTGACCTGGGCTTTCTATTTGTTGCAGCAACATCCGGAGATCGAAGCAAGAATCTTGTCCGAAGCCAATAGCCTGACTGCTGATGGACCTCTTGATTTTGACAAGATCAATCAACTGAGATATACCAAGCAGGTCATTCAGGAGGCAATGCGTCTTTACCCACCTGCATGGATTCTGGATCGGGTGGCATTGGAAGACGATCAGGCAGATGGCTATGCTATTCCGAAAGGGGTACCGGTGAATGTGTTTATCTATGGCATCCATCGGCACGAGGATTATTGGCCAGATCCTAATAAGTTTGACCCGAACAGATTTGACCCGGAAGCTATAAAGACACAGACTAAGTTCAGTTATTTTCCTTTTGGTGGTGGCCCCAGGCTTTGCATCGGACAAGGTTTTGCGATGTTAGAGATGCAGATTATTGTGGCCGAGATGCTACAGAGATTCAAATTATCCTATCAGGAATCAGAAGCCCCGGGGCTATTGCCTTTGGTAACCTTGCGCCCGGAGAATGATATGCCCATGTTGATAGAACGAAGATGAGCCAATTGCTTGTCTATAACAAAGTCTGCATGGGTCGGCAGAGCTTTGTGACCATCCCCTGTGATCCCGCTGTCAATAGTAGGATTTCCTTGAATTCCGAAAGTTTGTCGGGCTCATATCTTTAACTTATTGGGAATACGGCCTCCTGGAATGATTTCATACTTGATTAGCGGGAACTTACTCATTTACAGTGGATTGTCCTTGCTTTCCATCTATAAGCTATTTGTTCTGACGCTTTTTGGAGACTTCTGACATAGGTCCCCCAATACAGTGGGGAATGTTCCGAACCCTGTAAAGGGGTGGAATCTCTAGTGGAAAAGGCTTATCTTGCCCTTGATCAAAGCAGTAACCTTCACAATTTGATATTCGAATAATGATGAGAAGAAGCCAAATTTTTGGATTCGGGAATTGTCTTTGATTAGGTGGAAAGGTATATAAAAGGCGCGAATTAATCATTCGCGCCTTTTCCATTTTTTGGACTTCACTTTCTGTTTTCCTACCTAAGATTCACTTTAGCAGAAACCTGATAACTTCGTCCATCTCGGTCTGTGGATACGACAAACTCCTGACCTCGATAGGTTTGGGTTCGTTTCGCTTCCTGATCCAACAGGTTGTTGGCAGCAAAAGAAAGAGAAATTTTTTGATTGAGTCGCTTACTAATATTAAAGTTCAATATTGGGTAAGATTGCTCATATACATCTGGTAGACCTGTTGCACCTACCACTTCCAGCCTCGGCCCAAATACATTCAGATTTACATTTGCATTCAATCCCAGCTCCTCTTGTTTGTAACCCAGCAAGAAATTAAAAAGATAAGGACTCTGTCCTTGAAATGGTCGGGAAGCCTTTGCTTCTGAGTCGTTTAGGCGAATGACTTCTAGCTCTTCTTCCTCGATCGGCAGGCGTGAATATATGTAGGAGAAATTTGTGCTCAAGTCAAAATTGCTCAGGCTAGTAGCCAGAAAATCAAGACTCTTTCTAAACTCAAATTCGACACCAAAGAGACTGCCTTCATCCGTGTTTTGCCAGGTGATCTCCGTAGGGTTTGAAATAGTAGAGAACCTCCTTACAATAGGGTCTTTGAAATCTTTGTAGAAAGCACTGATGGCCAAAACTTCCCCAGGCCTTGGAAACAGCTCATAGCGCAAATCAAAGTTGTTTACTCTGGAGATATCCAGGAATGGGTTCCCAAGATAGCGATATCCACCTCCTAGAAAATCGAAGCTCAAAAATGGTGCTAATTCTCGCATGTTTGGCTTTGCGATTGTCTGCGAAAAAGCTAATCGTATATTGCTGTTATCTCGTAGCTTATACTTTGCATTTACAGAGGGGAGACAGTAGTTGCGCTTGATTTCTGCTTTGGTGATGCTGCTGTCCCTTACTGCCCAGTTAGCCACTCGGCTTGGAGAGATATTGATATTGGTACTTTCCAGACGTAATCCAGCTACCACCTCAATTTTTGGGCTAGGATTGTAAGTGAGCATCCCATAAGCAGAGGATACGGATTCAGAACCATCGTAGCTAAAAGATTCATTCGTGTCAAATCGGGAATAAACACCTAGAATGTGGAAAGGAATATCGTTGAAGGAAGTGTCTGTCACCACACCGAGATTTTCCATCCCAAAGTACTCCTCCGGGTTGTTGTTGTAGCTGAGGGATCCCCCCTGACTGCTTGGAACATCATATCGATCGTAGCCTACTTGATCTTCCATAAAACTTCGGTTTTTCTGATGATAGTTGGCCCCGAACTTGATTTTGTTCCTGGAGTTCATTCCTCCGAGTGCATAGGTGAAATCGACTTTGGCCTCCGCTTTTTGATCTTCCAATTGCCTGAAGTAATGTGCAGGTCTTGAAATCTCATTTACATCCAATCGATAATCACTTCTTTCTCCATCTATTATGGATAGCTTATTGGCAAAGAAACGCGAATCTGGTTCGTCCTGATCCAGCACGACAGTGTTGAGAGCCCACTCAAACTTAAGTCCATTGAGGCTGCTCAAAACATGCTTCCCCTTCAGCTGATTGTATAGAAAGCTTCGCTCAATGAATCGTAAGGCTCGGGACTCCGTAAACTCTGTAGCTGTTGCACTGGCAAGATTTTGACCTATGAGATATTGTGTTGACTTTTCCGCTGTATGGTTGTAGATGATGTTATAAGCAATTTGATTCTTATCATTCAATTTAAGGCTGAAGTCTGCGATTGCACCGAGTGAAGGAGTCTCTGAACTCTGGACTGCATTGAAGTCCTGCAGCAATGGAAGGCTTTCCCCACCAGCCGGTGGATCGAATGCTCTCCGTACAGCGCGGCCGTAATAGTCAAATGAGCGCCCGTATCGCAATCCAATGTTATAGCCCAAAGGCATCTTTAGGGCCTTCAATTGGTTTCCAATAGATAAGCTGACTGATTGATCCAGCCCACTTTGCTTCGTCATTGGAGTCATTTGATTGTTTAGTTGCTTTGTAACCTCATCTGACAAGCTGGCCAGCTCGCTGTCAAAACGAGCTGCAACGTCATATCTTCCGGATAGCTGTTCCTGCACATCTGGGTCTAGTAGCTGATTCGGCATGGCTCTCTCTGATCCCGCAAAACCGAGCCAGTCACCTTTGCCACCTTCATGACTCAGGAATTCTCTATTCAATGAAGATCTTTCATTGTAGGCTGCACTTAATCCTAGAGTACAGTAGTAGTCATCGGGGTATGCTTTGGTTTTGATGTTGACATTCCCTCCAGTGAAGGTTCCGGGTAGATCTGCTGTATATGCTTTTTGAGCGATGATGTTATCGATCATAAATGCAGGAATCAGATCGAGCTGGAAGCTATTTCGGTATGGGTCATTCGAAGGAATGTTGGAGCCATTGAGCTGAGTATTACTGTATCGATCTCCAAGTCCTCTAACATAGACATACTTGCCGTCAATGACGGATGCCCCGGTAGTGTATTTCATCGATTGAGCAGCGTTGGAAGACCCCAACTTCTTGATCTGCTGAGACGAGATGCCATCTCCAATGGAAGGGGCGATTTTTTGCAGACTCAAGAGTGCATTTTCGGTGTTGGTGACTTTGCGAGACTTGACAACTACTTGCTGCAATGTTTGCGATGCTTCGGACAACATTACATTCAAAATCACCGGCTCGTCTCCGCGCAAGTCCACATCCTCTAGCACCTGTGGCATATAGGAGATATAGGAGAACCGAACTTTACAAATTCCGTTGTCTATCTTCTCCAAGCGGTAGTTGCCATCAAAATCACTAATGGTACCATGGCTGGTGCCATCGATCACGATGTTGACCCCAATCAGCGGCTCACCGCTCTCACTGTCAGTAATGTTACCGATCAGAATTCCGGAGCCAGATTGTGCCAAAATCGACAAGCAGGAAAGCAATGACAATACTAAAAATAATACCCCTTTCTTCATGTTATTCTAGCTTAGCGTTTAAACGTTGCCCCTTGCTCGGGAAAGCATCTGCAAAACACTTCGGTACTGACAGATTCTTCAAAAGGGGTTTTGAATTATGGTTTGTCCTTAGAGTTTTACAAGTGATCTCGAAAGCGATCCCTCACCGCTTACAATAGTGATGAAGTATAGCCCGGAATGCAGAGCCCCTAGCTGAAGCGGAATACTTGTCTTGCCCTTCTCAAGGATTCCTTCAGAAATGAGCTTGATTTCCCGACCTTTCGTATCAAGGATGCAGATTCGAGTTGAAAGCCTTGTTTCAAGCTCTACTTGGAGCCAGGCTCGATCTACTATCGGATTTGGAAGGATGTTTATTTCTGTAATTTCCTTAAGTTGATCCACTGTGGATGCGGAATCAAAGAAGCCATACTCATCCAAAGCTGTCCAGCCTCTCGCCCAATTATCACTACCAAAGGCCCCCTTGAATGGAACCTCCTGAAAGAATGCAGGCAGACCTGCATAGGATGCGAGATTTTGGTAAGCTGGACCATCTTGGGCTGGTCTTGGATCCAGCTGGCCATTTCCCAATATTTCTGTGATGAACTGATAGGAACCGCGATCGATGCCTTCCAATTGCGGATCTTCTATGGTGTTACTCCATTCAGTGATCATGGCTGTCTTCAGAGCACTGGCTGTCGGATCTTCTGCAATGCTTTCAGCACTCACTATGTCCTCAATCGAATTCCAGCCCTCCGACATCCATATGGTGTTCAGAACTTTGATGCTATCTCGCAGAAACAAAGCATAGCTGTCATCACCCTCTGCGGCCGGTTTGTCTTCGATCTGAATTCCGGCTTTCGCAAAGCCATAAAAGATACTGTTGCCATACACGCCACCACCTCTTGACTTAAAGGTCAAAACCCTGGGACACTTAACATCAATATTCTCTTCACCCGGGCCTATGTATGTTGCATTGTAAATATGTGGGAATGAAGTGCCGTCATATTGGCTGCCTGCAGTTGCTTCAGAGCCATCGTGCTCGCCCGGTTGATCACCCTTGTCGGTACCGATCATGGCAAACAAGAATTGTACGTTACCTGTCCAGCCCTCGTCGTAATCTAAACATTCATCACCACAGTAGGCAATAGCAATGTTCTTCAGAGAAACGGTCCCTCCAAAAATCTCTATGCCATCATCTAGATTTGCTACTACCTCAACATGTTCAACCAGGGTCTCAGATCCGATCCCGCCCAATGTAATGCCATTGATTTCAACGTCGGGCTCCAGTTCCGCTCCAGCATGACGAACCGAAACATATTGCAGTGTGCCAGAGTTGTCATTTGCATTGCTGCCACCATAGTAAGCTCTTGTCTCCGAAGAGGGTAAGCCTTCGATGAAGTCCTGTCCTCCGTCTTCAGAAACTGGTGCATCTCCAAGGATGATCAAGCCACCCCAAAGCCCACGGTTGTTGAGTCCAAGATCATAGCCTGCTCCAATGATGTCGTACTCTGCAGTGAAAACCACAGGTGCCTCCGCCGTTCCAATGGCAAAGATCTGTGCCCCTTTCGAGATGATCAACGCAGAAGCAAGACTTCCGTCGGAAGGAACAGATTTTCCTTTAATGAAGGTCCCAGCTTCGATATGGAGTACTCCCCCTGCTTCCAAATAGACGAAGCCATCCAGAATGTAGGTGTTGTCAGAAGTCCACTGATAGGAATGCCCGCCCTGCAAATCTTCATCACTGATGATGATTTCTGCAGCGAATACAAATTGTTGTGCGAAGCTTGCGAATAGGATAAGCAGAAATACAACTTGCTTCATAACTCGGTTTGTTGAATATTCATTTGTCGCTGCAAATGTAACCGAGTAGCTTTACGCTAATCTTACTGATCTATAAACTATATGTTAAAGTACTACAGACTGACAATCTGTACATTGCCTCAATGTTACTTGTGTAAACTCAATGTAAAGATTGAATTAACTCTACCTTAAGAAGGGAATTGATGACGGATTTTTGGAACTAAAAGAATTTGCGAAACAGTCGCATCAAAACACTCAAAAGCACGCTAAAAAGAATCATGGTAGTGATCGGCATATAGAACTTGAAATTATCCCGATCTACTCGAATATCGCCTGGCAGATTGCCAATCCAACCGAGCTTGTTCCCAAAGAAAGCAACGATAATTCCTATCAGGATAATCAAGACTCCCAAGCCTACAATATATTTGCCGTACTCCTGCATAATTTGAGCTTATGTTGTTAGATAAGGGATTGGGAATCAATAACTGTCTGATTTTGACGCTGCTAGAAATGATTTAGACAAGGCATTTTTTGACAGCATCCTTGTTGGCTGGTGGAGAAAAATAACGATGGATAAATCATTTCCAGCAAGTCAAAATGGACAGTTGTTGATTCTCTATCCCTAAATTAAGGTTTCTCAGATAAAGAAAAAACGATTAAGTGACTCTCTTCGAAACTTGACCTCAGCTTGATGTTCTGCTCTTGCTCTGCAGCCTCAAAACTAATCGCTGCTGTATTGGGATAGGTA
The DNA here is from genome assembly GCA_020629205.1 of Chitinophagales bacterium. Taxonomy (GTDB): domain Bacteria; phylum Bacteroidota; class Bacteroidia; order Chitinophagales; family UBA2359; genus JAHDDV01. The sequence continues at coordinate 5,917 of JAHDDV010000067.1, read as the reverse complement.
TTGCCAATACTTTCCGCATGTAGCACCAGGTAGGAATGTTCGCTCACTTCCATGTTGATCTCCAATGCTTCAGCACCGATTAGATGCTCTCTCAAAATCCATTCGCCGTCCACATACAAGGAAATGATGTCACCATCTGCTTCCAAATCATCCCACACCGTTAGTTTGACTGCCTTAGCTGACAGAAACACCGTATCAACAGGGTTTAGCAAGCGTGCTTGAAGCAAGTCGGGAACAAGACCGCGGGACTGACTCGCTTCCTTAAGCGGCCGACTGACGCTCATGTCACCTTTCACTGTTTGCGGCTCACAGGGGCCAATGGTCATCTTACCGCGATAGTAACTCGGTCCGTTGGCCTTCCAGGTACCCTTCAAAACCATGGTGCTATCTGTATATTCCCAATCCAGCCAGCTGATTTTTGTACACCAATACCATTGATTAAAGGACTCTTCTTCTAAGACTTCCGTCTCCTCCAGAAAGAGCTTTCCCTGCTTCAATTCCCCTTCTACCGCATACACAATATAGCAAGCGGTATCTTCAACGACTACCGAGCGGGAGGTACCACGTACGCTGCTTCCGGTTTGAATCAAATCCAGTGTCTTATGAAAGGCGGTACCATCGATCTTGCTTAATGTACCAGACCAATGCCCATTGAAATTCTGAGCTGACAGGGACACTGAGACCCCAAGCATAAGCACCATACAAAAACTGATCATCTTCGAAAGCATGGCATAAACTAGCAATCTACTCCCAATCTCACAAGGATAAGCAGTCATTCCTATGTTAGAATTGTACATCAAAGGGCCTGAACTTGCTCACGGAGCCATTTTGTGTTGACCATTGGCTTCTTATTGTCCAGCAGAGTTAGCAGCTTTTTCTTTTGTTCCTCGAGAAAGCTGGCGGGCTTAAACATCATTTGCTCCTTAAGTTTTACCATTTTCTTCAAAACCCTAATGAAGTTAAGCTCCGCATTTCGCCTTTTGACAGGAAGATCTTTACGACGGCACAGGAATCGCTCGAAAGAAATCAGCAGATAATGCAGAGGACTAAGCTCTCCATTCTCGTAGTAGCCTTTCATTAATAAGTACTTTGCCCCCATCTCATAGTAGACATCATTGAACTTTTCCTATATATATCCCGCCATTATTTACAGCTTAGCAGTGATTGCCCGGTTCTCGATACGAAGATATTTGACCTCAATGGGCGCTTGGTTCATCAGCAGTCCTGGGTGCAAAATTCTACGATATCGATCGCCTTTGACCCTAAGACTGAGGCCTCGATCTATCTGCTAAAGGTGCAGTAAGAATGTGGCAATCATACCTTGAAGTTTATGTATTAGATTTAGTGATTGCTTAATTCACTAGTTTTGGGCTTTCATTTTTTTGGAGCAAAACGGTATAGGTCCGCGCTAGCGATCGTCCCGTCCTCCGCTAATACTCGATACTCTGCTAGCTGTTCATGCCGGAGCCAGTCTGTCTCTACGCTTTGCTCCGAGCCAGCCCGGCCCTGGCATTCACCACGCTATCAGAGCACCTCGTTCCGCTACGACCGGGGCTAGTTTTCACCTTCGCCCCCCGCAGCCACAAACCCCGTAGCCACCCACGAAGCAAACCGTCACGTCTCGCCCCTTACTGCAACTCCTTTGCCGCAAACTTCTTGTAATTGTGAAGGCTAAAAACAATGCCCAATTGAGCAATACCGCTTGCGGTAATCTGACTGGTGGTCATGTTGACATTTGTGGAGGCAAAACACTTTGCGAAATGCCCGCCATATTCAATTCTAAGACTTGGTTCGACTTGGAAATAGGGGTCTCCTTCTTTCAGGTCACTAACTTGGTTGTAGACTTGTGGCTCTAAAAAACCATCGATATTTGCCTCCAGAAAGTCCAGGTAAGAAAGACGCAAGCCAAAGGAGAAGCGAAACTTATGGTTGTCCCAATGATGGCTGCCAACGTGTACAAAATATCGATTGAATTTGGTGTTGAGCAAACCCTGTGTGAATGTTGCCTTTTGTGAGCCCCGATCTATTCCAAGTCTAAAATCAATACTGCTGCCCTCGAACACATTCTTATAGGTGCCAATGGCTATCGATGTTTCGCTGATCTTATTATTTCTGTTTGAATTGCTGGCAAATATGTTTGGCTCATAAAAGCGAATTTTGCTAAATGATTGACTGCCCGATATAGATAGATGCTTGATGGGGCTATAGATGAATTGACCCCCAAAAGAATTGTTGTTTTGATCACCCAGTCCAGGTGCAAAGTATCCACCCACTCGCAGCTGCTTGGGTTCTTCAACACCCATGAGCAAGTACTCACTGGGTTGCTGAAAGCTATTGCTGCAGGAGCAGAAGGTGGCGAGTAGCAGGAGCAAGGAAATACCAATGGGCAGTTGTCGATGATGCATGGGATTGATTTATTTGGGCTGCTTAGTTTGCCTCCTTGAACCTAAGTCGTAACTAAGTCCAATCTGAGCATTGGAAGCAGGATGGTTGAAAAAGGTTGATAGGGCAATCGTATAGGAGCAAAAGGCGCGGGTTTTGGCTTTGCCATAGGCTAGTCGTATACCAGTTTCCACAACGATCAGTGGATCAATCTTTTGATAATTTTGTACCGTCTCCCAATCTTCGTCAGGAATATAACCATCTACTTCCAGACTTTTCATGTCGAGCAGATTAAGCTTTGTAGCTAGTGTACAGGTGAACTTCTCTCCTGCAGATAGTCGATTGGCCACCTGCACAAAGGCCTGGTTGGATTTCAGCTCCGTGATGTAGTTGTTTCTGTTCTGAAAGATGTTGCTATTGCTGAGTCCCAGGGAAACAGATAATTGTTGCTTCGCTTTGAGCTGCCAATAATAGCCGATTCCTAATCCCGCATTATGCTGCGAAGCTGTTCCCCGGATAACATTTTTCGCGCTTCGACTGATTCCGCCATGAATGCTGAAATGTTCTAAAGGAGAGTAGGCAGCTTGTATGCTCCCATTTGGGATATTGGGTTCGTTGATGATTTCGACAGCCGCGCCCAATTTGCATTGTCCAGCACGATCTACACCCGCCATCATGAAATCAGAGTTTCCATAGTAGCGGGTGCAGGAGCTGCATAAAAGTAGGACAATCCCAATAAAGAGGGAACCTTGCTTAGTCAATGAACGGATCAGAGAATCGCTCATTTACCAGCAAACTTTCATCTGTTAGGGTATGTAAGAAAGCGAGAAGGTCGCTCTTATTGTTTTCGCTCAGGTTTAGGTTCTTCGGGCTTCCGTCAGACTTCTTTAGATCCTGGCTGAGGTTCTTGTAGTCTTGAATCCCTTCGCTGTAGTGATCAATCACATCGCTCAATGTTTCGATGCTGCCATCATGCATATAGGGACCGGTAAGGGCAATGTTTCTCAAAGTAGGTACCTTAAACAGACCCTCATTCGAATCCAGGGGAGAGTGCTCGCCTAGTCCAAGGTCTTCGTAGGAAGTGCTCAGGCCATTGTTGGCTGAACGTACAGAAGGTGCTCCCATATCTGCACTGTGGCAGGAAGAGCAGTTGGCCATATAGATGGATTTGCCTCTATTTTCGGCTGCAGTAAATCCTTCGAAGTCCATCTCTGCGCTTTGCGCTACATTGGAGGCAAAACCGCTAGTGTGTTTCTTTGCAAGTTCCTGATCAAATTTAGAATCAAAGCTACCTATGCTGTTGACAAAAACGGAAATTGCCTGTAATACCATATCTCTGGTGATGACTTCTTCTTTAAAGGCAGATTCAAACAAAGGTTGGTAATAGGGCTGTTCAAGCACCCGTCCTAGTACTTCATGCATTTCCATGCCCATTTCATTCTTGTTGGCAAAAGTCTGCTCTGATTGATCTTCTACAGATTCTGCTCGATTGTCCCAAAAGAAGGGGATACGACTAGGACCGTAATATTCCTGGAAGCTAAACACGGAGCCCAGCGCAATAGAGTTTCTAAGAGTCGTTTTCCCTTCAATGCCCTCGCTAAATGCCTTGGAGTCTGAGAAAGCGATGTTTTGTTCATGGCAAGAGGCGCAGGATACGCTTCGGTCTTTTGATAAATTCTTGTCGTAGAAAAGCACTCGTCCTACGGTAGCTACCCGATCATCAATGCTGGTGGAGGTACGTCTGTAGTAGGACGGAAAAAACAAATCGTACTCATCCAACGCTTGAGGGATGTTGATATACTCTGACATCATCTCATAGTCTTCATCGGAATAAAGATTGACATCGAATCCAGGCTTAGCACATCCGCTTATTAGATAAATGGACAGTGCCAATGCTGATATGATACTAAATGTTCTCATTTGATCAGTTTTGGGGGTTATCGGAATATTGGGCTGATTCCAAACTGTGATACGCGACATACTAATTAACTCAATTTCCGAGCCTAAAGTATGCTTGTTCCCTTAAAGATAGCCAGAATTCATAGACATTTGCAAGAATATGACTCTGCTATACCTAAGCAGGTACGTCATTAAGACGCTAAAGGTTGGTTGGAACACCAAATAGAGAGGCTAAAAACAACAAATCCCGACAGCCAAAGGCTATCGGGATCATTTTTAGTGGTGTGGGGCGGGGTCGAACCGCCGACACCAGGATTTTCAGTCCTGTGCTCTACCAACTGAGCTACCGCACCGCTTAAGAGGATGCAAATATAACTTCTTCTCAGTAAAATTCAAACAAGCCCCAGACTTTCTTAGAGTCCGGTAAACAAGTTTGAACCAGATTCGTGGTTTTTCAAACCAGCCTGCAAGAAGCTACTGTATTCACCTATGTTGGGAGTGTAACCGCGAGGCTCTGCCAGAAGTTCCCCTTTCTCGTTCATTAGTACATAATAGGGCTGGCTATTTTGATTGAAGCAGTTGATTTGCAGATAGCTCCATTTGTTGCCAACGGTTCTTACTTTCTTCTTTTTTCCATTTACTTCATAAGAAAAGCGTTCTCCCTTATCCAGAGGAATATCTTCGTCTACATATAGGGACACTAGCGTGTATTGGTCGATCAAATTCGACACGGATGGCCAAACGTTTTCTTCCATTCTACGGCAGTTTACACATGCCCAGCCGGTGAAGTCAATAAGCACCGGCTTGCCCGTGCGCTTTGCCTCAGCCAGACCTTTTTCCAGATCCATGATGCCATGATGTTTGGAATCATCTTCCTCACCCATCCATAGACTACTGATATTGTAGAAGGTCGGAGGTGGGAATCCACTGATCAGGTTACCCACCACTGGCATATGCTTGCCGAGTAGTCCGGGAGCAAGCAACAATGCAAATATTCCTGCGAAAGCACCAGTGGCCGCTCGACCTTTGCCCAATTGCTTCATCGGGCTATCGTGTGGGAATTTGATAAATCCAAATAGATACAGCGCGGTTGCCACCAGTAATACAATCCAGAAGAGGATGAACAATTCACGTGGCAGAATACCCCATTGCTTCACCATGTCTGCATTGGATAGAAACTTCAATGCAAAGATCAATTCAATAAAACCCAATGTTACTTTGACGGTGTTCAGCCAGCCACCCGATCTTGGAAGGCTGTTTAGCCAACCCGGGAAAGCAGCAAAAAGGGCAAATGGCAAGGCCAGCGCAAGCGCAAAGCCAAACATACAGATCACAGGCCCAAGCACACCCCCATTGGCAGCTACAACCAGCTGTGTGCCGATAATCGGACCGGTACACGAGAAGGAGACCAGCGCCAGGGTAAAGGCCATAAAGAAGATTCCGATCAATCCGCCTTTGTCTGACATGGAGTCGACTTTATTGATCAAGCCATTAGGCAATGTCAATTCAAAGTACCCAAAGAAGGATATGGCAAAGATCACAAAGAGCGCAAAAAAGGCCAGATTAAACCAGACATTGGTCGACAGGATATTGAGCATGTCCGCACCAAAAAGGGCCGTGATCGTGTAGCCCAAAG
>JAHDDV010000066.1:15475-18898 GCA_020629205.1 Chitinophagales bacterium | reverse complement strand
TAGAGCTATATCAGGGAAATGTGACCATTGTGCGCTAGGAAAAAGCTGCCACGAGCCAGTGCCGTAGCTATCTAGCCTCGATGGAAGAGGAAATACAGGCGCTAGACAGGGGACTGAGTGCCCACTGAGCAGGGCTGCATTAGCAAGACCTGCTCAGTGGAGCAACGAAGCCCCTGTATAGTGCCTGTATTGGAACGGACAGCGAGCAGATCGCTGCCACGAGTACGTCTGCCGGGCTCCAAAAACAGAAAAAATGATATCATAAAGCAGCTAACAATCTGCTTGTCGCTCATTCTGCATTACTTAGCACGATATTTACGTCCATAAGACGAACCAGCAAAAAAGGATTTAGTACATGTTGACAAGCCAGACTGAGGTGCTCGCACAAGTCTTTAAGGCATTGGACTTTGCGGCCGACAAGCATAAGAAACAAAAGCGAAAGGGAAAGAATGAGATCCCTTTTATCAATCATCCGATCATGGTGGCGCAGGTGCTGACTGAGCATGGCGATATTGATGATCCGGTGATTCTGATCGGGGCCATTTTGCACGATGTGATTGAAGATACCGAGACCTCGAATGAGGAGATTGCCGGGATGTTTGGTCAGGAAGTGGTGGATCTGGTGCTAGAGGTCTCGGACGACAAAAGTCTGTGTAAGGCCGATCGTAAGGAGCAACAGGTCATTACTGCACCGACCCGATCGGATCGCGCCAAAAATCTGAAGATTGCCGATAAGATTTGTAATGTGCTGGACATGGTACGATTCCCTCCGGATTGGAGTCTCAATCGCAAGATCGAATATGTCGATTGGAGTGAGGCGGTGGTGCAGGGATTACGTGGTGTGAATCCAAAATTAGAGAAGCACTTTGACGAGACGGTCGCTTATGTGCGTAATCGCTTGCAGTCCTAATTGAGGGCCTTCCAGTAAAGGTCGTAGTTTAGCTGATCAAAGCAGACAAAGACAACGCTTTCAATACTACTGGCAGTCTGTAAAAACTTCCTTGTTGTAATCAGCGCGATGGCAGATGCAGGGGCTTTTGGGTATTTGTACACGCCTGTACTGATATTGGGAAAGGCCACAGATTTCAAGCCCTTTTCCTCCGCAAGCTTCAAGCTATTGGTATAGCAATTGGCCAATAGTTTTGCCTCCAGGTGATCGCCCCCATTCCAGACTGGACCTACCGTGTGAATGACATACTGCGCGGGTAAGTTTCCTGCAGTGGTGATCACGGCTTCCCCTGTGGAGCAGCCTCCTTGCTTCGCACGAATATCCCGACAAGCATCCAGTATAGCCGGACCACCTGCCCGATGGATGGCACCGTCAACACCGCCACCTCCCAGAAGGGAAGAATTGGCCGCATTGACGATGGCATCTACTTCCAGAGTCGTGATGTCCGCTTTTAGAACCTCTATTTTCGCTTTCATAGTCATCTTAATGATCGAATGTCGGTTTTAGTTCATCTTGTTGGCCTTGTAAGCCTCATTAGGTTCAAACCAAACGACGCCTAAATCCCTGTATTCCATGGCATTCTTATGGTAATTTCTGACATAGGACTGGACCAAACGACGATCGATTTCGTAGTAGATCGGAATGATGGGCGCATCGGCAATCATAATCTGGTCTGCCTTTTCATAGAGGCGGTAACGGGCATTTTTGTCAGTCGTAGCCAAGGCCTGCTCCATGGCCTTATCAAACTCAGGATTCTCATAGCGAGGGGTGTTGATATAGGCTTTTTCTTCAAAAGTAGCAGGCACGTGCTTGCTCAGGAAAAGATTTAGGAAGTTTTCCGGATCCGGATAATCTGCAATCCAGCCATAGCGCCAGAAATCCGTCTTTCCAGTCTCGGCTCCTTCCAAATGCTGCGGCCATGGCACTTTGCTGATTTGAAGTTTGATATTGAGGTTGTCAGTCAGCATTTTTTGTGCTGCCTCGGCTACCTGCTCATTGCGGGTACCTCCGCTATTGATTTGTAAGGTGAGTTCGGGGAAGCCTTCGCCATTAGGATAGCCGGCTTCGGCCATCAGCTGCTGTGCTTTCTTTGGATTGTAATCATAGCCCTTTACAATCTTGTTGTTGTAGCCTTTAAAGGAGGGTGGGACTGCACCATAGTGACCTGGAACAGCGCCTCCTTTCATGGTGTAGTCAACGATCTTTTGCTTGTCGATGGCATAGGCAAATGCCTGACGTAGCTTTTTGTTATTGAAGCGATCGCCTTTGAGTTTGAAGGCATAATAGTAGATCGATAAGGCAGGTTCTTCCTGAAATTGGTACTCTGCAAAATCTGGTTTAAGTTGCTTGTTTTCATCCAATACTTCGTCGATCATCTCCAGGGGGAGACGATAAGTCATATCGAGCTTCCCTTTTTTGAAAGCCATCAACTCGCCTTTCTGATCTGCAATAAAAGACCAGCGGATCCCGTCTAGGTAAGGCAATTGGTTGCCGCTGGCATCTTTGCCCCAATACTTCTCATTTCTCAGCATGACCAATCCCTGATTGGGCTGTAGATTCTTTAGATAGAATGGGCCTGTACCTACGGTCTTTGCTCGCAATTCAGAACCATATTTGTCGACTGCTTCCTTGGGGTAGATATAGCCAAAGGGCATGGAAAGAATGCTGGCAAAACTAGCGAATGGCTGAGAAAGCGTAATCTGAATGGTCTTTGGGTCGAGGATTTTGATGCCCTGTACGCCTTCTGTGGAGGGACTGCCTTTGGCGACAGCAGCGCTATGCTCTTTGGCTCCGATGATGCGATCTTTTACGAAATCGAATCCGGCATTTTCGGTGCCTTTGACACATAGTCTGTCGAGGCAAAACTTGATGTCCTGAGCGGTTACGGTTCTCCCTTTCCCTCCCTCGAAGCAAGGGTCATCGTGAAAGACAACACCATCACGCAGCTTGAAAGTATAGACCAGGCCATCATCCGAAACATCGAACTTTTCGGCAATCGCTGGCAGCACCGAGAGGTCTTTTTGATCCAGTTTTACCAGACCTTCGTAGATCTGATTGGTGATTCTATGACCAACTACTTCGCTCACATTGAGTGGGTAGAGACTTCGGAAGTACTCTGTATCATTCATATTGAAGATACCACCGTAGTAGTGACCACCTGGGGCTTCCTTAAGAGATTTATCTTTCTTCGCCCCATTGGAGCTGCTGCTGTCCCCTGCACAACCGGCAAGGATGATCAACAGACTAAGCATCAGGCTTAAGAGGGCAGAATGTAATTTTGTCATCAAATTAATTTAGGTGATTACTTAGAGGTCCAATTGCAGTTTCATCATGATCGGACAATGATCGGAATGCACGGCATCCGGATAAATGGCGGCGGCCTTCAATCGATCTCTCAATGGCTCGGTAGCCGTGTGATAGTCGATGCGCCAACCCTTATTGTTTGCTCTGGCATTGGCTCGAAAACTCCACCA
>JAHDDV010000066.1:0-15375 GCA_020629205.1 Chitinophagales bacterium | reverse complement strand
GCTCTTCAGGAAGAAAACCGCTGGATTTCTTATTGGTTTTTGGATTATGTATGTCGATTTCTTTGTGGCAGATATTGAAATCGCCACAGACTACAATATTTGGTCGCTTCTTTTTCAGTTTTTTTAGGTACTTCAGGATGTCTGCCAGAAACTCCATCTTTACTTCCTGGCGGGCCTCGCCCGAGCTGCCGGAGGGAAAGTAGATGTTTAGCAAGCTAACATCGCCATAATCCAGCTGCAATACCCTTCCTTCGGAGTCGTACTTTTCCATACCACAGCCGTAGATCACATTGTCTGGCTTGATCTTGGAGAAAGTAGCCACACCGCTGTAGCCCTTCTTTTGGGCACTATGCCAGAAATGGTGCTTGTACCCAAGGGCTTCATAGGGCTCCATGTCTACCTGCTCCTGCTCTGCCTTGATCTCCTGAAAACAGACGATATCAAATTTATTTTCTCCCAACCACTCGGCCAGCCCCTTGCGACTGGCCGCCCTTATTCCGTTTACATTGTAACTGATAAAAGTCTTTGTTTTCATTTTGGTTTTGCTTCTTAGAATTGGCATGAAAATAACAATTCTTTTGCTAAAGCAGATTTAACTCTGAGCGGGGTGAAAGGCCCTGAATCTAACTGCATAATAATGCACACATTGTCCAAAATGACGTAAATTAGTGTTACTGAGTGAGATCTGTTCGTCTAGCTAACAAAACTTGTTATCTTTTGGCTTTGTTGAATAGGGGTTGCCGGATCTAAATGCGTCCCAAAGGTAGGACGGCAACCATTGACACAAAGTACCCTAAATAGGTGTCTTTAATTAAAGCCACTGACAAAATGATCTACTGACCCGCTATGAAATCCTTTTTTCTCAAATCCTTGTTTGTTTGTCTCAGCTTCTGCCTGCTTTCGCAAGCAGATATCATTGCTCAGGAAATCGTCATCAAAGGAAAGGTCTTAGACAAACATACCGAGGAACCCATACCCTTTGCCAATGTTTTTTTGCAAGGCACCACTGTCGGAGTGAGCTCCGATTTTGATGGCCTCTTTGAATTGCGAACCGAGCGCATCGCTGATACAATTGGGGTCTCCGCATTAGGGTATACTTCCATGTTTAGCTACCTCGAAGACAAGCCGGAACAAACCCTCTATTTCAAGCTGGACAGAACAGCATTTGAACTTGAAGAAATTGTGGTGCGGGCCGGAGAAAATCCTGCCGACATTCTCTTGAGGAAGATCATCAAGAACAAAGGGCAAAATGATGTCAGCCGACTCGACTACTACCAATACGAAACGTACAATAAACTCGAACTGGACCTTAAGGACCTCTCCGACAAGTTCATGAATCGCAAAGTTTTCAAGCCCTTCAGCTTTATCTTCGAAAACATCGATTCCGTATCTGAAAAGGACCCTTTCCTACCGGTTTTTATCACTGAGACAATCTCAGACTATCACTACCAAAAGAATCCGGAAGAAGTAAAAGAGATCATAAAGGCAAGCAAGATATCAGGGATCAAGAATGAGAGCGTTACCCAATTTCTGGGCAATATGTATCAGAAGATCGACATCTACAGCAATTGGATGGAGATCATGGGCAAGAACTTCGTCAGTCCCATTTCTGACAATGGCTTCAACTACTATGAATATTACCTGATTGATTCCAACTTTATCGACAGTAAATGGTGCTACCAGATCAATTTCAAACCGAAGCGCAAGCAGATCAATGCATTCATTGGCGACTTCTGGGTGAATGATACCACTTTCGCTGTCAAGACCATCACCATGACGCTGCAATCCGATGAGGTGAATATAAACTTCGTTGATCAGGCCAGTGCTTTTCAGGAGTTTGAGATGGTCTCCGATTCTCTCTGGATGCTCAAGAAAGACAAACTCATCATCGACTTTGTAAAGACGGAAAAGTCTCCCGGATTCATCGGACGTAAGTCGACTTATTTCAAGGATTTTCTCATCAATGATCCAAAGACAGAAGAAACCTTTCAAATCAAGGAAGATCTAGTGGTACGGGATGATGTAATGGACAAGAGTCAGGAGTACTGGAATGAGAACCGGCATGAAGAACTCTCCAAAAACGAAGAGGCCATCTATGCGATGGTGGATACGATTAAGAACATACCCATTGCCAAGACTTATGCCGATGTGATCACTTTTGTCGTTACGGGATACAAGGACTTTGGACCGATTGGCATCGGTCCGATCTTCTCGCTCTGGAGTTCCAATGCTGTGGAGGACAATCGACTGCAGTTGGGCTTCAAGACCAATTCAAAATTTAGCGAGAAGATCCTGCTCAAGGGATACGGGGCCTATGGCTTTGGCGACAAGGATTTTAAGTATGGAGGCTCCGCCAGATTCCTGCTGAATACCAAGCCCTGGCAGACCCTGGAGGTGGAATACAGCAATGATTTGGATGTGCACGGTGCCTCTGCTGAGGAGTTTGGGGAAAACAACTTTTTGGCTGGACTGTACCGTAGAAATGTGCCTCAAAAGCTCACCAGAATTCGCAATTCGCGCATGACTTATGAGCGGGAGTGGCGCCCCGGTTGGAGCAACAAAGTCTCCTTTGTCAACCGCAAGCTGAGTCCCTATTTCAACTTCTTTTATATCAGTGATGCCTCCGGTCAGAACCTGAAACTCGACTCCATAGTCACCTCTTCGGAGCTCAAGTTTTCAACGCGTTTTGCCTATCGCGAAAAATTCATTGAAGGCAAGTATAGCCGTGCGAGCCTTGGATCAGATTGGCCGATTGTTACCTTGACCTACTCCTTGGGTTTGCGTGGAATTCTAGGCAGCGATTTCAATTATCATCGCTTCGATGTGAGCATCTACGATTGGTTTCACGTGCCGCCGATCGGCTGGTCAGCCTTCACGCTTAAGGCCGGTAAGATCGTCGGTGATTTGCCCTTCCTGTTGCTGCATCAAGCTCCCGGAAATGAGACCTTCTTTTACAATACCTACTCTTTCAATAGTATGAATGAGTACGAGTTTATCAGCGATACCTGGGCCACGATTTTCTACACCCATCACTTCGATGGTGTCATCTTCAATCGCATTCCCCTTTTGCGCAAATTGCGTCTGCGGGCCCTTGTAGGATTTAAAGGAACCTGGGGCTTCCTGACAAAAGACAACATTGACAAAAATAGCTCGCCTGAAAATTTTGCGGGCATGTGGGATGAGTGGAATATCACCGCACCCAAGCCATTCGCTGAGGTCAGCGTCGGTATCGAAAACATCTTTACCCTCTTCCGCGTCGATCTGGTGAAGCGTCTAAGTTATCTTGATAATCGCGACATACCCGAGTACGGTATTCGTGCGGGAATGCAGGTGATGTTTTAGGAGCGCAGCAGATACGCACGCTCCAATGGATGACCGGCTATCCATTCCAATTCAGGCACTATGCAGTGGCTTCGCTGCTGCACTAATCCCCGTCTCTCCTATCGTCGAGCCAGTGCTAGTGCAGCGACTCAGGCACTGCATAGCACCTTCATTTCCATTTCTATCCGGGCTATTTTTCACCTGCATTGCACGTGGGGATTGGTGGCTGGTGCCTAGTGTCTGGTGTCTAGTGTCTAGTGCCATTAGATTGTGATCTGGCTCTCACTTTTCGTATAAGTGCGGCAGTCATTTTCTGAAGTGCTAAGAGCTGATGCAATTGGACGGGATATTGTTTTTGCAGATTGGGATATAGACTTTGACATAAGACTACTTGGGTTTCAAGCTCATATAAAGAGCCTTGTGCCGTCCCTAAGTACCTCAGGAAGACTTTGGGGTGCTCTGAGGAGGAGCCTTCAGCAAACTAAACACTAAACACTAATTCTTCTCAATACTAAAATAGAAAGTAGTCCCAAAACCCGGCTCAGACTCAAACCAGATATTGCCTCCATTGATCTCAACAATCTTCTTGCAGATCGGAAGACCAAAACCAGTACCGGGACTCTTAGGGTTGATTTTGTGAAAGAGTTTGAAGATGTCTTTACCTTCCCGTTCACTAATGCCAATGCCGTTGTCAATAACAGAGAAAATCCACTCATTGCTCTCTTCCTTCACCCCGATGTGAATCTCTGGCTCTCTGTTTTCTGAGCGGTACTTGATGGCATTGGAAATCAAGTTTTGGAATAGCACGCCGAGATGCATACGATCCCCCTTGACAATAGGTAGTTCTTCGTCCTTTGTAATTAGTGTTCCGGTGCGTTCGAGATTGGTGGCTAGATTTTCTTCAATTTTCATTAGTAAGTCTCTCAGGTCGACCTTATGGTATTCGGCCTCTCGTAGTGGGCGAATCTTGAAGTAGGTTTGTAGGTCTTCGATTAGATACTCCATTTGTTGGGCACCTCCATTGATGTAGTTGACATAGAGTTGTGCTTGCTCTTCCATCGAGTCGGAGTACTTAGATTGTAGCATCTTGCCGAAACCGCGAATGCTGCGGATTGGTTCTTTGAGGTCCTCCGCTGCCGATAGGGTAAACTCCTCACATTCCTTGCGATGTCGCTCGAGTTCCGCTTCTCTTTTCTTCAATAGGGATTGCAGCTCTGCCAGCTTTCTGGTATAGTCCATTTCCAGTGCAATCTTCTCCGCTTCGAAGTTGCTGATGCCACTGCTTGTGCTTGAGCCCGGTGCCTTAGGCTGATCTTTCTCTTCTGGCCTTGTAGGCTCTTCTTCCATTGCTTCATTTGTAGAATCTTGACCCACTTGCTCCCTGATACTCAGCTGCTGTGAAGTGCGTTCGATTTCTGCTTCGAGCATAGCGATCTTGCGTTCCAGATCGGCAAGGAGTTCCTCATCGCCTCCAGCTTCATTCGTTTGCTGCAGGAGCTCATTGATGGCCGAGATGATGCGATTGCTGTCTTCGTCATCCTGGAGTGGGATTTCCTGAAGGCTGCTGTTTTCGACACGTTCTTCCAGTAAAGCTGCCAGAGAGAAATATGGCCGTCCGGCCAGTTTATTCAGTAGCATGGAAAGCAGGACTGCGGCTAGCAGTCCTAGCAACAATATTAGACCCGCCAATTTTAGAAATTGATCGCTGAGGCGATGAGCCTGACCTAGGTTTGAGCGTATGCAGACAGTGCCAAGGGCCTTGATCTTTTCCTTGTCAAAAATCTTGAGAAAGAAATTGATTTTGCCATTCTTTCTGGTGAAATTAGAAGTTTCCTTACTGATGGGAGGGACAAAAATGTACTTTTCCAGTCCCGCTTTGACGTATTGTGCCTTTTGCTCTTTTAGTGGATTGAGCAACACCACCTGTTCTATATCAGGTAGACTTTCCAGATAGTTGAGATGGACTTGTTGTTGGCTACCAGTAAGAGAAGCCCTGCCATTTTCGCCTACAATTGTTGCAATCTGCTCCAAAGCAGCTAATTCCTGTTTTTCGAAATAGCTTAGACATAGGTATAGCAGGATGCCACTGCAGAATACCAGACTGAGTATCGCAGTAACAATCTGTCTGACGACAGCCTTGTTTCCAAGCAGTATGTCTTTTACCGAGGGCATTTCTTTCCACCAAGTTTTGGTCAGCTGGCTATTTGATTGGGGTAATTAGCCTTGCTGAAGCAAATAACAGTTCACAATTTTCATTTTGAGATCAGCATAAACTCCGAGAATGCCAAGTCTGGAGCTTCGCTAATCCTTGATCTTTCTCAACGCAGAAAATTTGCGGCAAAGAAAAGTCAATTTTTTTTCCAGCATGGTCTGAATCTGGCATGTAAATACCAATATCCAGCAAGCTGGGATCATGCTTTGATTTTTTGCTATGGTAATGAGGGACAGCGTAAAGTGCTGATTACTTGCTTCTTGGTGGGAGCTTGCTGCTCTTGGAATCTTAACCTTACAGCCTTGCTTTCTATTGATACGTGGCTGATAGGCTTCGGTCAACAATCTAGGAAATAAAACCGGGCTTTCAAATGAGCTCAAAAGTAAATGTATTATGGCTTTCCTTTCGTCTACACGCTGCTCAACTACTTATCAGCACAAATCGAAGGCAGAATCAGACTAGCCCCAGCACAGAAATTCACGTCTGTCTTATAACGAATTTATTCGTGACAGACCTTTCCTGGTGCCTCGTACCACTCCTTGAAGTGAGTTCCGTACTTCTTTTCAATGGCATTTCGCTTGATTTTCATTGTCGGTGTGAGCAGTTCATTTTCTGGTGTCCACTCGTCCTTGACAATCACTATTTTGGCCACTTGCTCATGATGGTCTAAATCAGGGTTGATAAGGTTCATCGTTTCCTCCAGGCTTGCTTCCTGTGCATCAGGACTATCCTTTTTCCCTTCCTCAGACAGGACAACCAGGGCAATGGGTTGTGGGATGGAGGTGCCTACTACACAAACCTGCTCGATCATGCTGTTTCGAGCCATAGTCAGTTCTATGGGAGCTGGAGCAACATACTTTCCCTTTTCAGTCTTGAATAGGTCTTTTACTCTACCTGTAATGAATAAAAATCCATCCTTATCGATTTCTCCTTTGTCGCCTGTCCTTAGGAAACCATCGACCACTGTTTCCGCTGTGATTTCAGGTTCACGATAATAGCCCGTCAGCAGGCAATCGTTTTTGATCAGAATTTCTCCTTCCTCACTGATTTTTGTAATCACATGAGGCTGTGCCTGCCCGGCAGAGCCGAAGCGGGTATTACCGGGACGATTAAGATGAGAATAGGCCATGTTTTCTGTCATGCCATAGGCTTCATGCAGCGGTAATCCCAATGCTTGATACCACTCCATGGTTGCCTTTGGTGTTGGTGCTGCACCCGTGAAGGCAACCCGACATTGCTCCAGTCCCAGCCCAGTTAGGATTTTCTTTTTGATATAGCTATTGAGGAAAGGAACTTTGAGTAAGCGATTAAGTTTCTTTTGCGGCATCTTGGCCAGAATGGCCTGCTGAAATTTAGTCCAGATCCGTGGTACCCCTAGAAAAAGTGTTGGCTTTGCTGCATTCATGTCCCGATTGAAGGTATCGAGAGACTGGGCGAAAAAAGTTTTGCCTCCTGTGTACAATCCTCCCATTTCCACCAGTACCCGCTCTGCAATATGCGCAAGGGGCAAGTAGGAGAAAAAGCGTGGCTCATAGTCGATGTCTAGTTCTGCCATCGCATTGGTTGAGGCATAGCCAAAAGAAGAGAATTTGTGCATTACCCCCTTAGGCATGCCGGTAGTTCCAGAGGTATATACGATGGTGGCTAGATCTTCATCGTCTCTGACTACATTTTCCTCTATTGGCTCAGACTGTGCGATGATGTCCTCCCATCGCTCCATGCCGGAATGCCCATAGAAGGGGAAGGTGATCATTTCAACATCCCCCGGTACACCCGGTTCCATTTCGGCCCATTTATCCAGCTTACCTACAAACAAAAGCTTGGCTCCAGAGTGCGTGAGAATTTGCTGTATAGTGGCTGCATTTAGATTTGGGTACAAAGGGATAGAAACATGTCCGCTCATCATAATGGCCAAATCAGTCATAATCCAGTGGGCGCAGTTTTTTGAAATCAGCGCTATATGGCTGCCCGATGGCAAGTCGAGGGAGCGCAGGTGATTGGCCATGCGCCGGATTTCCTGACCGGCTTCTTTGTAAGTATACCGCTTTACTTTGCCATCATATGGTTGGATTAAGTAATCTTGATTTGGACGTTCTTGTTCCCATTGATAGAATTTCTCAAGCGGGGAGAGGTAGCGATGTTTTGTACTCATTTGGACGCGTGGACTTTATTGAAGCATTGGAAGCAATAAATTACGCCATTTTTCCCTTATTTTAATATCTGAGCAGTATTCCTTTGCCCACTTTGGAATATGCTTTGCGCTTAAACCTTTGACTATTCAGGTAGTTTTCTACCCTGAGAATACTATTCAACCTTTGGAAAACAGACTTATGTTACGTAGATACGCATTGATCTTGATGGCCGCCACGATTTGTTTTGGAACCCTAAGCTGTCGTAAGTCAGGCTGTCCCGGTGAGATAAAAGCCGATCTCAACAAACCTACTAAGAAGAACAAGAAGAGTCAGGGGCTCTTCCCTAAGGAAATGAGACCTTAACCATGCTCCCGCGATCACTCGCAAAAATGTACATTTCTGACAATGCCTTCAGTTCCATTGATTCATTCAATCCTTGACTGCAATTTTTTTGTTTTTTTCGTACCTTCCGACATATAGTTAATTAGCTCAAGTGGCTGATTGACTGTTGCTTGTGCACATTTGCACTGCTCGGAAGGGAACATTTAACACGAAAGAATCGCTACACTCATGAGGATAAGGGAAGTAAAGCGTGGGCCTGCTGCCGGCCTGCAAACGACGCTTATTGAGCCGGATTTTGCCATAGAGCATAAAGAATGGACCTGGCAGGGGCCTCAGGGCGATGACATCTACGCCCAACTATGGAAACCAAATATCAACTTGATTGCTACCGTATGCGTGTTGCATGGTCTTGGTGAACATAGCGGACGCTATGAGCATATGGCCAGATACTTTTGCAAGCGAGGCTATGCGATGCTGGTTTTTGATTTACCTGGACATGGTAAGTCTGATGGAAAGCGTGGGCATATCCGCTGCTATGATGATTTGCTGCTGGAGGTTGAAAAGTCTATTCAGGAAGCCAGCAAGCGAGTACTGGGAAAACCCAAGTTTGTATATGGACACAGCATGGGTGGTGGATTGGCCATCAACTTTGCTCTGAAAAAGAAGCCAACTGTAGCTGGAATCATTGCTGCATCTCCTTGGCTGGAACTAGCCAAGTCTCCACCAAAGGGAGTAGAACAAGCGCTAAGAATCATAAGCTACTTCCTGCCCTTCTTTCCAAACAAAACAAAAATTGATACCAGAAGCCTGACACGAGATCCGGAGATGCTAAACAACTATCTTACGGACCCTCTCAATCACGATGACATCAGTGCCAGAACCTACATACATTGCAAAGATGCAGGAAAATGGGCCCTGGATCATTGCAAGATTCTCGTGCCTCACCTTTTGCTGATGCATGGGTCCAAGGATGAGATTACTTCCTATGAAGCCAGTAGAAGATTTAGGATAGAGTCAGGTAGCGAAATGGTGGATTTTAAGGGTTTCACTGGCTTGTACCACGAGTTACACAATGAGCCAGAAAGGGAGTTGATTTTCGACCATGTGATCGATTGGATGAATCGGCGATTGCGCACGCTCAATCTCTTGCATATGTAGCCAGGAAATGCTTAGTGCTTCGAAAGCTGAGTCGTTATTTGTGTCATGAAATCAGTTTTAAACCACTAGTTCTCAAAGAGCTTGTCCACAGCAGGCTTAAGTTCTGAAACAACTTTTGGCTTCGCCAAAATCTCCATCTCAGGTGACAAAAGATAGTAGACTGGAGTCTTGTGTATCTTATACAACTGTGCTGCCTGCGATTTCCATGCATTGAAATCACATACATTGGTCCAGGTCATATTGTAGCTATTGACGGCCTGCATCCAGGGAGCTTTCTGCTCATCCAAAGAAACAGCAATCACCGTTAGCCCTTTATCCCAGTACTGATTAAATAGCTTGAAGAACTCAGGTAGCTGCTCCTTGCAAAAATGGCAATGAGAAGACCAGAAGAACAATACAGTGCCTTTTGACTTCGCTGCTGCCGCGGCGATATCAACAAACTGACCATTGGCATCAGCAATTACAAAGTTTGGAGCAATGTTTCCAGGTCTCAGGTTTTTGTACTGCTCAGCTTTTCGTTGGTAGATTTCATCTACACTGAGGTCAGAGCAACTTTCTTCCAAGAGATAATTTTCGACCATGTACTCAAACAAGAACATGGGACCATAGTTGTTAAATTGGCCGAGTAGGTAATTGAGACAAAACTCTCTCACCTGGTCATTCGCGCCAGTAGATACTTCGCCCATGATATAGTCCAATGAGCTCATGAAGCCTTGCTCGGTCTTGGGGGTACAGTCCTCATCTTTGAGGAAATCGCGAATGCGATCTGTAAAGACACGACTATTGATCAATCGCTCATCCGAGAAGTCTGTGAAATCGAAGTAGTGATTTCTTTTAAATTGTGCTTCTGTTTCGCTGCTGGCAGTGGCAGGAAAATACTGCGCCTCTTGCAATGATTTAACATACAAATTGAAAAAGCTGTTCGGATGGTTTTTTTGTGCAGCCACGAGGAATTTGTCTCTGGCAGCGATGATGCTGTCCACCTTTGTTTGATAGCTTGTACGCTGCTCACTGGTGGCACTGTCCCACTTTTTCTCATATTGACCTACAAGTCTGTCGGTTTGATCTTTGACGGCCTTAAAATTGCTCAGCAAGAAGTTTTCATCTGAACCTCGGACGATCATACTGCTGGCGAGATACTTGTCTTCGAAATGCAGCAAGACATCTTCCTCTGTAGGATTGATAATAATGTCCACCTTGTTTTTGGGCGCTTTCGACAAGGTGTAGAAGCCCATCTCATAGCTGCGCTTAGGAAAAGCAAAGTACAAGTCCTCATTGATCATGGTGCTATCAATAAGAAAGGCCTTGCTTCCCTGTACTTGTTTCAAGAATAGGTACTGTCCAGACCAACTGCGCTCAGAGACGGAACCGTGTACGAATTGTGCCGCTACCGAAAGAGTTGAAAAGCTGGCAATTAACATTAAGCTCAGCACTTGAGCGATCCTGGAGAAAGAAATTGATTTCATATTGTTAGATCGGAAGAATCGAAAGAAGGTTAATCGATGTTGAGACTAGCCTTAATGAGTTCAATATCAGCCTTCAAGCTTTGAGAATCACTCTTCAGCGACTGATTTTCTTCCTTGAGGGCTTCATTTTCAGCCTGCAAGGTACGAATCAGCTCGTGCATTTCCTTGATCGACTCTACCAGCACAGGACTCAGCTTGGAATAATCCACTGCCTTATAGCCATCTGCCTTGGTGGTCACCAGTTGCGGATACAGCATTTCCAGCTCTTGAGCGATAAATCCGATCTGTGTCTCGATCGAAAACCTCTTCTCTGGAAAGGCTTCAGTCTTAAATTGATAAGTAACCCCTCGCATTTGCAAAACCTGCTGCAGAGCGCCCTCCAGTGTTTCGATCTCTCTTTTGTATCTGGCATCGGAAGACAAGGCGATCCCGTTTGAACATACCTGACCGGTTACGTCCAGGGCGCATTGAGGGTTTGAATTGCCGATGCCTACATCGCCGAAATAGTAGACCGATTCGTCTGTAGTACCTGTCCAAGGTGTGTTGCCCGGAGGACCGAATGGTCCTGCTGGCCCCTGACAATCGTCTGCTGTATACTCTCCGTCTCCATTGGCATCCTCTGAGGGATCATTGACACCGTTTCCGTTGAGGTCCCAGCAATTCGTTCCAGTGGCACCAATCGGTCCAAATGGCCCAATAGGTCCAACTGGGCCTGCTGGACCAGCGATGCCTGGAGGTCCTTGCGGACCACCCGGTCCCGGCTCTCCCTGACAATCTGCCGCATCCCAGACTCCATTTTGGTTGGTGTCTTCTGTTGGGTCGCTGATCTGATTTCCATTGGTATCCCAACAATTGATTCCATCTCCAGAGCCACCACTGCCCGGGGGGCCTTGCGGTCCCTGGCAATCAATGGCATTCCAAACACCATCCTGATTGATGTCTTCTTCCGGCTGAGGGAAAAAATCTGAATTGGTGTCCCAACACATTAGTGGAGGCGCACTTTCTCCTTGTGGTCCCTGCTCACCTTGAGGTCCTTCCGGCCCGGGTTCTCCCTCTGGTCCTGCTGGTCCGGCGGGTCCAGCTGGACCTGGGACTTCACTTGCTGGTCCTTCAGGTCCCGGAACTCCTTGAGGTCCTGCCGGGCCTGGCGGACCTGTCACTCCCTGTGGTCCTGATGGACCGGGAATACCCTGATTCCCTGTTTCTGCATAGAGTGCGTAGGGAACAGAAAGTAACTGAGTGACACCAAGCAGCTCGTAACTATCGCCACCGTTGGGATCCATTTCGATTCTGATATAATGTGGGTCTCCACCCCAATTGATCTCTTCAAAGTCACCTTGGGTCGCGGTACCTTCTCCAATGCGAAGGTTATACAGACCCGAAGTATTGGTGTCGGTATTGTGCTGCTCAATGTAAATAACCTCTCCGTTCTCACCACCGGCGATGATCATGATTTGAACACCGATATTGCTGTTGGTGATCGGGCTACCCTCAGCAGCGTAAGCCACTGCTTGATAGCTGAAAGCTCTTGGCGCTTGAGCCGAAGCATAGCTTAGACAGCAGACCAATAAGAAAAAGGTCAGAAAATTTTTCATCTGAATATGTCTTTAAGTGTGGGATATCTTTGATTAGTCCAGCTTCTCCACTTTGTGCATGCTGAGTGTAGTACCGTATGCATTGGCAAGCTTTAAAAAGTAGATGCCAGCAGCCAATTCTGATACTTGCAGTTCCCCAGTTGTGGATCCTGCTGGAAGGGCTTGCCGCTTTACCAGTCGTCCGTTTAGATCAAGAAGCTGAATGGACACATCTGCATCCAATGGTTCTTCCAAACGCAGATGTAGTTGCTCACTGCTTGGATTCGGATATAAGGCCATGGATAAGGTGGGCACCTCTTCGATAGGGGTGATCGTAAAATGCGTATAGTGAAAGCCATGTTCAACTTGAACGCTTTCGCCGCTCATATTTCCAACCACTAGCTCTCCCAAGATAAAAGAAGTCGATAGCGTCGGTCCATCAAGATGGTTTGAACTAGCATTGACGGCCCCACCTTCTGTATAGGTGGCCGCTTCCTGAGCACTTGCTGAGAAACAAAAGCCAAGACTGAAAAGTAGCAGTGCTCCGAAGGTCAGTAGATGTCTCATAAGATTTGTCAGTTTTCAGGCTAAAATATCATCCTGTAGACAGCGGCCAAAGGCAGTCTGTCTACATACCTCAAATTGGACGACTCTTAGGTTTGCTTTCAGAAAGTGGGTCCGACAAATATAAACGAGATTTAGGACAATCTTGCGTAAGCTTTTAACCAACGGTCCGGAATGTCTCTGCGACAAGCTCTTACATAATCGTCATAGGAGCATGGGACTAAGATTGGTCCACTGGCATGATCCTCTGGCATTCTCATCCACCAGCGGTCGCTTTTCTTGCTTTTTACGAAGATTAGTTGGTAGTTTTCTTCAGGGAACTCCACGGTGTATTGGACACAATTTTGGTCGTCAAATTCGGGAAATTCGTTCTTTCGGCTGTAGAAACCATCGATAAAATACCAGATCATCTGGGCGATGACTTTGGCGGTTTGCTCTTCACGATCGAACCAGGGATTGTATTGATAGATACCGAAAGAACTCAGTCTATCACTCATGCCTGCATATCTGCATATGCGGCATATTTCATTGGCCTGAAAGCCGTTTGGACTTGCGTTTTCTACCCCAGGAGCATCATTTTGCGCTATGGCGGCCACATCAAGTGAAAACAGATGGGTGTTTCGCACGACGGGTTCAAATTCCTGGATTTTGCTTCTGAAGGAGCCTAGTCGATGACAATCAAAATTGAGCTTTCTTAAGGTGTCAACCATGGTCGGGTCAGTCAGGAAGCTCTGGTAGCCGGCAATGGTGAATTCACTTAGGAAATTGGGCTCGTATTCCAGCAAATGATAGAGGAAGGAGTCGCTTCGCAGACCATTCTCCCGGTCATAGAGGTCGATCTGCTCATCGACGACCAGTGCATTGATCATGGCACCCATTTCGTCGTATGCCTGAAACTGCCCAAAAGTGAAGTCGTGGGTACCTCCGATGATTATCGGCAGCACATTTTGCTTCATCAATTCCTGAACGACCTCTTTTAGCGCTAATATTGTGCCTTCCTGGCTTTCTCTTTGCTTTATATTGCCCAGATCGGCAACTCGTAGCCGTGGCTGCCAGTTATACAACTGGTAGAGTTGCTTTCTTATCGCTGTAGGAGCTGCAGCACATCCATTGCCTTCGCTGGTTTCGAAATCGGCTTCGAGGCCAATAAGTGCAATATCGATATCGGCTAAATTAGGGAGGATGTCTTCAAAATAGCTTAGGTTTTTGCCAAAGAAATTTTTCGGCATCACTTGTCGATTGACAATAGCATCTGGATCGATTGGGCTGAGAAAGTCAATTAACATATGGCGTTAAAGTTTTGGTAAAGATAATTAATTTAACTCGATAGCTACCAGCAATTTTTGCAGGAATTCCATCAAATCCCAGGTCCATGAAACAAAGCGTTTTTGTGCTCTTAATTCTTCTGTCTTTGTCGCATGTCTCGCAGGCTCAATATCAGCGTTGGACTGATATTCCGGTGACAGAAGAAGGGGAATCCCTTCTGCTGCCATTTGCCGGTGGAATCAAAAATCCGCAATTCTCTACCATTGACATCAATCGGGATGGTTTGCTGGACTTGTTCATTTTTGAGCAGAGTACCAACAGGCCCAATATTTTCCTAAACAATGGTCAGACAGAAGGATTGATTTACGAGCATGCGCCAGAGTACAACCAGCTCTTTCCTTCTTTGGATAGTTGGGCGACTTGTATTGATTATAATGGCGATGGCGTGGAGGATATCTTTCATTACACTGGAGGCTCTTTTGGTGTGTACACAGGTCGATACGAAAATGACAGTTGGTCCTTCGAGTTGGCAAAAGAAAAGCTCAAATTTGAAAGTACCAGTGGTATACTCTCGATCTACGTTTCAGCCATCGATATTCCGGCCATTGTCGATGTGACAGGAGACGGGGACATCGACATACTTACCTTCAATTCCAATGGAGGCTATCTGGAGTATTTCGAGAACTATTCGCAAGAACTGTACGGCCACTCAGACAGTCTGGTCTATGAACGGCTGGATAGATGCTGGGGGGAGTTTTTGGAAGGTGCTTCGGGAGCAGATATCGAGCTTGAAGTAGGATGTACTGGTGATCTGGCTATCCCGATGGACAATGGAATCAGACACTCTGGATCTACAGTTTTGGCACTGGATCGAGACCAGGATGGGGATATGGACTTAATCTTAGGGGATGTGTCTCATCCCAAGCTTATCTACCTCGAAAATGGTGGAAATGTGGATAACCCCTTAATGACAGCGCAAGAAGACTTCCCTAATGAGGAAAACCCGATAGATATCCACATTTTTCCGGCTAGTTATCAACTAGATGTGGACAACGACGCGCAAAAAGATATTCTCGTTTCATGTAAAGAGGCTGTTTTTGCCTCCAATTTTCGGGATTGCTGGCGATATAAGCTGGAAGATGGGGAGTATACGCTGGTCGAGCAGGACTTTCTGGGTGGAGACATGATTGATGTAGGCGAAGGAGCCTATCCTGTTTTTGTGGATTATAATAACGATGCTGTGGATGATCTCATTCTGGGAAATTACGGTTACTTCGACCGAACTGATAGCTTTTACAATTCCATGTTGGCGCTTTACGAAAATGTCGGTACAAGTGCAG
>JAHDDV010000065.1 GCA_020629205.1 Chitinophagales bacterium | reverse complement strand
TCATCTGTCATCTGTTTATAGTGTTTGCAATGGTGGCGCGCTCGACGGTGGGTGAAAATTAGCCGTGGGCGCAGCGGAACGAAGTGCTCAGATAGCGTGACGGAAGCCAGCCAATAGTGGCTCCGACGATAGGAGGAGACGCTAGTGGCTGTGCTGTAGTAGCTAGCTGAGTGCTGAGTATTAGCGGAGCACGCGTAGGTCGCTGCGACGGGACTATGCAGCTGTGCTCCTAAAAAAAGAAATGAAAGTTAGCATTTACATGATCATAAGCAGTGCTCTCATCTATATGATTGTAAACCGGTATTCGGCACCGGAAATATAGGTTTGTAAAGCAGTGCTTTGCTGGGAAGAAGTACTTCCAAAAGCTGCTATTTGATTTTTGCTGAGAGTTGATGTCGGAGACCTTTGTAGTCTGTGAGGTAAGCTTTGACGGAGCCTACAACGATGGGGGATTCGATCATGATCGGCAGTCGATTTTCATCATCAGTTGCCCAGATGATCATTTCTTCTCCACCGCTAAAGTAGTCGCCTTCCAGAAGAAGCGGGCTGAATTTGGCGCATCGAAAGGTGCCTAGATCAGTCTTTAGTGTATCCAATCCGATGAATCGCAAATGTATATCGTAGAGCTTTCCGTCGAGCACCATTTCGATGGGTACGGTTTCTCCTTCTTCCATTAGCGTGTGGTCAACGCAGCGCATATTGTAGATTGCCGAGATGACATCCTGGGTGCATTGAGAGATATCCATGGGTTGATTCTCTTGCTTCAACTTGTCCTTTACATAGCGGTATTCTACGAGGCCCTGACTGCTATCGTGATCAAAGGAGTATTTGTTTCTCTGTTTGTATCCTCCTTCCTGAATGTCTCTCTTGAAAACAAGGGGTTTCATGGTCATGGGATCGACGTAAGACTCATAGGTATCTCGTACTTTGTAGACCCAGTCATAGGAGTAGGAAGTACGACCTTTGCCAATAAAATGGTAGGCAGGCTGCCCGTCAACTTCTGCACTTTCTATATCAAAAGTGGCTACACCGGCTTTGATCCATACGGCGGTCCAGTTGTAATAGACACTGTATTTGAGGGATTCTCCTTCTTGAAAGGTTGGGTTTTCGCGTTCGCATTCGAGAGATTGCAAGGCTTCTGGAGAAGGCTTGGCAAAGCTAAGAGAAAAAACAGTCGCCAGCAGGCTGGAGATGAAGATGAGTTTAGTCTTCATTCTTAAAAATATTGATTTGCAGAAGTACCAGTAATCCGAAGAGTGCTGGTATGCCCAGGTTAAGTACCCAGATTGCAAGTATAGATGCGAGAATACCTATTTGGTTTGCTGAAAAATAAGTTAAAAAGTATAAAACAATACTACCTCTAATTGACAAATGGGTGATTGCTATGGATGGAATGAGTGTTTGGAAGAGATAAATGCTGCTGATGGAGATGGCGGCCTGATATGGGCTGAGGCCGACTCCGAGCGCTGTGAGTAGGCAATAGAACTGTAGTGCGAATAGTAGATATCGGGTGATAGCAATGCCTAGGATTTCTGCCAGAAGGCTCTTGCTGAGTGTCGGGAGGGCTTTGAGCTTGACTAGCTGTGCTTGCAGTCTTTTTATTCGTCTGAGCAGCGGGATGACTTTGCTAATATTGAAGAAAGTGAAGAGTCCGATGAGGGCGCAGACTGCGGAAAAAGCACAAGCGTAGATAAGCAAGGGGTTTTCTGCTTTTGTGTAATTGATAAAAGCTACCAGACCGATGATGCCCATGAGTAGGGTGGCGAGCATTTGGCTGAGACTGGAAGTGAGTGTAAGGGCTACGCCTTCGATTCGATGTTCAGGCTTAAGTACGAGAATTCTGCCACCGAACTCTCCGACACGGTTTGGGGTCATTAGGGAAACGCTGATTCCAAGCAGTACGCCTCTTAGGGCATTGGAGAAGGGGTAATTAGCTAGTTGGAGAATCAGTCTTCTCCATTTATGTGCTTCCAGTATCCAGTTGAAAGGCATTAGCAGGATGGCTGCCAGAATGTATGCATGGCTTTTTGCTGGCCTGCTCTGGCTAAAGACCTG
Source organism: Chitinophagales bacterium (assembly GCA_020629205.1). GTDB lineage: Bacteria > Bacteroidota > Bacteroidia > Chitinophagales > UBA2359 > JAHDDV01. The sequence goes on along the minus strand of JAHDDV010000065.1, from coordinate 16,942 downwards.
TATGAGCTGGTCACCGTTGAGTTTGCCGAATAGCTGTCTGTACAGGGCATAGAAGAGCAGCATTGAAACGGCAAGTTTCAGGCTATGGGAGAGGATTTTCTTTTGTGGACTGCTAAGCATGTGTGATTATGGAGATAATTAATCTCAATGAAGCTGCTTTCGATTAGCTACCTTTAATGTTCATCAATGAAAGCTGTGTAGCATGGGGGAGAAGCGAAATTATCACATACTTGGGGTGGACCCGGGCACCAATCTTTTTGGTTATGCCTTGATAAAGGTGGATAGACGGGAACGGTTTGAGTTGGAGGCGCTTGGCGTGGTGCATTTGCAAAAGTATGCAGATCATTATACAAAGTTGCAGGTCGTGCACGAGAAGATTTCTTTTTTGATCAAAAACTATCGTCCTGAGGAGCTAGCTGTGGAAGCACCCTTCTTTGGCAAGAACCCACAGTCGATGTTAAAGCTTGGACGAGCTCAGGGGGCTGCGATTGTGGCTGCCAAGCTTCAGGGGCTTGCGGTGACTGAGTATGCGCCCAGAAAGATCAAGCAGTCGATTACTGGCAATGGGAATGCCAGTAAGGAGCAACTGTCGATCATGCTTCAGCGGATGTTTAAGTTGGAGGTGATGCCTAATGACATGGACGCTAGTGATGCCTTGGGCGCTGCGGTTTGCCATTATCTGCAGTGCAGTAGCCCTATGGCGAAGTTTGGTGGCAAGAAGCATAAGGATTGGAAGTCCTTTGTTGCCTCCAATCCGAATCGGCTGAAGACTTAATGCTTGTCTTCGTTTAGATATTGCTGGTGATTTCTTTTGCCAGTTTTTGCAGTTCTTCCTTGCTCATATTGAGCTTATTAGCAAAGCTGATTGTGCCTCTTTTATCGAGGGGAATGAGGTGGATATGCGCGTGAGGGACTTCCAGCCCCAGAATCGTTACTCCGATTCTTTCACAGGGCACCACCTTTTCAATGGCTTTGGCAATGGGCTTGGCAAAGCTCATGAGCTGGGCGAGGGTTTCATCTTCCAGATCGAAGAAATAGTCTGTTTCTTCTTTAGGTACCACAAGAACATGTCCTTTGGCAACAGGATTGATATCCATGAATGCGATGCAGTGGTCGTTTTCTGCGATTTTGTGGCAGGGAATCTCTCCCTGAATGATACGTGTAAAGATGCTGGCCATAGCGCTTGGGGTTTGGAGACTACGAAAAAACGCAGCACTGTGAGTGCTGCGTTTATTGCATAAGATTTTCTGTTGTTTTAGGAAACGAAGATATCGAGTATTTCAAGTTCGATCTTTCCTGCAGGCACATTGATCATCACCTTATCTCCTACGGACTTACCAAGTATTCCTTTACCAATTGGTGATTTGACGGAGATTCTTCCTGACTTTAGATCCGCTTCATTCTCTGATACCAGTTGGTACACAAACTCCTTGTTTACTTTGAGGTTCTTGACCTTTACTGAGGTGAGAATCTGTGCTTTGGAAGTGTCTACTGTTGTGGCATCCAATACCCTTGCATTTCCGAGATCGGCTTCGAGCTTTGCGATTTTCATTTCAAGCAGGCCCTGTGCTTCTTTGGCTGCATCATACTCGGCATTTTCCGAGAGATCGCCCTTATCACGTGCTTCGCCAATTGCTTTGGAGATTCTAGGGCGTTCCTTGGACTTCAGGAAAGCAAGCTCTTCAGCCATTTTATCGTAGCCTTCCTGAGTTACATAAATGAAATTCTGTCCCATATTCTTCTGTTGATTACAATACAAAAAAGAGAGAAACGCTACTACCATTAGTAACGTTTCTCTCGATTTTTACTTTACGGTCGTTGGAGTTAACACTCCTACGCGAGTAAAGTTCTAAAATATTTGATGAAAATCAAAATGATTTTCCTACTCCACAGCTTCAGCTATATCAGCAAGAGAGATTCTAACACCGATGCAATGTACACCATCGAACCATCTGGTCGTCTTGTAGCTGTAATCTATACCGATTTTAGGTCCATCCTTCTTGACTGGCACCTCCAAAGTTGCACCAAGAGCCAAGCCAGTGAAGGCATAGATGGTTACTTCTTCGTCAAGAATGCCATCTTCATAGCGGTAACCTCCACGGATCATAAATTTTTCATCGAAGCTGTATTCCAGGCCAGCACCCAGAAAGTCGTTTCTGAAGGAGTTGGAAGTAAAGTTTCCTGCGAGGGTTAATCTATGCAAATCTGCGAGATAGAAATCATAGGATGCTCCAATGTGTAGCAATGAAGGAAGCTCATATTTCTCGCTTCTTTGGTTAGCTGTCACATTATTGAAGTTTTCTCCAATTTTAATTGAGAGACCGTCACCAGACATTCTCATTGGAGTTCCTACGTTTCGCAGTGCGATACCAAACTTCACTTGCTTGCGAGGTCCGGTAACATATTGTAGACCAGCATCAACTGCTACTCCAGAAGCTCTCACATCTGCAATAGCCTCATTGATCACCCGGAGTACAAAGCCACCGTGAATGCTTTCAGAGAAAGATCGACCATAACCTACACCAAGTTGGATAAACTGTGGTTTGTAGGTTGATCCGCTATCACCTTCCGGCTGATCTTCGGTAGTGATTGGAATCTCGCCAAGACCAAGTGCCATTACATTGACTCCAAGCACACTGGTTTCTCCCATTCTTTGGGCAAAACCAAATGCATTTACGCTTATATCCGCACCTCTAAGGTAGTCGGTGTAGGCAAACTGGATGTCTGTCTTTGGGACAAATGCCAGTCCAGCCGGATTGAAACGCATAGCCTCGATGCCTCTCACACCTGCGGTATGCACCCCGTGCATTCCTGAGCTTCTGGCCCAGGGATTGATCAGCAGCTCAGAAGCGCCTGCTGAGCCGACCCGGTCTTTGTTACCTGCTTGCAAAGCATAGTCTGCTCCCAGAAGTAACATACATACAGAAATTATTGTAAATATATTTTTCATATGACTTATTTTCAATAGAAAGAAGAGCTGATAGTTGCTACTCCGGCACGAGTACCGGAGTAGCAATCATCGATATTAGAATCTATCAAGGTCGACCGGTCGTACGGCCGCGAACCACTTGATCGTCTTCGAAGCTCCCATATCTGGTGCTTCGACATGGATCAGGTACATTCCACCAGCGATAGGCACATTTTGCTCATTCTTTAAATCCCACTCGAGCGTGTTAACGATTTCTGTTCCTACTTTTCCACCATAGCTAGTGCCACCAAGCACTGCAGAGTTATCTACTTCCAATTGACGAATCATTGTTCCGTCCAGTTGGAAAATTCTAACTGTGCATTTTGCTGGCAGATTGGTAATCTTAATTCTGTTGTCGAGCTGATTGTTCTCGTAATCAGAATATGCGTAGTATGGATTAGGTACTGCCTGAATAGCTGACAATGGATCATCGCCTCCTACATTGGTACCAGTAATGGCAGCCATGTCTTCGAAACTGAATTCGTAGATCAGTTTTTCGCCAATTGGATTTTGTCTGTAAGGGGATGCGATATTGAGATCCAGACTAACACGTGAAAGAACCAAACCCTCTTCCCAAGAATTCATTTCAAATCCTTGCTCCAGCTGTGGAGCGTACACGTACATTGCCTCCCGATATACTTGTGTCATCAAGTCATCAGCATCAGGGCCTTCATCGGACAGCATCTGATGGTATCTCGCTCCATTATCGTACTCAGTATTCATTACGTATAGATAGTGTTCTCCTGCCCATTTGTAACGGTTTTGAGAAATACCAAAGATCGGAATTTCATCGGTATCCGTTGGATTCCAAATCATGTCCTTACCATTTTCACTACCGATGAAAGAGTTTTCACCAAACATTACATTTAGTCTGGTACCTGTTTCTACATTGATCGCGTATCCAGGGAACCATGAACGACCTTGCTCACTATTGTTGTCAGTGCCATCAAGATTCTTTGAGGGTGCATTTCTTAGATCATTACGTTGAGCTTGTCCTTCTGCGATTGCCGCATCTCTAGCCATTTCCACTACGACGCATTGTGTCCATTCAGCGGGATCTGGAGAAAGTACTATTTGTACGGATGCTAAGTCATCGAGGTTATTCTTCGGCAGTCCACCGGGCTCGCAACTTCTACAAGCAGGAGCGGCTACTACAGTGATCGGATCATCGGCAGATGCCGGTGGTGGTGGGTTGAAAGCCGTGAGGCAATATGGTGCAATTGCACCACCCGCCATTATTTCATAGTATGAGTTGCGGTCATAAGGATAATCATCAAATTCTGTTCCTGCCAAATCTCCTGATCTAATCCAGTTGAGGTGACTTGTAGACTCTCCGTCAGCCATTCCTGACAACCATCGTGGCTTGCCCTCTTCGAAGTTTAAGTAATCAGAAGTGTAGCCATTAGCGATTCTCGGACTAAATGGTTGTCGAAGCCTTACGGTGAAGCCTAAAGGCTCATTTCCGTCATCAAAGGTCCAACCCCCGATTGCTTCTTCGTTTTCTTTGACCAGGCTCACCACGTGATTTAGTTCACGATCTGGATTTGTAACGGAGTAGATAGTCCAGGTTGAGTACGGTGTCACCCATCCTGAAGCGTCTTCTGCAGTAATATCAGTTATTCCGATATCATTTACCAATGGGTCTATAATCAACTCCCCATTCACGTCCACAGCGACTACATCATCCACTGCTTCTATTTCGTTGAAAGTTACGTTCACCCAGAAGGTCGCTCTATCTTGTTTGGCATTATCGTTCCAGTAGGTCCCTCGGTCCAGCTGGTCATTTGCTTCGACATCCGGCTTATATTTGATTCTGGATGTAGCACCAGAGCCCAGGAGTTGAGCAGTTCCATCTGGTGATATTGGACTATCTGTGTCGAGTCCAACAACACCTTCAAAACCATAATCGTTGTTTCCAACTTCAATCTCAATTGTACCAAAATCAGGATTTAGATTTGAGCTTGGCTCTGCTAATGCTGTGTCATCGCATGCTTTAACGATTCCTGAAACATCTCCAACTTCGATCACAATATTACCCGGATCTGTATTCCCAAATTCATCAGAAATCCAATACAAGAACTGGTCGATTCCATTAAAGTTTTCGGCAGGTGTATATTTGAATGTTCCATCAGGCATTAAGGCTACCCGGCCATTCTCCTTTGTATTGGTTTCAAAATTCGCTATTACAGAGTTCCCAATTTCTACTCTAAAAGTTTCTGCCGGGATTCTACTAGGATCAAAGACTTTAACGTCAATCGGTCCTTTACCCGCTTTGTAAACGAGGTTGTCACTAGTTCCATTTGCAAGGATTTCTGCGATAGTTTCGTCAGTGAGCTCCAACTCATTTCCACCGCTACCATATCCCTGAATCTGCTTGATCTCTGGAGAGTCTCCGTATTGAGCCTGTAGTGTTGTACCACCATTTTCAGCGGAATTGAGGTGTGGAATTCCCACATAGATGTCGATATTTCTTCTTCCTTCCAAATATGGAATCTGCTGACCACCTTGTGAAGGATCTTCAGGATTGTAAGCAGTAGCTCCGTTATATCCATACGCAACTGCGGAGAAGTAATAACGCTTATTGTTCTTTAGACCTCTATCCCCTTGGGCAAACAGGTCTTCAGTAATTTCAAAGGTATGGTCAATTCCATTGTCTGGTGAGGTTACCATCAACTCTGGGCTCAAGAAACCCGCATTGGGATCCAATCCCCAGTTCACAATCTTATTCACACCATCTTTTACATCAACAACAGCTACTTGACGTGCTTTGTCAACATCACGATATTCTGCTGAAGATACCTTTGAGTCTCTCAGCTGGTAGATGATGTATCCCTGGAAGTTATAAGTACTATCTCTCACCCCTTGACCAGCCAAGACGGCGTCAGATTCTTGATACTCTTCGTTAAAATTGTTGCTGGCAGAGCTATTGCTCAAAGAAAGGATCAACCTTCGGTCCATTTCATTGATTACCATGTCAGGAGCATCAGGACCGTTTGGAATCTGGAAGTCACTGTCAAACAAGGCTTGTGCTTTCGCATCAGCCTTTAACAATGCTTTGAAAGAAGGGCAAGGATAAGTGATTCCTTCCTGAACCCAAACTACACCAACGATTACTTCATTTACTGCACCTGGTGTCAATCTAAATGGACCAGACACTTGAAGGAATCTTCTATCGTCAGGAGTATTACCTGCAGAGCATTCAGACCAACCATCTGGATCCGAAGGATCATCCGGGAATATGTATGGGAATGGCTCCCCATTACCCTGACCGTTTAGCCCGTCGTTTACCAAAGGACGTCCATTCTTCCAATGACCGGCAAGGTATCCGTAGAAGTGAGATGCCGCATCTGGGTTTCCAAAGTCTGTTCTATCATTGTTGTAGTAAACGAATGCGGACATACCAAGTTCTTCTCCGTTCTCATCTTTTGGTCCCTGGAAGAAATCCACTCCTAGCATAGGAGGTTCATCTCCATATTGTGCATCTGTAGCTTGACCATTGTAAACCACACCTAGTGATGTTTCTACATTACAACCTACATAGTCATCGAGGTACTCCCCTAGATCGGGATCAACCCACTGACCAAAGTAAACGCTATCTAAGGCAGCAGTAGAACGATTATCTACTACATACTTGTAGAAGCTCATATTATTTACCTCATCGTTGGTTGCATAAGCGAATGCCAATGCTCCGACTTCCAAACCAATGGCTTCACCACCAGTTTCAGAGTGAATATCTCCCTTATCGTTAAACACCCACCAGATCATCTGATCGGCATAAACACCTTCATTCTCAGGGTCGATTACCGGATAATCACCTCTCGTAGGATCATAATCCTCATCACCATCGTAATCGTAGAAAGGAGCGAGGTTCTTATCTACCGGCAACTCGATAACCGAGTTGACATTATTTCTTGCTGGCCATTGTTGAATACTTTCAGGTATCGCAGAAAGAGGAAGTGATGAACTTCCTGCATCTTCCCAGTTTGCAAGATAGTCTGAGATGTCTTTCCCAGACACCTCCCAGAAACGGTCAAATGCGTTACACGTAGCTTCGTCGACCTGACCATTCGCATCTAAAGGTCCAGCCCAAAAATCATTACCTGTTTGTCGGTATGTCTGAGCGGCGATCTTTAGCTGTCCAAGTTGATCGATACCACCGATCCAAAGAGCACCAGCAAAGATGGAACTCACGGACACTTCACCAGATCCCGGCTCTACTTTTGGCACCTCATACTTGGCATCAGATAGATCCCACCAAAGGTCACCACCGGTCATTAGACCGGCCCGAATGTTATTCACGTTAAGTTCTGTAAAGGCAGATGCAGATTGACATCCTGCAGCAGTCTTGCCAGACGTATTTGTCTTTCCGACTAAGCCCTGGATTTCGCGTGCCTGCCCCGTGCTGCTGCAGAGTGCTATGACTAGCAACAGACTTAAAGTGTTTCTTAAAAAATTAAACATAGATCAAGGAATTTTTTAATTAGAAGTTAAGCAAGGCACCTAATCGCATTCTTCTAGGTAAGCTATAATGGTCGGGGTCCCTGATCTTGGCATAGTAGTAGTCAAGGTAAGACTCAGGTGACACCTGAGCAGCAACCTCTTCCTGACCTAGAGCAGAAGACACAAAACCGTCATCAATTGGGCTACCTGTAAATGTATAGACATCAATAATGTTGTCTGTATCCAGTACGTTCAGTACCTGGAGGTATACATTCAGGTATTTGGCAGACTTGCCCTTGTCCTTACCGAAAGCAAGCTTAAAGTCTTTATCGATTCTGGCGTCGAATTTCAAGTTCCATGGCAGTCTTGAACCATTGATTGCACCTTCCAATGTTGGACCTCTATTTAGACCAAACACCGCTTCAGGAGCAACATTGCTCTGACGTGAATAAGGCTCTCCAGATCTTGCTCTCATGATAATATTAAGACCGGCATTGGCAAACAAATCGAGGTTCCCAATCTTAGGGCCATTGTACTTGTTGCCTTCACCATAACGATAATCCATTACAACACTTAGCAGGTGACGAGAATCATAGCTAAATGGAACGATGTTCTTAAGGTTTGGCTGACCAAATCGTACAGCATCATATGCACCATCATCTTCTGAACCCGTACCTTCTGCAAACTGCAGCGTATAGTTTGCAGTCAGCTTAATGTTACCCGTTCTTCTTAGGTCATAAGCAAATTCAAATCCTTTTACTGTACCAAAATCTTCGTTACCATAAGTTAGGTATGATCTAGGATACGCGTTAGCAATATTCGTGATCTGTACCATATCTTTTAGCTCCCTGTAGAAAGCTGAAATGGTCAAAGCTGATGATCGAGTTAGCTTCTGCTTGAATCCAACCTGATAATCAACCGTTCTGGCTGGTCTAAGATTTGGATTATTGAATACACGGTCAATCGCTCTCTCCTGAAAGAAATAGTAAAAGAAAGGTGTGCTTTCCAAGCGGTCTGTAGGACGTTGTGTCAGTACATCGTAGTGAGCAAAGAAAATCGCCTCATCTGAGATGTTGAAAGAGAATGCGATACGCGGCATCACAGATATTTGTGGTGCGTAATCTTCGAAAGCACTATCCGGATCAAAATTCTCTGACTTGATATCATTCTTTGGGTTATCAGTCAGGGGGCTCTTCAAATATGGAAGAACGGCACCTGAAGAAGCAATGATCGTAGGATCGGCAATAGCCGCACCCTCAACATTGAACCACTGATCTCCGTCACGGTATCCCTTAATAACATTTCCAGCTACTTCATCATCAACATATACAACTGCATCATTCCCAACAGTCGAAGGGTGTTGACCAAGAACCGGGTTCTTGCTACCATCAACTTCTTCAACAGTTCTTACAGCATATAATGAATAGGGATCTCTAAGTACTTTTTGGTTTGCATCGAATCTATCTACACGAACCCCTACGTTGAAGATAAGATCTTTAAAGGCAAATTTATCCTGAATGTAACCCGCTACATAAATAGGACGGAAGGAACCAATTGGTCGGGTAAAGTTGCCGTTTTCGTCTTTGGCTGTCCAGAAATCCGCAAATGCTGGCTCATCTGTAATTCGGTTACCCAGGTAATCATAACCGAAGTATCGTGTCAATTCGTTGTTTCCATCACGGAACAATTCATCTACACTAAACATATCAAGGCTAAAAAGTGATCTGTCCAAAGCCTCAACATCAATCCACTCTGTCAGACCGACGCCAAGCTTTTCTCTCAACTTCTGATCGAAGTAACGCTGGTCTCCTACACTCTCATACTCATACATAATTGTATCGTTTGAGTTGAAGGTCAATCCACTTGCTTCATATTCGGGAATAGTATAAAGGTTGCCGTCGATCAACAAACGAGGATTGTCTTCATCCAATACAATGTGATCATTAACAGTCTGTCGCATTAGGTTCCAGATTTCCACTGGCTCCACACGATACTCTCTGTCGACACGTTGCTCATATTCAAAGCCAAACTCAAGCGCGTGCTTGTTTCGATCCGTTGAACCAGGCTTCTTGACATCCACTGAACTGTTAAATGAAACACGATATTGATCTTGATACTCCTTAAAGAAGAAGTCATATCTAAACCCTGGAGCGTAGAACATACTATATACGTGCGCCGGCTGTTGACCATTCAAAAGTCCCTGGGCACCCTGTATTTGGAAAACATTTGATCGTAGTGTAGGATCATCACCTGCCAGTTCAAAGAACTGATTGTTGTGATTCACCAAATATGGGTTCACATCAGCACCTTCGTAATCTACATACTGATCAGAGTCGCCTAAGTAGGCGATACCTTCAATATTATAATCAGGAGCAAGGGAGGTAAAACCATAGTTAGGACCTCGTGTGGTAATGAACTTACCTACATATCCATAGTCAAAGATTCTATCCTCATGGAATGGATCCTCAAACTTTCTATTATAATTCGTGTAGTCCAGCTGCACAGTATAAAAAGCGTTAGACAACCAGGAAGCATTCTGATTTTCATCCCCTTCTTCAATTGTACGATTATTGAATCGTTGAACAAATCGTAGGAAACCTCTGAAATTCTGTCTTTGTCTGTGAGCATTGTTTGAAGAAACCATCATACTACGACGATCATCAAAGGCAGCACCTGTACCGCTCCAAAGTTGACGATCATCCACTACTGCGGAACCACCTACCTGTACAGTTACATTAGTCGCAGGTTGAAAGTCAATCTTGAGTGTTGATCTCAAGATTTCAGATTCGATATCAGGCTTCACATCTACATTCTCCATATCGTCCAAGGTGAGGAACTCCGCATTTCTCAGGAAACCCGTTGTATTACCTGAACGGCGCAAAGGCTCATTACGAATAGCCTCCAATGCTTCTTCTTTCAGCACCCATGTTCCAATCGCTGAAGGATCATCGTCCTTTTCACGCTGATACTCCAAAGAAGCGAAGAAACCCATCAATGGACGCTCTTCCGGTGTCCCTTTCTTGACTCTAGCCAATGGACCGGAAACGTTTGCACCTGCTAGCAGATACCCATATGGTTCAAATACTGAAGAAATCAGCTCCAGACCACCAGTAAACTGGTTTTGAGGACCTCTAGTGGTGATGTTGATAATTCCCCCAGTGGCATCACCGTATCTGGCAGGTACACCACCTGTCACTACATTCATCTGCTCAATCGCAGATGCAGGTAGGGCCTTAAGTCCCCTTACCTTGATACCATCAATGAAATAAACAGTGGCATCGTCACGCGAGCCTTTTACATTCACATCATCCCCTTCATCTGCCTGGTATACACCTGAACTAGTTGAAGCAATAGACTGAACGTTTCTGGTAGGCAGATTCTCGATATCCTCCTTGGTTACTGTAGAACCGGTGGATGTCTCATCAGCCTTCATTAGTGGGACTTTATATGCTTTCACCACTACCTCTTCAAGAACTTGAGATTCCTCTACCAGTTCGATATTGAGGAAAGTAATCTGATCGGCTGATGCAAGCACACCCTGTGTTATATTTTTTTGGTAGCCCACGTACGATATCTCTACATCGTACTGACCCGGTGTAACCGGCTTGATCGAGTAAAACCCGTCAAAATCCGTTTGAGCACCTGTCAGGGCACCACCAACAGTGGTGGTAACGTTGGCGAAGGGAATTCCCTCACCCGTCATGGAGTCCGTAACCCGACCCTGTATCTCGCCCACTTGGGCAAAGGCTGACAGGGATGCGAAAACCATGAAGAATACCAACTGTAAAAATTTTCCCATAAGATGTGGTTTGGTATTTTTTTGAAATGAAATTTGTTAACGATGAAATTCAAGGGGATGGGTCTCACAAATATATGCAATATTCCAAGAAGCCACTAGCTAATTGGATCGCCAAGGTCCATTTATGACAGATTGTTGACAATGCCAGATTGCCCCCCAATTTTAAGGAGCAGAAAGTAGGCAATTTTGTACTCGGAAGATGTCGTCCATCCGGCAATGTGCGGCGTAAGAATCACGTTAGAGCGCGAGCTCAGTCGCTCATATTGTCGCCATTCATCAGCAGCATAGGAATCGAAATTTTCATTCTCGAAAACGTCCAATGCAAGACCTTTTATCCGACCAGTATCCAGGCCATCTATAAGATCAGCAGTGACGGCCACAGGACCTCGCGATGCATTGACAAGGAAAATTGGTTTTGCAAAGCGAGCAAGAAGAGACTTGTTCAACATCCCTTGGGTCTCCTCAGTGAGAGGAGTATGGAAGCTTACGATATCAGAATCTCGAAAAATCACTTCCTCTGACACCTCTCTAACTAGCTCATTACCAAAGCCTTCTCGATATTTGTCGTAGGCATTGATCTTGCAAGAAAAACCACTCAACTTCCGTGCAAGAGCTGAACCGGTATGGCCAAAACCATAGATACCTACTGTCATGTCTCCCAACTCAAGACCCGTATTGGGTTTGCGAACCCAATTTCCTTGCTTCATTTCGCTATCGGCTTTCACCAGATTGTTCAGAAGCGCAAGTATACAGCCCACCACTTGCTCCCCAACAGCATCACAATTCCCTTCCGGAGAATTGTAACACTCAATTCCTAAAGTTCTGGCATAAACGAAATCAATGTTCTCCATACCAGATCCCGCCCTTCCTATGTACTTAAGCTTCTTGGCTGCCTCCAACATCTTACGATCAACTCTGGTCTTGCTTCGAACAATCAAGACTTCGTAATCCTCGATCTCCGCACAGATGTCAGCATCACTCAAACTCGGTTTCACAGTACAGTCATAGCCCAAATCCGCGAGACCTTGCTCCAAGACCTCATGAAATCTATCCACAATCAATGCTCTTCGCATATCACATATCAATATTTATTAAACATCAAATTTACACATACAACCGCTCGAACACGGAACCCACTAGCAAGCCTCCCTGACCAAGCTTTGCTCCAATCTTAAAACACACAATCACTGCATCCTCAATCCCAACCAGAGAAAATCATCTAGACTCAATTGCTCTGCTCGCTTGTCTAGCAAGCCTGAATCTGCTACTTCCGGATGAAACGTCAAAGGTTTCAACACATTCTTAAGTTTCTTTCTCCGTTGACTGAAAGCAGTCTTCACCAATCTAAACATCTTCTTCTCCTCTACTACCGTCTCCCGGTCATGATATCTGTGCAATCGTAGTACGGATGAATTCACTCTCGGTGGCGGATCGAAATTTTCCGGACCAACATCAAAAAGCAAATCAGCCTTGTAGTATAGTTGAGTCAAGACGGAGGTAACTCCAAACTTCTTACTCCCGTGATCCGCACAAATTCGATGAGCTACTTCTTTCTGAAACATGCCCACCAGTTGCTGAACCTGCTGACGGTTTTCAATTGCTTTGAACACGATCTGTGTGGAAATATTATAGGGAAAATTGCCAATGATCGACACCGGCCCCTCAAAGGTCTTTGCCAGATCCATCTTCAAGAAATCTCCCAGAATTATGCGACCTGCCAAATTTGGAAACATGGCCACCAATACTGCCGGTAAACGACGATCCAATTCACTTACTCGAAGATCAATCTGAGGACTTTCAAGAAGGTACTTTGTTAAGACTCCCTGGCCTGGCCCCACCTCTACTACTTGATGACGCCCTTCACTCAGATCTAAACTATCGACAATGCGTTCTGCAATTTCTTCATTGATCAGAAAATGCTGACCTAATGATTTTATCGGCTTAACCATTCAGCAAGTTTCGCAATATTATCTGTATTTTTACGCCGTTTGGCTAAAAATACCAAATCAGTGTCCATCCATGCAGCAAGCATTCCCAATCATTTGTTGAAGCCACCAGCCGATGTGTGGACTTTTCCTCAAGTGAAACCTATGCTCAAAACCTAAACTCAATCATTCAATGGACCAATTCCTTCGCTTCAAAAAGCAGGGCTCTTCCTCAGAACCTCAAATTCATCTATTCGACAGCAAAACTGACTGGAAATCAGTACACTTGGACGCCAAGTCTCAGGCAGCAATCAAACGTCAATTCAAAGCAGGACTTAACCTCGTGTGCTTTCATGACAGCACTGGCAAAACGCTCGTTCAGCACTTTGCAGCTCAACTTTCAAATGAGAAAGATCCCAATAAAAGACACGAAGCCAATCGACTACTAGGTCTCGAAATCTGCCGCCACCTGAATAACCACAAAATATCGAGCTGCCATATCGATAGCCATACTGCAGAAAGCAAGTGCCTCCCAGTTGTAGAAGGCATCGCATTGGCAAATTATCAGTTCCTCAAATATAAGGCAGATGCAAAGCTCAAAAACTCCCTACAGAGAGTCAATGTAGATCCAACAATCTGCTCAGCTAAGGAGCTAAAGCAGTTAGTCAATGTGCTGGAAAGTGTCTCATTTGCCAGAGATTTAGTCAACGAGCCCTTAAGCTACCTGACAGCTCCGCAAATGGCCAAAGAGTTTCAAAAAATGGGCAAGGCTGCTGGCCTAAAAGTGAAAGTCCTCAACAAAAAGGCAATCGAAAAAATGAAATTTGGCGGGCTTCTGGCAGTCAACTTTGGCAGCATAGATCCACCGACCTATACCATAATGGAATGGAAACCTTCCAAAGCAGTCAATAAGAAGCCACTCATTTTGGTTGGCAAAGGCGTTGTGTATGATACAGGTGGACTTAGCCTCAAGCCGACCGAAGGCATGGACCACATGAAGTGCGATATGGGTGGAGCAGCTGCCGTTGCAGGGGCAATGAGAGCCATTGCAACAAACAAACTTCCAGTACATACCATCGCCCTGATTCCAGCAACCGACAATCGTCCCGGACTTAATGCATACGTACCAGGAGATGTCATAACGATGCACGATGGCACCACTGTCGAAGTGATGAATACGGACGCAGAAGGACGCATGCTGCTGGCAGATGCTTTGAGCCATGCAAAGTCCTACAAACCTGAACTCGTCATCGATCTTGCCACACTTACAGGAGCCGCTCTTCGTACACTAGGGCAGTTTGCTTGCGCAATGATGGGCAATGCAGAAGCAAAAGACAAACAATCCTTACAAGAAGCTGGCTTCGCTGTACACGAACGAGTAGCTGAAATGCCTTTCTGGGATGATTACAAAAATCTCCTAAAATCAGACATTGCAGATCTAAAAAATATCGGTGGCAAAATGGCTGGCCATATTACAGCAGGCAAGTTCCTGGAGCACTTCACAGATTATCCTTACATTCATTTGGACATTGCCCCAGTAGCCTGGTCGTATTCGCAAGATGCCTACAGACTAAAGAATGGAACAGGCTTCGGCGTTCGTCTGCTATTTGAATTCGTCCAAAGAAAATATGGCTTAAGCAAATAATAGTCAGTACTTTGAGCATATAGACCACAAGAGCGAAACAGACAATATGAAGAAACCACGCATTGGCATCAGCATTGGCGACCTAAACGGGGTAGGCGCCGAAGTGACCATCAAAGCCATCATGGATAAACGCATGATGAATTTCTTCACGCCAGTCATCTATGGTTCTGTCGACAGCCTAAAGCAGCACATCAAGAAACTGCGCATCAAAGACTTCAAGTTCCACGCTGCAGCAAACATTGATGAGGTAAAAGATGGTATCTGTAATGTCATCGACGCCTGGTTCGATGAAGTAAATCTTAACATCGGCAAACCTGAAGCAAAAGTAGGCAAACTAGCCCTCGATGCATTCGACGCAGCCATCCTCGATCTCTTCAACCAGTCTATACACGGCATGGTGACGGCACCCCTAAATAAAAATCTGGTCAATAGCAAGGAACTGCCTTTTCATGGCCAGACTGAGTATCTAGCTGACAAGTTTGCTGGCAGCACCAGTCTGATGATGCTGGTCAATGAAGGGCTCCGAGTAGGCCTTGTCACCAATCACGAGCCTATCAGCAAGGTTTCCTCACTGCTTACCCAAGAGCGTATCGAAAAGAAGATTGCGGTAATGCTCGAATCCCTCAAACAAGATTTCGGTATCTCTAATCCTAAACTAGCCGTTCTTGGACTCAACCCGCACGCAAGTGATGGCGGCCTTTTCGGAACTGAGGAGCAAGAAGTCATCAAGCCGGCCATCGAGAAGTATCGCAAACAAAACAAAATGGTCTTCGGCCCTTACCCCGCCGATGGATTCTTTGGCAATCGCACTTATGCAAAATTTGATGGTGTTTTGGCCATGTATCACGATCAGGGCCTGGTCGCTTTCAAAGCCCTGTCTTTCGGTAAAGGGGTCAATTTCACGGCAGGCTTACCAGTCGTGCGAACCTCTCCCGATCACGGTACCGCATACGATATTGCAGGCAAAGGCATTGCCTCGGAAGACTCCATGCGTACCGCCATGTACACTGCTCTAGACATCCTTCGAAATCGTGCAGATTATTCGGAAATGTACGCCAATCCATTGCTGAAGCGCGACTTCGTACAAAAAGAAGAGGTAGTAACTGAAGCTGGAGAGGTGAAGATCTCCCGCGAAAACAACAATGCCGAACAAGACTAATTGCTGTTGTCTCTCAACTCGATTATGACAATAGATCCAACATCTTACGCATCGTCCGTAGATTTCGCGTCGTAGCCGATACCTTCAATTTTGACTCAAAAAAATTGTTGCCCATCTTTGCTTTGCCAGCACCCTTGGCCGCATAAAAATACAAGTTTGCCCCACTGACCTCCGCCAGCTCAGGGGCATATTTCCCCACATCCATGGCCTCCACGTTCTCCTTTTCAGGTACAGCTCCCAACATCGTAAAATAGATCTTTTTCTCCTCAAACTCCTCCCCTTTCAAATAAGGACAAGCCTCTAATATCCCAGCAATTTCCTCCTTGGTTTTCACCATTGTTGGCACCTCAAATCCATATCGATCCCTGATCATATCATGTATCAGATCCGCCAGAGCATTCGCATCTTCAGACTCCGATTCAAAGACCACATTGCCACTCTGTATATACGTTTGCACATTCACCAAATCAATCTCCGCAAGCTGTTCCCTCAACTCCGCCATCTTGATTTTTTTCGTGCCGCTTACATTGATGCCACGTAAAAAAGCTACATACTTATTCATAAGGCAATATAAATAATTTGGAGCGCAACAGAATGAGACGTTGCAATGACCTACCCGCTGTACGTTCCAATGTAGGCACCATTCAGCGGCTTCGTGTATCCACTGGCAAGGTCTCTCCGCCTTTGCTCCGAGCCCTCGCCAGTGGCACACTCAGTCCGCTGCATGGCACCTCCATTTCCTCTTCCATCGGGGCTAAAGAGCAAGGTCTTTCGATCGCGCTACTTTTCATTCAAGCTCATAAAAAACTATGGAACCTTTTCAAGCAATGTTTTTGTCGAGCTGCCAAAGAACCTTTGGTTCAAAAGCTAAGTTTGTGATACCTATCAACGAGCTTAGTTCTTGAGTCATTAGACAATCCCTAAGATGAAAACAGAAAAGGAAAATATCAGAATCAGCAAATTCCTAAGTTTGGTTCTTCGACATCTAATCTCATTAGTAGACACG
>JAHDDV010000064.1:13392-19260 GCA_020629205.1 Chitinophagales bacterium | reverse complement strand
ACGCAGGCAATGCACTGTTGTCCGGGGCAATAATTGGGGATGAATTAAACTCACTGCCCAGCGAGCGGTATCGTTTAAACCAACAATTTTAAATGGCAATGGCCTTGAGCTAACAATAGAACAGTGGGCACCAGGAGTTCTCTCACGAGCCTCTGTCGCGGTAGAAGCCTGCGATATTTTTGAGCGGTAATAGGACGTGGCTTGCGACATTGATATGTCGCTGAACCTCAAAGCAATGAAGGCTAAAGCAGTTTCTCCTTACTGGTACAGGCAGCCTGCATTGGCAGCCGCCATAATGTACAAGACGGATGCTTTCGGGATTTGCAGGGGATTCTCATTGAGGTACTTGTGTCCAGCCATGCATCTATAGTCGCTCCGTAATGCAAGGGGATGGTGACCTCTACGAGATCACTGAAGGCAGCGGGATTTGGCGACATTGATATGTCACCGAAGCTCACAGGGAGCAGTAAAAGCAGAAGGGACCGAAGTTAGATACACAGATCCAAAAGCACTAATTCGCAATCGTAATCTGCTTGTATCCGAGGCCTGATCTGGTTAGGATGCTTAGCCAGTAATTACCCTTAGGAGCATCGATTTTGATCTGTGTCTTACGGGTATTCGGATGCCAGCTTTCCAGGACTCGGCCTTGATGATCGAGGAGCTGCATGGTCTCTATGTTTTCGTCTGATTGTATGTGCGTGATGTCTTTGAGCGGGTTTGGATAGACCTGCCATTGTGTAGATGGAAGGGCTGCGATATTGTCAAAGCTACCGGCTTGAAAAATAGATAGCCATATCTCGTGAGCGCCGTGCTTGCCTCCAAAATCACCGTCAAGAGATTGGGTGAAGCCATTGAGTAGGAATCGGTCTTCTGAGAGCGGTAGCGCTGAGATACCGAAATCGGTGTTGGAGCCACCAAGGGCCCGCTTCCACAAAAAGTCGCCGCTCTGGCCATCGATGCTGCAGGCAAAAATATTGAAGTTGTCGAAGGGTATGGAGACATCGAAATCATTGGAAAGAGTGGTGCCGATCATGACGATTGCGCCCATCTCTGTTTCGGTGAAAGAGCGGGGATTGTCTTGTAAAGATCCACCGATGCTCTTTTGCCAAATGATCTCTCCCTGATCGTCGAGCTTCAAGAACCAATAGTCTTCATTGCCGTGATTGCCTATTACATCTCCGTCGAAGGATCGGGTTTCACAGAGCATTCCGAATGATCCATCGTTCAATTGATCCACATCGACGGCAACATCACCGGCGAGTCCACCGTAGTTTTTTGAGAGCAGCAATTCTCCCTGCTCGTTGAGTATCATGAACCAGGCATCGAAATAGCCATTAGAGGAATTGAGATCGCCATCCTCAGATCGCGTCTGGCCGGCGGCGATGATATTGTTGTTTGTGCTGTTACTAAGTGAATTGATGCGATCATCTTTGCTACCTCCCAGTGTACGAGACCATTGTTGCTCGCCGTCTTTATCGAGCTTTAGCAGCCATGCATTGCTATCATCGCTCGCTATGCCTTCACTGATCTCTGGTGAGCTGGTTTGGCCAGCTAGAAGATATCCATCCTGAACCTCTACCAGCGTGAATAGCTCGTCATTCCTGGAACCGCCAAACACCTTTGTCCAAAGCTTATCTCCGTTGGCATTGAGTTTTGCCACCAATCCATCGAGCATGCCTGCATTGCCTTCTGCATCCAAATTGTTGGAGTAGGTAGCAGCGCATAGAACAAGATCGCCTTCGCTTGTTTCGATGATATCGTAGGAATAGTCTTCTTGTGTGCCTCCCAAAATCGAGGTCCAAATAGTGTCGAGGTTTTCGTCCACCTTGAAAATGTAGATATCTTCAAAACCAAAATTTTGTGGCACATCAAAATTGGAAGAGGTGGATCGGGCCACTACCACAAAATTTTCATCGGAAGTTTGAATGACGTTTTCACTTTCTTCATCGCCTGTACCGCCAAATTGCTTTTGCAAGATGATTGATCCTTGCGCAGAAAGAACTTGGGAAAAGAGGCATAAAAATGCGATGGCGATCAACTTGCTCATGTTTAGTTTTTGACCTTGTGAATTTCGGGGACTAGTATTCCTATTGCGGCCCCTACTATATAACCTACAATGACATCACTGGGAAAATGTTTACCTCCCCTGCATCTCAAATAGGCCATCAGGGCCGGAACTGTCGCAGAGCTTGCCCAAACGACCGGCTTCCAATCCGAATTTGGATGGTAGTCATGGTAGGTTTTGGCAAACAGAAAGTAACTGGCAGCTGCGCTTGAAGTATGGCCGGAAAAGAAGGACATCTTGGTATCCAGATGTTGTTTCTTGTCCAGTGGCACCTCACTCATATATGCATACGGACGGGTACGGCTAGCGAGTTGCTTTGTGAGTGCAGTTATTCCGCTGGTAAGTAGCATTGTCTCTCCATAGATGGCCATTGTGGTTCCCAGGTTTTCCCTTACTGGCTTGTCTGCAAGCAGGCTCAAGGGCACTAAGGGAGCTGTATATAACAGTATATCACTCAGCTTCGCCGCCTTCGTACTATAATGATTGAGCGAGTAGCGATCAAAAGTTGGCACTTTCAAGGGATCGAGAGCGGCAATTTGTTGCTCGGTCAGGGGCTCACTTTTGCGATGTAGGATGAAGAAAGTCAGCTGCGTAAAAGTGCCAGTCGCTAGTATTGGGGCTTCCTTTTTCCAGTCGAGTTCATAGGGTTCGATGCTTTGGGCATTGACCGAGCTGAAGGTGCCAGTGCATCCAATAAACAGCACCAATATGACAATAAGCAAGGTCTTGATCTGAGGCATCGGAGTGCTTTTATAAGTTGGTGAATCGATGGACCAGGAGTCCGGACCTAAGCTTGGGTTCGAACCATGTGGATTTCGGCGGCATAACTTCCCCTGCATCAGCAATATTGATCAACTGCTGTATGCTGACCGGGTACATGGAAAATGCCACGGCCATTTCGCCACTATCCACCCGTTTTTCCAATTCTTCCAGACCACGGATACCACCAACAAAATCAATTCGTTCATCGGTACGCTGGTCTTTGATATTGAAAATCGGATCGAGTGCAAAAGCTTGTAGCAGACTGATATCCAGCGAAAGTACTGGATCTTCGTTGCGTTTGATTTCCTCTTTGGCTACTAGTTTGTACCATCGTCGGTTGAGGTACATTCCGAACTCTCCAGCTGCCTTTGGCTTGAAGGCACTGCCGACACTGCTTATGTGAAAATACATTCTTAGAGCTTGCAACACATAGTCCTCGGTATGCCCATTGAGGTCTTTGACCACTCGATTGTAATCGAGGATCTTCATTTGATTGTCCGGGAATAGGACCGAGAGAAAGTGATTGTAGGGTTCCTGGCCATTATGTCCTGGATTGGAATCTGCCATGGCCTGACCAACTTTGGCGGAGGAAGCTGCTCGGTGATGTCCATCGGCGATGTAAGTAGCCGGGACTTTATCTGCAAATAACTGACATAGGTTTTGGACTAATTCCTGCTCTTTGACCACCCAGAGGCGGTGACGAATACCATCTGGCAATGTGAAATCATAGTCTGCTGGTTGTTCACATCGCTGTTCGATCAATAGGTCGATATCAGCGACATTAGGATAGGTTAGGAATACAGGACCTACGTGTGCGCCCAGGGTCCGCATATGTTTGATGCGGTCTCTCTCTTTTACCGGGCGGGTGTATTCGTGCTTCTTGATCACATCATCAAAGTAGTCTTTGACGGAAGATAGGGCAACGATACCTGTTTGCACATGCTCGTCCATGGTCAATTCGTAGAGATAGATACAGTTTTCTTCATCTTGAATCAGCACACCGCTAGCGATGAATTGGTCCAGGTTATCTCTTCCCTTTTCGTAGACTTCTTCAGCGTGTTGGTCGACTTCTTCAGGGAGATCGATCTCCGGTTTAGTGACTTTGAGAAAGGAATATTCGTTGCCTTTGGCCTCAGCTCTGGCTTCGGCGCTGTTCAGTACATCATAGGGTCTGGCTGCAACCTTTGCTGCCAGCTCTACTGGTGGGCGGAATGCAGGGAAGGGGGAAATCATGGCCATTGTAGGATCGGTTTTAAATGTTTGTTAATCAGGAATGAAAGCCCAGAATGATGTTTCTTTCTACAATGCGCGAAAATAGGTCTTTTGTTGGAAAAAAAATTGAGTGGATTTTGTGGAATCTGGCCTTGTCGATACTCTATAGGTTGTAGGGACGGAATGTCCCGCGATTCTAATGACAAAATTCAGACGAAAATGCTAATAAATACTTATGGATCTGCTGTATTTGGGGTGAATGCCACTACCATCACTATTGAAGTGAATATCATGACAGGCAACGGTTACTTTATAGTTGGTTTGCCGGATAGTGCGATCCGGGAGAGTCAGATGCGCCTGTGGTCGGCCTTGAAAGAAAATCATTTCCGCATGCCCGGAAAGCGGGTGATCATCAACATGGCCCCAGCAGATATCCGTAAGGAGGGCTCTGCTTATGATCTCACGATTGCTATGGGTGTACTGGCAGCTAGTGATCAGTTAATGCCACAGCGCTTGAGTGATTACATCATTATGGGTGAACTGACTTTGGATGGCAAGGTTTTGCCGATCAAGGGAGCTCTGGCTATAGCGATTCAGGCTAAGAAGGAGGGCTTTAAGGGCTTCATTCTACCGAAGCAGAACGCTCGTGAGGCGGCTATAGTAGAGGGTTTGGAGGTCTACGGGGTGGATCATTTGGTGGATGTGGTGGACTTCTTCGAGACCAAGTTATCGCTTGAGCGGGTGATTGTAGATACGGAGGAAGAGTTTAAAATTAACCTAAAGATGCAGACGGCGGACTTTTCGGATGTAAAGGGTCAGCAAAATATCAAGCGGGCTTTAACGATTGCTGCTGCTGGTGGGCATAATGCCTTGTTGGTCGGTCCTCCGGGAGCTGGAAAAACAATGCTGGCCAAGCGTCTGCCCGGGATTCTTCCTCCTCTAGAATTGGCGGAAGCGTTGGAAACCACCAAAATCCATTCGGTAGCCGGCAAACTGCCCTCGGACGTGTCTATGATTGCGGCCCGGCCATTCAGGGCCCCGCATCACACGATAAGCGACGTGGCATTGGTCGGTGGTGGGGCGAATCCGCAGCCGGGGGAGATTTCGATGGCACATAATGGGGTTTTGTTTTTGGATGAGTTGCCAGAGTTTAAGCGTTCGGTGCTGGAGGTGCTTCGTCAGCCGATTGAGGAGCGCAGGATTACTATTTCCAGAGCAAGATTTTCTGTGGATTATCCAGCGAGCTTTATGCTTATTGCTTCGATGAATCCCTGCCCATGCGGCTTTTACAACCATCCGGACAAGGACTGTGTCTGTGGACCTGGTGTCGTGCAGAAATACCTGAACAAGATTTCCGGACCATTGTTGGATCGTTTTGATCTTCATGTAGAGGTTACTCCAGTAAATTTTGATGAGCTCACTAGCAAGGCAGTTACTGAAACCAGTGCTGACTTGCGCCCCATTGTTACTCAGGCAAGAGCGATTCAGGCGGAGCGATTTGTCAAGAGTCGAAAGGTGCACTGCAATGCCCAGATGGACACCAGACAGGTGCAAAAGTGTTGTGTATTGGAGAAGGAGAGCCAGGTATTATTGAAGCAGGCTATGGATAGACTCGGGCTGTCGGCCAGAGCTTACAATCGTATACTAAAGGTATCCCGAACTATTGCCGATTTGAGTAAGTCAGAGACGATTGGCATGGAGCATATTGCGGAGGCAATTACTTACCGGACTTTGGATCGGGCGAATTGGGGGTAGATGGGAGCGTTTGGGATCTTTTTGAACCACAAAGAGCACAAAAGTAATGGAGCACAAAGGGTTTACACAAAAGG
>JAHDDV010000064.1:0-13292 GCA_020629205.1 Chitinophagales bacterium | reverse complement strand
TTTTGAACCACAAAGAGCACAAAAGTAATGGAGCACAAAGGGTTTACACAAAAGGGCACATAAGTATTAGTGATTCTTGGCTACTTCTGTCCTGAGGCGCTGGCTTCACTTAGTAGTTTCTCAATTCTTTCCAGCTTTGCATTGAGGTCATCTACTTTTTTCTCGAGGTCATCATTGTTATCCATGGTCATTTCGTCAACGAATACGGCATTTGCGATGGAAAGTCCGAAGATTCCGCCGGAGATGACCATGAGGATAAAGTAGATGCGTGTCATGAATGCTGCTACCGGGCCGCTGTGTTCTATGACAGCATCCGCAATTTCGTACCATCCTTCGAGCGTGAAGATCTGGAAGATGGAATAGGCAGAGATCAAGGGATCGCCGAAATATTCGGGTGCCGTGTTTTGAAACATATAACAACTGAAGATAGCTAGAAAGATATTGAAGATCAGTAGGCTTAGCATGACTAATACAGAGGCCTTGAGCGCTCTAAAAATCCCCCTTGCCAGCTTGTCCATGTGTGGAATGAAACGCAGTAGGCGAAACAGTCGAGCGAGCCTGAACAATCTGAATAAAAGCAAGATAGAGAGGTTGGGCACAGGGAAAAACAGGGCTAGAATGCTAGGGAAGCTCATAAGGACGAGACTGGCGTCGAATCTGTTTCCCCAGCTACTCCAATAGCCTTTCCATGAGTAATGATGGATTTTTACAATCATTTCTATCAGAAAGAAGATGATAAAGCCATAGTCAATGTACTCAAGTATGTGGTTGTTCGCAAAACGGGGAAAGAGTGTCAATGCGATTATGATGCCATTGATAAGGATGGCTGTAAAGAGTACTTTGTCAGTTAAGAACAATTTCTTCATTGGTGCTGTTTTACCGGCCGCAAAATTAAGGATCGTTACCAGAGTTTGAAAAGCAATTTCTATATTACGCTAAATTGCTGCTCGGCACAGTAGTTGCAGAGTAGTTTATAACCAATTATCTTTAGTAGAAAAAACAAAACCTGCTGTGCCTAATACCATAGCAGACCGAAGAAATTGCTGTGCAGACATCATTTGTTGTTTGCCTGAACATTAATTATATGCTGTCCATTGTTTGGGATGACTATGGCGGGCCTCAATCGTGACTTGTCCGATTTTGAGTAGCAATACTCAAACAAGGGGATTACAGAACCGACCCATGTGGACTAATTCTTGCTTTATCGCGGGCCGAACAGTCCCGATGTCTGCATAGTTTTTCTTCTCTCTCTTCCTCTGGCTCTTTCGTTCATAGCAGCCCTCTCTCTTTTCCTTAGCTATTGCATTTGCTGTCTAATTTGGTTGGTGACCATCATGTAGAATTGTGTGAGGAAGTCCAATCCTTGCGGTGTGATCTTTCGATAGGTCGTTTTTCCATCGTAAATCATCTTGAAGTGTACGCATTCCTGGCTAAGGTTGAATTCTCCATCAAAGAGGATATCGCCATCTTCATTTTTAAATAGTGCAGAGCCCATGTACAGGCATTTGGGGTTCTTGATTTCCATGTTTGTAATGTACTGAGCGAAGTTTCGTATTTGCGGTACATTATCGGTTTCTGTACTAATCGAGCTGATGCTGGGGTTTGCAGGATCAACATAAAACAAAAACTCCACTTTAGTTGCTGTGCTTAGCAAGCTGGTCATATCTAGCTGTTGCGTGCTTGGAATATCAACCACATTGTAAGGTTCAAGTGCCTTCTTTCTAGAATCTCCATCCGATCCTTTTGTTTGCGTTTCTTGTTTGCCTTCCGCTTTCTCGGTTTTCGAAGATTGTTGCTCTGCTGGCTGACAAGCCAGTAGAAGAAACAGCGGGAGCAGGAGTGATATGAGGTACTTCATGGTGGATGTGTATTTTGCGATTGGTGGGCTAGTGCTTCATTGTTTTTGCGTTCTTTGTAGCCATATCTACAAAGCTCTGAAAATAGGCTCTACCAGCTTCAGTGAGGGCGTGTGTATATACTTTTCCTTCACGTCTCATTTGAATGTAATTGCATTCTGGCTGATTGTTGAATTCTGCATCGATCATGATATCTCCCTCTTCATTAAAGAAAATTGCACTACCATTTGCTCTGCAGGTGGTAGGGACTTTAGCTGGTTTGGGATCTATATAGATCGCAAAGTATCGAATTCGCTCTGGAGTCAGTACATCAGTACTGATCGTATTATCGCCAAGATAAAATAGTAGTTCTACCTTTGTCACTACCGACATGATCTTTTTCATCTCTCCGTCAGAAATAGCCTCTGTTTTCGGCTTGTAGGTCACTTCCTTCTTTTCTTGTTTGGCTGGCTGCTTTTCTTTCGCAGCACTTTGCTCTGCAGCTGGTTGGCAGGCAGAGAAGAGCAGGAAGAGACAGACGATCATAAGGGGTAGATGCTTTATCTCATTCATAATTTAGGTGGCTTTGTTCGATTTAGATCACTGCAATTTACATATTTCGCCTATACTGCCCCCCGACCTGATACAATGCATTGGTAATTTGCCCCAAAGAGCAGAATTTTGACGCTTCCATTAGCGCCTCGAAGATATTTTCATTTTGGATCGCGGCGAGCTGAAGTTTTCTGAGTTGCTCCTCTTTACGAGGCTCATGAAATTTGTGAAGATCTTGCAAAGTTTGAATCTGTCCTATTTTCTCCTCCTTGGTTGCCCGGATAACTTCCTTCGGAATCACAGTCGGGGAGCCTTCTTTGGATAAGTAAGTATTGACTCCTACGATTGGGTATTCTCCGGTATGCTTGAGTGTTTCGTAATAGAGTGACTCTTCTTGAATCTTGCCACGTTGGTACATGGTTTCCATGGCCCCAAGTACTCCTCCCCTCTCAGTGATTCTGTCAAATTCAGCCATCACGGCCTCCTCTACCAAATCGGTTAGGTCTTCGATGATGAAGGAGCCTTGTAAGGGATTCTCATTTTTCGCCAGACCAAGTTCTTTGTTGATAATCAGTTGAATGGCTACGGCCCGTCTTACAGATTCCTCAGTCGGCGTGGTGATGGCTTCATCGTAGGCATTGGTGTGCAGGCTATTGCAGTTATCGTAAACTGCGTATAGCGCCTGCAGCGTGGTTCGTATATCATTGAAAGAGATTTCTTGCGCATGTAGCGATCGACCAGAAGTTTGTATGTGGTATTTGAGTTTTTGTGAGCGAGCGTTGGCTTTGTATTTATTCTTCATGGCTTTTGCCCAGATCCTTCTGGCCACTCTTCCGATTACCGCATACTCAGGATCGATGCCATTGGAAAAGAAAAAGGAGAGGTTTGGGGCAAACTTATTGACGTCCATTCCCCGAGAGATATAGTACTCAACAAAGGTAAATCCATTGGCCAGTGTGAAGGCCAATTGTGTAATTGGATTAGCTCCAGCTTCTGCAATGTGATAGCCGGAAATGGAAACCGAGTAGAAATTTCGGACTCCTTTTCCGATGAAGTATTCCTGCATATCTCCCATCAATTTCAGAGAGAACTCCGTGGAGAAAATGCAAGTATTCTGTGCCTGATCTTCCTTTAGGATATCAGCTTGTACCGTACCTCTTACTTTGGTTAGGGTTTCGGCTTTAATCTTTTCATATATTTCAGCAGGCAAGACCTGGTCTCCGGTAACACCCAACAATAGTAGACCAAGACCATCATTGCCGGCTGGTAAATCACCACTGTAGGCAGGTTGGATATTTCCTTTGTAAATATCTGCGATCTTGGCCTGAACTTCCTTTTCCAGTCCCTTCTCCTTGATGTACAATTCGCATTGTTGGTCGATGGCGGCATTCATAAAGAATCCTGTGATGATAGCAGCAGGACCATTAATGGTCATTGAAACGGAGGTCTTAGGGTTGCAAAGATTAAATCCTGAATAGAGTCTTTTGGCATCATCCAGACAGCAGACAGATACACCTGAATTTCCGATCTTGCCATAGATATCTGGTCTGTGATCCGGGTCCTCTCCGTATAAGGTCACTGAATCAAAGGCAGTTGACAAGCGCTTTGCTGGCATGTCAGCTGACAGATAATGGAACCGGCGATTGGTGCGTTCTGGGCCTCCTTCTCCTGCAAACATCCTGGTAGGGTCTTCGGCAGTTCGCTTGAAGGGAAATACACCAGCCGTATAGGGGTACTCACCAGGTACATTTTCTTGCAATAACCATCGGAGAATATCTCCCCAGCCCTGAAATCGTGGCAAAGAAACTTTAGGAATTTGTTGCTGGCTCAAAGAGGTAGTATGCGTAGGCACCTTGATCTCCCGGTCTCTAACTTTATAGACAAATTCCGGATCCCGATAGCGCTGTAATTTTTGTGGCCAATCTTTGATTAGTTGTCTATTGTTACCTTCGAGCTGTCGGGATAATTTTTCTTTAAGTGCATCGAGTGGTTGGATAGCTTCTTGATTCAGATCTTTGACTGTCAGGTCGATGGCGTACAGTCTTTGCGCTAGTTGCGCTTGTTCCTCCACCCATTCGTTGTACTTCCGGATGGTATCAGAAATCTCTGACAGATAGCGAACACGTTTTGGCGGGATGATAAAGATCTTTTCCGAGGCTTCATCTGAAGCCACAAACTTACTTTCGAAATCCACTCCTGTCTTATGTTCCAGCTTCTTGATCACTTCCACATAAAGACGATTCATCCCTGGATCATTGAATTGCGAGGCTATTGTTCCATATACCGGTAGCTGATTGTCCTCGGCCTCCCAGAGACCGTGGTTTCTTTTGTATTGTTTTTTTACATCTCTGAGGGCGTCTTGTGCACCCCGTTTGTCAAACTTGTTGATGGCAACCAGATCGGCAAAATCGAGCATGTCGATCTTTTCGAGCTGGGTAGCGGCACCGTACTCCGGAGTCATTACGTAAAGCGCAAGGTCTGCAAACTCTTCAATTTGAGAGTCTGATTGTCCGATACCAGAACTCTCAAGTATGATCAGATCATATCCTGCATATTTCAGTACAGCAATGGCCTCATCAACATGAGCTGAGAGTGCCACATTCGATTGGCGAGTGGCCAGAGATCTCATATACACTCGCTCATAGTCAATGGCGTTCATTCGGATACGGTCCCCTAGTAGGGCACCACCGGTTTTGCGTTTGGAGGGATCCACACTTATGACTCCTATGTACTTATTGTCAAAATCTGTCAAAAATCTACGGATCAATTCGTCCACCAAAGAGGATTTCCCTGCACCACCCGTACCAGTGACTCCAAGTACCGGTATGCCAAGCTTGCTGGTTTCTTTCTTCAACTGGTCAAAGACGCTGTCATGTTGTTCACCAAAGTTCTCGCTGCTGGTGATCATTCTGGCTATGGCTGGGTGATCACTTTTTTGAAGTGGTTTTAGTTGTCCATTGAGTCTGCTCTGCAGCGTTACATCTGCATTTTCGAGCAAGTGATTGATCATCCCCTGCAAGCCCATTTTTCTTCCGTCGTCAGGCGAGTAGAGTCGACAGATTCCGTAGGCGTGAAGCTCCTCGATTTCAGATGGCAAGATTGTGCCTCCTCCGCCGCCAAATATCTTGATATGGCCTGCTCCTTTCTCCTTAAGAAGATCATACATGTATTTGAAGTACTCCATGTGCCCTCCCTGATAAGAGGTAATGGCTATTGCGTGAGCATCTTCCTGAATAGCGGCGTGTACGATCTCCTGCACCGACCTATTATGGCCAAGATGAATGACTTCTGCACCAGAAGACTGTAGGATTCTACGCATAATGTTGATGGCGGCATCATGACCATCAAACAATGAAGCAGCCGTAACCAGTCGAATTTTGTTTTTGGGTTTGTATATGGTGGTATCCATCAAGTGCTAAATTTAGATTGAAAAACTAGACCTTGCCCCACTGTTCGATCTCCTCATCTTTCCAAAGCTGAGGAAAAAACATTATTGCTTGAAAATGCGGAGGCAAGTACTTCTGCCAGTTGGTGCCCCCGGTGGCTGCAATTTCTTCCGGATGTTTGTTAAGGTATCGTGCTGCTGATCTGTAGTGCATCATCGGCCACAAGACATTAGCCTTTTGATCGTAGGTTCGCAAGCATTCAATTAGTCTTGCATCAGCTTGTTCTTCCCTAGTCAGTGATTCATAAACAGAGGAGATATTTTTGTCTTTGTACTTTTCAGACAGATCGAGAAACTCTTCTCGATACTTCATTTCAAACTGTCTCAGTGTAAGGGTCTTTTTACCTGTTGCCAATTCTGTTGCTCCTCGTTTCCAATAAAGATGGTCGTAATGAGTTTCCAGGCTAGCATCTTGCAGTTCTTCCCTTTTTCCTTTTGCGACCAAATTGATCAAACTAGTGGAGCAAATTTCAATTTTTCTGTATTGGGCAGACTGAAAACCAGAGGCTGGTAGCAAGGACATTCGAAACTTGAGAAACTGCTCTTTGTCCATTCCATCAATCATAATGTGGAAGGAGTTGATTAGGGCATCGAAGTAACTATTCATTCGGTCCAACTGCACAATGAGCTCATCGACCTGAATCTTATGTGTCTCAGCTACTCTCTGTATTGCATGTAAAATCAGTTTGAAATATAGCTCGGTAATTTGATGATACAAGATGAAGATGGTTTCATCCTTGAAAGGCGTTCTGGGCGTCTGAAGGTTAAGCAGCACATCAAGATGCACATAATCCCAATAGGTCAAGTAATCGGCGTAAAGCAATCCATCGAGGTAGGAATTTAGATCCTGCCCCATGGTATCAAATTTCTTTTCTAGTTTTCTAAGCTTTTCTACGAGATCTTCGGAGAGGTGATTTTGCATTTCTGTTGGTTATTGGGATCAATAATTTCAATAATTACTGCGCAAAAGTTCTTCCAGTTTTCTTCGGAGTGCCGCACAACAATCAGTGTAGTCCCCAATAGATTTGGCCTTTTGAGTTGCTAGCATAAATTTAGCAAATTATCGCTGCCAAAGTATCCTCGCAAAAGCACCGCATTCCCTATTTGAATAAAGATTCTGTCTCGTTTAGACATTGTGATAATTTATTTCATGTCGGATTAGCGACAAGTAGTTCAATCTCTGTGATTGTTTACCAAATTGCTACTTGTAAAGGCATATCAAAGGATCTAGCAATTATTGAGGGTGCATAAAATTTTGTAGATTTAACATAGCCTCTACAATTGAAGGCAAATATCAAAGTGTAATTGTTCTGTAGGTGTAAGTATTCAATAGCAATAAATTGAGCAATGCGTATGCCTTGCCTTGGCATACTGATCATAACCAATTAGTAAATTGCCGCACTATTGAATAAACAATGACCATCGTCCCTTGGTGTGGGACGATGGTTTTTTTAGTATTCTCAGTATTGCTGAAGGTTAAATGTATGAAGATTCGGTGATTGGCAAGTAGTTTGAGACTTGGATACTGTTAAACTTCTGCTAAAGCTAGTAAATCATGGAAAGAAAACGATTACTAATCATTGATGACTCAAAGTTTGATAGAGCATTGTACCTAAATTATTTGAAGGACGAGAACTTTGAGTTTGATGAATTGGACAGCGGCGAAAAGCTGTCAGATTATCTGTTTCTGCGAGACAACCTGCCTGATCTTGTCTTGTTGGATTGGAATATGCCTGGAATGGATGGTCCTTCTACGCTCAAGATGTTGAGTGTTGATCCTCGTTACAAGTCTTTGCCGATCATTGTGATAACCGGAATGGACAAAGAAGAAATCATTCAAGAGGCTTTTGATCACGGAACACTGGACTTTTTGAACAAGCCGGTGAGCAAGATCGAGCTAATAACCCGTGTAAGAAAAGTACTTGAATTGCAGCAAGCCAGCAAAGCCATTGCCAGAGAGAAGACGGTATTGAAGGAGAATCTTGCGATGGCCATGGAATCTGCCAATCAGCAAAGGGCTATTTTCGATCAGACATTGGACGAACGAAACCGTAGGTTGATCACTATGGAGGTAGAAGCGGTGAAGGTGACCAATCAGCTCGATTTGGTGGCGAAGGAGCTTTCCAGACTAAGTGAGATTGTGGCCGAAAAATCGGATGAAGACAAGCAAACTCTGCTTAAGAAGGTGCGCGCTTTGCAACGTAACTTAGAACAACTGACCAGTGAAGAAGACTCCTGGGCCGACTTCAAGAAAGTTTTTGAGTCTACAAATCCTGATTTCTTTAACCGGTTACTCCAATGTAACAGCAAGATTACTCCTCATGATCTGAAGCATTCTGCCTTCATCAAGATGCAGATGGACAATCATGAGATTGCCGAGACTTTTGGCATTGAGATGAAGAGCTTGCAGATGAGTAGATATCGCTTGAAAAAGAAATTGGGATTGAACGCCGATCAGTCGCTGAATGAGTTCATTCATTCTATTTAGTAGATGGCTTCTATTTCTGCCACTCTTCGTTGCTCGTCTGTCATGTAGCTAAGGCTATACTCCATCCTCGCGTCTCGATTGGCAAAAAGATAAGCTCATCTAACCTATCCATTAATTAAGTCCCAAGGCACTAGACAATGCCAAATAGCTATGGGATTCTGGTGGCATAGAATCCTATTACGATTCCAAGCATTCCTAATAGTAGACTCAGCATAACATTGAAAAATGCGGAAAGGTGAGCACCTTCTCGCATGAGAAAAAATGTTTCATAACTAAAAGTCGAGAAAGTGGAGAAGCCTCCACAGAATCCAACGGCAAGCAAGGCCTTGGCCGGGAATGCTGTGTTTGGCTTTGTAAGCAGATAGGAAAGGACAAAACCCAAGACCAGGCATGCAGCAAAGTTAGCTGCAATTGTGCCCCATGGCAAACCGCTTCCTGGATTTGGATTTGCCTGACTCATATAGAATCGGAGCAAGCTGCCGAATCCCCCTCCAACAAAAATTGCAATGTAATTCACGGGGTAACTGTTTAGACGGTGCCTTTGACTCCTGCAAGAGCATTTCTCTTACCTTTGGCATAAATCCATTGGAAAAAGACAAAAAGCGCAAGGAGACAAAATAGCACGATGAAGGACTTTGTATCCGACCAGTTCTCGATTCCTGAGTAGATGAACCAAACGGCCAGGGAGCTAAGCAAAGCAAACATAGCAAAGATGATACTCACTTGCTGATCCGAAAATCCAAAGTAGGCAAAATGATGTGTCGTATGATCACGTCCGCCTTGCAGGGGAGATTGTCCTCGTAATACCCGGCGGAAAAACACGGTAGTAGTATCAAATAGCGGTAGCATAAAGGCTACCAGCGGGAGGATGAATTGCTGCACATCAAAACCTGTGCTTGATGCTTTGAAATTCCAGAGAAAGAGAATACTTAGATAGGCCAGCACTACCCCCAGGTACTGGCTACCGCCATCTCCCATGTAGGCTTTTGCCGGATGCCAATTGAAAGTAAGAAATCCAAACAGTGAGGCGATCATTCCAACGATAACAATCACAAAGAAGCTGTTTAAGGAGGAGGACATGAGGACTACTCCCAAAATTCCAAGAAGGATTCCCAAGGAAACAGAAGTAGTAATGCCATCCATGTTATCGAGCATATTGATCGAATTCATAATGCCGATGACCCAAACTGTTGTAAATAAGTAATCGATAATAGCAACACTGCTGACTTCTATATAGATACCACAACTAATCATGATCGCGGCACAAGCGATCTGCGCAAGAAACTTCATGCTTGGACTAATCGCCAAGGCGTCGTCTATGAAGCCCATAAGGAAGCCCACTGAAGCACAACCAAGCAATGCGAAGAGTTTCCGATTGATGAAGTCTTCGGTTCCGAAGGGAAGTATGGTATAGGAGGATACAGCTAGTAGAAAAACAATAAAGAAGGAGATTCCTCCAATGGCGGGCTTGTGTTCTGCGGCCCATCGCACGAGATCCACTTCGTTTGATGTCGTTCCTAGATTCCTAAGAAATCTAAGCAGCAGCAGGTTCAGCAGTATAGAGAAACCGAAAGCAAGTATGAAGAATACAAGGTAGACAACAACTCTAAAGGTAAACTGATCCTCCATCTACTGTACTTAGTGATTAATTGGCTAGCGAAGGGTACCAGCTGTAACTCTGCCATAGCCTTTGACCTTCTTGGCCACATCTGCCGGAAGGTGGTATACTGGCTTTGCTCCTGGCACCAATTGTCCGTATAAGTCGGCCATATCAGAAACCAAGCGCTTATAGCTGTATCGCTCTTCTACAAATCGGGAGCTATATGTAGACAAATCGCTCCTCAGTCCCGGATCTTCGATCAGCTTCAACATGTTTTTTGTAAAACCCTGCAGATCTTTACTGGCTGAAAGCAGGGCCGTCTTGCCAGGAGCTACTACATCACAAACACCACCGACATCAGTAGATACAATCGGGTTGTTGGCAGCCTGGGCCTCGATCAAGCTTACGGGCGTACCCTCATTAAGAGAGGTAAGCGCAACTATATCCATACCTGCATTCACTTCATCGATATCTTTTATCCATGAAGTAAATGTGAGTGGCGCAATGCCGGGGTTTTCTGGGCATGAGTACTTGATTCCAAGTTGGCGAGCTTCTGCTTCCAATCCTGATCTCAGTTCACCGTCTCCAACGATAAAGGCTCTTACTTTTGTTTGGCTTCTTTTCAGTACCGCTTGCAGCGATTGCAGAAAGAGCGAGTGATTTTTTATTGGCACCAATCGACCGATAATGCCGATGGCTACTTCATCTTCAGCAATTTGATATTTTGCTCGGAAGGCAGCACGCTTTTGGTCAACATTAGTGCTAAACCTCGATAGATCGAAGCCTAGTGGAATAGTTGCAATCTTTTCAGGAGAACAAATATTGTATACCTCAGAAAGTTCCTGCTTTTGCTTTCTGCTGATAGCAATGATACGGGTACTTTTGGAGGCCAGATATTGCTCAACCTTACGATAAAAGTTGGTTTGCAATCTATTGAAATAGGAGTGGAACACATGGCCATGAAATGTGTGCAGTATAACCGGAACACCACATTCGGCAGCTGCCAATCTACCTAATGCCCCAGCCTTGGCAGCGTGGGTGTGTACTATGTCCGGTTTGAAGTCCTCGATGATCTGCTTGATTTGCTTGTAAGCAGATCGATCCCTCAGAGGATTGACTGACCGGAACATGTCCTTGATGTAGATGGGATCAAGACCCATATCCTGAGTAATAAATTCAGAGCTGGCTTCTGACTCATCTTTCATTCCCGAGACCAAGAGCGTCTCATGTTCCGGAGCAAGATACTTTGAAAGATAGGCCGCATTGAAGGTGGGACCTCCAAGGTTTAGCCGGTTGATAATTCTGAGAACTCGAGACATATATTCCTCTTAGATCTTAGTGGTTAATGGTGTTCCTGACAAATTTACAACAAAGGGAAGGAAAAAACACAGTAAAACAGTGATTTTTTCAGCCTTAGACAACTGATTTTGAATTTCGCTCAAAAAACAATCGATAAATCCATTAACAATTCATATTCAATTGATTACAATCGCACGAAAATTTCATTCAATAAGTAATCTTCGAAAAAAAGTGCCTTTGACTGCTAATTTTGTCTTCCATGGACAAGGCTTTGTGGAATCAGGACTTAATTTTACCGCGAAAACAAGCAAACTCAAGTGAGCAAAGAAGCACAACAAGAGCAGCAGGTAAGGGACTTTTTTGACAAGCACGCTCCTGCTTATAAGACGAAATATGGACGTACGGATACCTTTTACGAATACTTCTTCTATGAGCGCCTGCATGCCGCCACAAAGGAGATCAACTTTGCAAAAAAACGAGTGCTGGACATTGGGGCAGGCACGGGTAGCCTTTACGACTTTTTGCAAATGAATGCAGACGTCCAGGAGTACACAGCGGTGGACATTTCTGCAGGAATGATGTCCCAAAGCAATATACCAAGGCAGCAGCAATTGGTTGGTAGATGCTATGAACTGGACTACCCATGCGATGAATATGATCTCATTTATTTGTTGGGGGTGACTACCTATTTTGATCCAAAAGAGTGCAAGCGGGTTTTTGACTTTATCCAGTCGAAGCTCAGCACTGGGGGAATGGCCATACTCACTTTTACAAATACGGCAGGACTGGACATCAAGCTTAGAAAGTTGTCCAGCTATCCAGCCAAGTTGTTGAAGGGATCGGAAAAGGTGATGGCTCAGGATTTTAAAACTTACACCTATACTTTGAAGGAAGTCCTGCAAATGCTACCTGAGGGACTCGAAAAGAGAAGACTCATCTATCTCAATCACACGATTTTTCCTTTCGGAAAGATACTACCCGGGCCCTCAGTGGCCGTCGCAAAACGAATTGCGAAAAGACTATCTAATGGCCCACTTTTGTCAAGCCTGAGTTCGGACTTTCTGATTTTTCTCTCCAAAGTAAACTAAGGGCCTTGCTTTAAGTATTTTGGGGGTCTATACCGAATAACATGAAGCGTGCATTTTTTCTTTTATCCATTGACCTTGGGCTTTATTGGTCAGCATCTGACAAGTACAGCCTACAGGATTTTGCCAGAGAGTATCCAAACTGCAGAGATTTTGTAGAACAGCTGTTTGAAGTCTTGGAGAAACGGCAGATTGAAGCCACTTGGGCTGTGGTGGGCCTGCTAATGGCAAAGGATAGAGAGGAGATAATGCATGTAGCTCCAAGACATTTGCCACGTTACGAAAGATACCTCAAAGCCGAGTTTATCGACATCGATGTCCCTGGCGAAAACGAGGAAAGTTCACCATTCACCTATGGCTGGAGTCTGATTGGCAAGATTGCAAAAAGTAAATTGCAGGAAATTGCCTCACTCACGTTCTCTCATTTCAACAGTGAATCTCCGGATGCCAACAAAGAAACGCTCTGGGCAGACTTGCAAACCGCCGTTTTTCTGGCTCAGAAACGCGAGCTCTATATCAAAACGATGGCTTTTCCGGATGACCATTACAACCTGGACATGCTGAATAGCTGCATTGGTTTGGGAATCAAAGGAGTGAGAGGAAGACCAAGGAACCAGTGCAGCTACCGGCTAGAGGAAATCATTGACACCAAACCGCTAGCCCTACCAGTAAGCAGATACTTGAAGCCGTATGGACTGGTAAATTTTGTGACTCGTAAACTGGATTTGATCAAGATCAAGCGGGAAATGACTGCCGCCGCAAAAGAAGGCAAGATCTATCATCTGGCCATTCGTGACTATGAACTGAGCAAGTCGTACAAGCGAAATCTAAAACAGCTTTCTAAGATTCTTGCACATTATCAAAAGCTCGAGAAGCAGTATGCCTGGCGAAACGCAAGCATTGGATCTATAACGGATG
Source organism: Chitinophagales bacterium (assembly GCA_020629205.1). Classification (GTDB taxonomy): domain Bacteria; phylum Bacteroidota; class Bacteroidia; order Chitinophagales; family UBA2359; genus JAHDDV01. The sequence continues at coordinate 70 of JAHDDV010000064.1, read as the reverse complement.
AATTCGCGCCACGTAGCTAGTGCTACGCAAACCAAGTTCGCAACACCTTTAAGGGCTTCTATTTCTGTCA
>JAHDDV010000063.1:17003-19310 GCA_020629205.1 Chitinophagales bacterium | reverse complement strand
AGAAGCTCCGAAGCAAGGTCGGTGAAAAGGAGCCCTGATCGCAGCGGCTATGAGGGACGCTGATGCCGTGGCGAAAGCTCAGCTATAGTGGCTCGACGATAGGAGAGACTCTATAGCTGAAGCTGTAGCAGGCAGCAGTGGCGCTCATAATAGCGGAGAGCAGGACGATCGGTACCTAGACCGAATCCCCTTGAGCTGCCAAAAAAACAGTTTACTTCTTCAAACACCGCATGGCCTTAGTAATACCATCAACAGTCATAGCAAACATTTTCTGATCCATCATATTGCGAATCAGATGGGTCGTTTCATAGTATTCCCAGCCTTCCTCAGGATTCGGATTGATCCAGACTACATCGCGAAAATGATCAATAACCCGCTTGAGCCATACCGCACCAGTCTCATCATTATAGTGTTCGACACTGCCGCTGGGACTTAGCATCTCGTAGGGCGACATGGCAGCATCTCCAACAAAGATGACCTTGTAGTCCTTGTTGTATTTGTTGAGGACTTCCAGTGTTTTGACCCGCTCATTTCGACGACTACTGTCCTTCCATACCGTCTCGTATATACAGTTGTGGAAGTAGTAGAATTTTAGGTATTTGAATTCGTATCGAGCTGAGGAAAAAAGACGAGAGCAGATGTCTACATGATCATCCATCGAGCCACCCACATCCATGAACATCAGCACCTTGACGCGATTCTTTTTTGTAGGTACCAAAGAAATATCCAACATGCCTGCATTCTCACAGGTCCGCTGAATGGTGTCATCGATGTCAAGCTCATCGGCAATGCCCTCTCGGGTAAAGACCCGCAAGCGACGCAAGGCCATCTTGAGGTTTCGGGTATTGAGTTCAACCTTATCATCGAGATTGGCGAAGTCGCGTTGATCCCAAACTTTTACGGCCTTGCGATGACCACTGCCAGTCTGGCCAATTCGATAACCCTCGGGGTTATAACCGTAAGCGCCAAAAGGGGAGGTGCCGCCCGTACCGATCCACTTATTGCCGCCCTCATGCCTTTCTTTTTGCTCTTTCAGCAGCTCCTCAAAGCGCTTGCGCAGGGCCTCCAGACCACCCATGGCCTCAATCATGGCTCGCTCCTGTTCGCTGAGCATATTTTCGAGGCTCCTGCGAATCCACTCGTCCGGAATCTTGAATACCATCTCGTCAGGGATGTATTCGACACCCTTGAAATAGTGCGCAAACAACTGATCAAAACGATCCAGATTGGTTTCGCTCTTGATCATGATGCTGCGGCAGAGATAATAGAAATCGTCGATCTTCATACCGATGATTTCCTGCTTCAATGCCTCCAGCAGATTGAGGTATTCGTGTAGGCTCACGGGGATGCCCTCGGAACGCAATAGATAGAAAAAGTCGAGAAACATAAGCGGCTGTTTTAACTAGAAACGACGCATGCGCTTGGCGAGATTCATGAGCAAATCCCAGTCCTCTTCGTTTTTGAGCAAGGCGCTGGTGTGTGGAGGCATGTCCTCTTTCATGTTGAGCTCCGCCAATTCTGAAGGAATGATCTTCTCCATCAGCAGCAACTTGATCCAGTCAATCAGCTCGCTCGTCGAAGGCTTTTTCTTGATGCCGCGAATGTCCCGGATATCGTAAAAGACTTTCATCGCACTCTGCGCCATTTCCTCCTTCAGATCCGGATAATGCACATCGATGATCTCCTGCATGGTCTCCTTGTCCGGGAACCGGATGAAGTGAAAGAGACATCGTCGCAAAAAGGCGTCCGGCAGCTCCTTTTCGTTGTTGGAAGTGATGATGATGATCGGACGATGCTTTGCCTTGATGGTCTTCTGTAATTCGTAGCAGTAAAACTCCATCTTGTCCAGCTCCAGCAGCAAATCATTCGGAAACTCAATATCCGCCTTGTCAATCTCATCGATTAGCAACACGACTTGTTCCTCCGATTCAAAGGCCTCCCAGAGTTTTCCCTTCTTGATATAGTTGGCAATATCTTCGACCTTATCCGAACCCAATTGGGAGTCGCGAAGTCGGGAGACGGCATCGTATTCATACAAGCCTTGCTGAGCCGTAGTAGTGGATTTTACATACCAGGTGATGATGCGCTTGTCCAGCGATCTGGCGATCTCATGCGCCAATAAGGTCTTGCCTGTTCCGGGCTCCCCTTTTACAATCAGGGGCTTCTGTAGATGTATGCTCGCATTGACGGACACCTGCAATTCGCGGGTCGCCACATAGGTCTCTGTACCTTGAAATTTCATGCTATCTTGTTTGCTTCGCGCAAAGATAAGTGAAATTGCTTCAAGGAAATTGATAGAGCACTACA
>JAHDDV010000063.1:14846-16903 GCA_020629205.1 Chitinophagales bacterium | reverse complement strand
AAAATGATGTAGGGAGGAATACCATCACGCGAAGCAATATTGGATCGCAGCCTCCTCAGTTTGCCAAATAATTTGCTGCCTGGTGTGCCTCTTTCCCGACGCTTGCGTGGTGCCGCGGCATCTGCTTTGTCTTTCTCTCTCTTCTGTCGTTTATAGCTCGGAGTCACCAGATCCACCTGCCTGTTTTCAAACAAGACCTCCTTACTTGCTGCGGTAAGGCGCACCACATTATGGTCATCATAAGCGATTTCGATCAAGCCCTGATTCAGCAATTGGATCAGGTAGTCCTGCCAGTCGTAAGCACTCAAATTCCGGCCCACTCCATAGGTCTTTATATGATGGTAACCCTTCTGTGTAAGACTCAGTTTATTGGAGCCACGAAGAATATCGATTAGCATACCAGTACCCACTTGCTCCTTCACACGTGCTACTGCCGACAAGGCCATCTGTGCCACTCGTGTACCATCAAAATGCTCTGGCGGATTCTTGCAAATATCACAGTTGCCACATTTTTCCGGCAGGTCTTCTGAGAAGTAACTCATCAAAATTTTACGTCGACAAGTATGGGCCTCCGCATACTGCTGCATCCGGTTTAGCTTCTCCAGCTTAAGCTCTCGTTGCCCCGATTCTTCCACAAATTTGCGTAGCATGGTCACATCGCGGTAGCTGTAGAAAAGCAGGGTATCTGAAGGCATTCCGTCTCTTCCTGCCCGTCCAATTTCCTGATAAAATCCTTCGATATTTTTAGGCAGATTATAATGTATCACCCAGCGCACATTGGATTTATCGATCCCCATACCAAAGGCAATGGTCGCACAAATAATCGGCATCTTATCTGTTACAAAATCCTCCTGCACTCTACTACGCGTCTCCGAGTCAAGCCCGGCATGGTAGAAATCTGTATTAAATCCCTGGGCATTCAAAGAGCTCGAAACCTGCTCGCAACTCTTCCGGCTCAAACAGTAAATAATGCCTGAAGTCTCCGGTCGCTCCCCAATAAACTGCTGCATCACGCGCAGTCGATCTCTACCCGGCATCACTTTCAAAGATAAATTCGGCCGGTCAAAAGAGGCCACAAACTGCCGGGCATCCTTGAGCCGCAACTGCTGCAAAATATCATCCCTTGTGATCCTGTCCGCAGTAGCAGTGAGTGCCACAATGGGCACCGCCGGATACATCGCTTTGAGATTCGCCATCTGCGTGTACTCCGGTCTAAAATCATGTCCCCAGGAGCTAATACAATGCGCTTCATCAATGGCAAAAAGGCTCACATTCATACGCCCCATAAATTGCGTAAACTGCGGCGAAACCAGTTTTTCCGGAGAGACATATAGCAATTTCAATTCGCCATCCAGTGCCAGGGCCTCTGTCCGAGCCAGATGCTGCGGACTCATAGAGCTATTCATACAGCCCGCCGGGACACCATTGGCCATCAAAGCTTCCACCTGATCTTTCATCAAGGCAATCAAAGGCGACACCACGATCGTGATGCCCTCCTTAAGCAAGGCCGGAATCTGAAAACACAGCGACTTTCCGCCTCCGGTCGGCATCAGCACCAGGGCGTCATTACCTGCCATCAGGTGTTCAATAATCTCCCGCTGCAGGGGCCTAAAGCTGGAATATCCAAAATATTTACTCAGTATCGAATCAGGGGTATGCATGGCTAGCCATTTTTGTTTTCGCAGAAGCAAAGGTACAGGTTTTGTGCCGCTTGCTCCAGCCTCAATCATTTTCTCTACACTAAGAGTATTCTCGATCGAGGATTCCACATTTTTGGGATACTTTTTTTAAAATTAAGCTACTTTTATTTGGGCGCTTGCCAGAAAGCGCGATAAATTATCTCAGATTTTCAGCAGCTATTCTCCATTTAGCAACTTGAGAAGAGCAATGGATTGGAATGCGCTTTCTGTCACCAGGCTATCCGCTAATACTCACCTTGGGGCTAGCGCTTCGGCATATGCTGTCTGTGGTCTCTCCACTGCGTTCCGAGCCCCCATACAGCATGCCTCAGTCGCTATCCCCGGCGGCTCGTTCCGCTCCTATCCTTAGCGCGGAAT
>JAHDDV010000063.1:0-14746 GCA_020629205.1 Chitinophagales bacterium | reverse complement strand
CCCTTTCTCTCCTCAAAATTCAATAACTTGCCAATCACTAAGCGGCAAGGCCAAAGAGCATGAGTGAAAAGACAAGCATCAAACAGGGAGTGAAGTCCGTTTCCGTCCAGGAAGTCGGAGGGAATGGGGCACGTGAAAAGGAGGATTGGTTGGCATTGGAAGAACCACTGCAAATCCGACTGTCTTACTTTGAAGGAGGAGCCTATAAGCAGCAAGACGTATCCATCACCATGCGGACTCCCGGACAGGATGGCGATCTTGCCCTCGGTTTTTTGCGAACAGAGCAAATCCTCAAGAAGCCGGAAGATCTAATGAATGTAACCCATGCCGATAGTCCACAGGAAGGGACTGGTATTCAAAACGTTATCTGGGTGCAGCTGCAGCGAGACGTGAAGCCGCAACTGGGACGACTCAAAACGCATTTCTATACCAATAGCAGTTGTGGTGTTTGTGGTAAGGCCTCACTGGATGCATTGAAGTACACCGGTATGGCTCGATTGCATAAAATCGAGCAATCTGTGGATGTTGCCGTAATCAATAGTCTTGCCGATACTTTGGCAGCTGAGCAATCAGTGTTTAAGATGACTGGTGGGCTGCATGCCGCCGCACTCTTCGATTCAGCTGGGAAAATGCTGGCGGTGCGAGAGGATATCGGAAGACATAATGCTGTAGATAAATTAGTAGGACACTGCTTTTTGGAGGGTTTATTGCCTATGCATGACAAGATATTGCTCTTAAGCGGACGAATCAGCTTTGAGCTCATAACCAAGGCGATCTCAGCTGGTATACCAACTGTGGTTGCTGTGGGAGCGCCAAGTAGTTTGGCAGTCGAATTGGGGAAAGAGTATGGAATGACCTTAATTGGTTTTGCTCGCTCTGGGAGTTTTAACATCTACAGCAATGCCTGGAGGATTAAGCAATAGACAGAAATGAAGGTTCGTATAAAAGGAGATTCCATTCGGTTGCGGCTTAGTCAGAGCGAGGTACAGCGTTTTGGGGAAGAAGGCAAGTGTGTCGATCGCATACGATTTGGACCCAGGCAGCAATTAATTTATTCTCTTCAGGTATTTGATGAAGAAAAGGTGGGCGTTTGTTACGCTGAAAATGAAGTCTCGATTTGGGTACCTAAAGAGATGGCAAAGCTTTGGGTCAATACGGAACAAGTTGGCATCAGTGCCACTCAGCAAATAGATGAGCAGCAAGCCGATAAAGTGCTGACTATCTTGATTGAAAAGGACTTTGCTTGTTTGGTGCCCAGAAGCGGAGAAGAGGATTCAGATACCTTTCCAAATCCCCTGAATAAGCAAGATAAAAACTAAGACCATGGCAGAAAGAGATACGGTGTTGCATACTCCACCAGTCACCTTGACTGGCTTGAAGTTGGGAAAGATGAAAGAGGTGGCCGCCGGCATGCCAGCAGTAACTTCTTCCTTCAAGCATATCAAGGAGGAAATAGGTCTTTTCAAAGGGCTAAAGGTCCTCCAACAGGTCAATCAACGGAAAGGATTTGATTGCCCGGGTTGTGCATGGCCAGATCCCGATGATGGACGCTCCTTGGTGGCAGAGTATTGTGAGAATGGAGCGAAGGCTATTGCTGAAGAAGCGACTAACAAAAGAGTAGGGCCAGCCTTCTTCAAGAAGCACTCTATCCAGTGGTTGAGTAAACAATCGGATTACTTTCTGGGCAAGAGCGGTCGATTGACAGAGCCTATGTATTTGCCTGCCGGTGCCAGCCACTATGAACCGATCAGCTGGGCCTCGGCCTTTGTCAAGATTTCAGAGAAATTGAATTCGCTGGATAGCCCAGATGAAGCTGTATTCTATACATCTGGTCGCTGTAGCAATGAAGCCGCATTTTTGTACCAACTCTTTGTAAGACAATTTGGGACCAATAATCTACCAGATTGCTCCAATATGTGCCATGAGTCAAGCGGTAAAGGCTTGGGTGAAGTGCTGGGCATCGGCAAAGGCTCAGTGACGCTGGATGATTTCTATGAGTCTGAGCTGATCATTGTGATGGGACAGAACCCAGGGACTAACCATCCCAGGATGCTCAGTGCCCTGCAAAAGGCCAAAAGAAACGGAGCTAAGATCATCAGTGTCAATCCCCTTCCAGAAACGGGCCTCAAGAAGTTCAAGCATCCACAGGATGTGCAGAATGTTTTTATGGGGGCAACGGAGCTTACAGATCACTTCCTACCAGTCATGATCAATGGAGATGTAGCTCTCTTGAAGGCCTGGATGATCTTGCTTTTGGAAGCAGAGCGCAAGAACCCGGGCATGGTATTCGACCGCTTCTTTATCAAGGACAAAACAAGTGGTTTTAAAGAATTAGTGGCTGATCTGGACAAGCAGGACTTCAAAGCCTGTGTGAAGGCTTCGGGCATCAGCGAGAAGCAGATTCGTGAGACAGCCAAACTGCTGATCGATAAAAAGCGAATCATCATCTGCTGGGCAATGGGATTGACCCAACACAAGAATGGAGTTGCCAATATTCAAGAAATTGTCAATTTGCTCTTGCTTAAAGGCAGTATTGGCAAGAAGGGTGCCGGCACCTGTCCGGTCCGCGGCCACAGCAATGTGCAAGGAGATCGTACTATGGGTATCTGGGAAGTTCCTCAGCCAGCCTTCATGGATCGTTTGGAGAAGCAATTCTACTTTCAAGCCCCTAGAGAAACGGGCTATAATGTCGTGGAGGCCATTAAGGCCATGAAAAAACAAATGGTCAAAGTCTTCTTTGCATTGGGTGGAAACTTTCTATCTGCCGCTCCCGATACAGCCTTCACTGCGGAGGCACTTGAAGCCTGTGATTTGACCGTGCAGGTATCTACAAAGCTAAACCGTTCTCATCTTGTGGTGGGCAAAGAGGCTCTGATACTTCCTTGTCTGGGCCGTACAGAGCGAGACGATCAGGAAGCTGGCCAGCAGTTTGTGACAGTCGAGAATTCTATGGGGCAGGTCCATCAGTCAACGGGACAGATGGAGCCAGCATCTGAATCCTTGAAATCTGAGCCTGCCATCGTGGCGGAGTTAGCGATTGCTACACTTGCTGGGCGCTCTTCAGTGCCTTGGTTGCAAATGGTTGAGAACTACGATCTAGTGCGTGATGCGATTGAGCAGTGCATTCCCGGATTCGAGAACTACAATGAGCGCGTGCGCAAGGACAATGGTTTCTATCTGCCCAATTGTGCCAGAGAAGGCAAATTCAATACAGATACAGGGAAAGCCAAATTTACGGTACACCCTATGCCTGAGCATGATCTTGCTGCAGATGAGTACGTAATGATGACAATCCGCAGTCACGATCAGTACAATACCACTATCTATGGCCTCGATGATCGCTATCGAGGTATCTACCAGGAAAGGAGAGTGGTGATGATGAACGAAGCCGATATGTCGGAGCTGGGGCTGAAAACCAAGGATAAGGTGAACTTGGTTGGGGAACACAATGGAGTTACCCGAGTAGCAGAATGTTTTCTGGTAGTGCCCTATGCAATCCCTCGTTCTTGTCTGGCCACCTACTTTCCAGAAGCCAATGTTTTGGTGCCCATCGACAGTGTGGCGGAGAAGAGTCATACACCAACTTCCAAGTATGTCAAGGTTCGAATTGAGCCGATCTAGGACGCATGCAATGATAATGGCCTCAATTCGACGGCTGTTCAAAACCTGTCTAAAAGCTCCTGTTGGCGGGCATCGTTAATGCTTTGGCCTGACTAGCAGTTTTTTCTCTTTACAAAGTTGGTTCGCTTGTGCTAATTGGTAAAGGCTTTGCCGAAAATTTGTTCCTGCTATGGCTCTATTGTCTGATTCTGCGGTATGATGGGGCGCAATAACTTACATAGGAACATTCCCTACTTGTGGAAATCTAGATTTCTTTGCCTTTGAAAGTCAATCGGTTTAGCCCAATTAGCTGAAACTTTTTTGCTCATCACCTTTGTAGATGGAATACTGTAATTTCCGTTTGGCATTGTTTATGGAATATTAGAGACAGCCAGGCAATATTGTGCGGCACCGCAAGACTTCGATTGCCAACTGTGGGAAATTTTAGCATCTCTGGTGAACCCAAAGGTGCCCAGGAACGAAGTAAATAATGTGCGGTCAGGATAATCGAATGCTGCCATTAGCAAGTTTGATTGAGGAGAGAGATTGAATAATAGTAGATTGGGCTACATTTCTAAATATCGGATTCACCTGATCCTGGTATCTGTGATCTTGTTGCTGTTGTCTTATGTGGTACATTTTTACCACAACCGACCACAGGAGCTATCAACAGCTGCCAAGGATTTGAAGAAGGGCTTGTTTCTTATGGAACGAGACTTCGAGCGTAGCGTCGCTGATTCGAGCGATGTGCTTGCGGTATTGAAGGATGACTTCTCTCAAGATCTGCTGGACAAACTCGTATCCAGACCCTATTCAATATTGGTTTATCAGGGCTCGGACTTGAAATTTTGGAACAATCAGGAGGTTTCCTTGCCCTATTCATCGGTGAAGACCTATCCGCAAGGGGTGAGTTTCGTCGATTTGGTGGGTGGATATTATCAGTTGATCAAGAAGGAGCATAGCTTCGAGTTTACGGAGGATCGCGTCACCGTGCTGGCGCTGCAATTAATACAAAAGACCTACGACTACGAAAACAAATACTTAAGCAACGAACTCAACAGTCGCTTGAAACTACCGGCTGGAATTCGATTGTCTTCGCATAAGGTTCATAATGCCTATCCACTCAGCTTTGATGACGAGCGTAATGAGCTCTATCTGTCCTATGATGATGTAGGCAAGGAGAAGTCGAGTCTTTTTGGCCTCTTACTAGGGTTTATCGGATTATTGATTTGGTTACTACTTCTGACTGAGGCAGCCATTTCTGTCGGACGAAGTGGTAGCGGTCTTGCGGGGGCCCTTTTCTTGACAGTCGGTCTGATCATGATCCGGCTGTTCATGATCATTTTTGATGTGCCGATAAGCATTGGAAACATGGCCTTGTTCCAGCCGCCGGATGAATTTCCGTATATACTGGCCAATTCAATGGGCAATATGCTCATTAATGTTTTCATGATCTTTTGGATCGTGTTCTATATACATCAGCATGTACGTTTTCCGGATCTCGAACTGCAACGGAATCAGCGAATGTTGGTGCTTGCTACTGCCATTGCAGGTTTTGGTTTATGCACCTTAGGGTTGATTCTAAGCCTTAGACATGTGATTGTAAGTCTCGACAATTCTGTGAATATCGGGACGATAATTGATACTTCCTTTGCTACAGCGATTTCCTTGCTGGTCTTCCATTTGTTGTTATTTAGCTATTTGCTGATCTGTCAGCGTACGGCAGATTTGCTGGAAACACTGCATTTCAAATGGAAAACAAAGTTGCAGATTCTTGCAGCTGTCCTGATACCTTATTTGCTTGTCAACTTATGGACTGGCATGGAAGTATGGGAGTGGATTTTTGTAGTCTGGTGCATCTTCTTTGTTTTAGCTTCTGAATTCTTCAGGCTGCTGAGCGGGAAAGATTTTACAACTACTCGTCTGGCGATATGGGTGGCCTCTGTGGCTTTGTTTACTAGCTTCTTGATAGCAGATTTTGAACGGCATAAAGACGAAGTTCGACTGCAAGACTATGTGAGTAACCTCAATCTGGAGAGAGACCCAATCACCGAGTTTCTATTCGAAGATGTTTCTCTGGGAATTTCTCGGGATAATGCGATACGGCACTATTATGAAATGCCCTATCTGCCAAAGCGGGAGCTGATCAAACGACTGTATATCTATTTCGGTAGTTACTTTACCAAGTACGACATTAAGATACACCCCTTCAAGTTGGATGGTGAATCGCTTTCCAAGCGCTCTGACAGTGGGCTGCGCTTGCAGTATTATGAGCAAAAGATCAACGGAGGATATCGTACAGAAAGTACCCATCTTTTCTTGTTTACAAACCCAAATGGAGGTAGCTCTTATCTGGCCAAGATACCGGTACATACAGACAAGAGTCCATTGCCTGTAGGCTATGTGATCATCGAGATGATCAAGAATGGTCAGGAGCAAAGAACCGTGTATCCGGATCTGGTGATAGAGGATAAGTATAGAGTGCCTTCTTACTATTCGTCTTACGAAAATGCCATTTACCTTGATGACACGCTCAGCAGTAGCAAGGGTGACTATCGATATCCATATGTGATTGATCCTCAGTTTAAGAAAAAGCGGGAGTCCTTCAGTTTGAGAAAGTCTGGTTACTTGCACATCGTGCAAAATCTAACAGGCAACAAGAGCATCATTGCCAGCAAGAAAGCGGAGTTTTTCAATGACCTCTTGTCGATACTTTCCTTTGTGATCTTTAGTCTGTTCGTATTGGCTTTGTTGGCCATTGTTTTGAGTGGATACAGACAGTTTGGCAGTATTAAGATGACCATCCGAGAGCTGTTCTATTCATCTTTGAGAAAGAAGGTCAATTTTGCTGTGATTCTGATCATTTTCATTTCTTTTCTAGGAATTGGTCTGGTTACGGTGTATAATTTTACTGCTCGTTCCGGCGAGTATCATGCAGAGCGATTGACTCGTATACAATCGGCGATCCGAACTGCTATTGAATATGAAATTAAGAGTGATCGCGATCTTAACAGCGATAGCAAACTGATGCTGGATGAGGATCAATTGATGTTGACCATCACTACGATTTCGGAGATCAATCACATGGATGTCAATCTCTATGACACAGATGGCAATCTCTTAGTGAGCTCGCAGCCGATCATCTTTGACAAAGGCCTGGTCTCCAAAAATATGAACCCCGTTGCCTACTTCAACATGAATCGCTTGAACAGGCGGAATTTTATCCAAAACGAAAACATTGGGAAACTAAACTATCTGGCTAGCTACAGCCCCATTCTAAACCCAGCGGGCGAGGTACTCGGCTACTTGCAATTGCCCTACTATGCAAAAGAGCAAAACCTGAAGGAGCAGATTTCCAACTTCCTCGTTACACTCTTTAACGTCTATGTGCTTTTGCTGATTGGTGCGGCCTTTCTGGCTTTGTTTGTCTCCAGATCTATCACCCAGTCCCTTACACTGATTAGCAGTAAGCTGAAGGATATTAGACTGGATCAAAAGAATGAGCTATTGGAGTGGCCCGATGATGATGAAATTGGTGCCCTGGTGGAGCAGTACAATGAGATTATTATCCAATTGGACAAGAGTGCTCAGCTGCTCGCAAAGACGGAGCGGGAATATGCATGGCAGCAGATGGCCAAACAAGTGGCACATGAGATTAAGAATCCACTGACACCGATGAAGTTGAGCATTCAGCATTTGCAACGTGCTCATGAGCGCAATGCACCAAACATCAAAGAGTTGACAGATCGGGTGACAGGCACATTGATTGAGCAGATCGATAATCTGTCAGAGATTGCTTCCGCATTTGGGGATTTTGCGAAGATGCCTCGTGCTCAGGCGGAGCGAATCAATCTGCGTGAGATCATCAGCAGGGTAGTGGTTTTGTTTCGAGATGATAAGAAGGCCAAGGTTCTGGAGATGCTACCAGAGGAGGATATTTTCGTAATGGCTGACAAGCACCAGTTGATCTCGGTGTTTAACAATATCATCAAGAATGCGATTCAGGCGATTCCTGAAGAAAGGGAAGGATGTGTTGTTGTGAACATCAAGCGTATGGACGAAGGAGTAATCGTGGGTATTTCTGATAATGGAAAAGGAATTCCTGAAGAGATGCGAGACAAAGTTTTCGTTCCTAATTTCACTACCAAGAACTCAGGTATGGGACTCGGTTTGGCCATTTGTAAGAACATTATCAACAATGCGGGTGGCGAGATTTGGTTCCAGTCGAGAATGAATGAGGGTACGACCTTCTTTATCAAGTTGCCATTAGATCAGCCGGATCACTTGAAATTCAAAGCAGCTGCGGAGCTTCGAGCAGTCGAGCATATGGATGAATATGACTTTGACGATTGATCGGGCAATTTGGGTGCGCGCTCGACGAACCTTGATGCTTAGCCCCGATGGAAGTGGAAATGAAGGTGCTGCGGACAGGACTGACTGTGCCGCTATCGGGGGCTCAGAGCGGAGCGGAGAGACCACGCTAGCGGATACAGGAAGCCTGCCCGCAGTGCCTTCATTGGAATGGACAGCGGGACGGTCCTTGCCACGTGTCAATGCTGTTTTGCTCCAAAAAGAAATCAAGCTAATCAATCCGGATCAAGGCTATCTAGTTGAGTTTGTATCCAGGTTTTTAGTTGTAGATTAGTAATCATCCACTTTTCATTCTCTATGGCTTCGAGCTCGTTAACATTCTTTTGTAGCTTTCGCAGGAGTTCTTCTTTGTCATCTTCGTGATCTCCGTCGAGCGCAGAACTGTATAGAAAATTGAGTAGAACACGCTCCGTTCCTTCTCCGATATCCCGGTATTTGATGGCATTTCTAAGTGGTTCGATATTCATTTTGAGGCCCTGCCAATCCCTCTTTTCATATAGAAAAATTCGGTACCACAATTTGAGCAATACGGCAACTTCTTTTCGGTCGCCTTTGAGATCCTCGCCGATGGCTACCTGACAATATTCAAAAGCTTTTTCTTTCTTGCCAATAAAGTAGTTATACACGACCAAATTGCTGCACAGCAAGAGCCGTTGTTCTTTGCTAAGTTCTGTAATGTTTTGCTGCAGGAAGTCCTCGCAGTCTTGCAATCGGGATTCTAGCTTCTTGAGTTCGTTCTTGTGTCGTAGAAAATCCAGTCTGGGGCTGATCGTATAGATCATACTTGATCTCACAGAGGCAGCATCCTCAAAGTCCTGTGCATCCAGCATTTCAAACAGTTCTTCGAGGCGTTCATAGTCAAGACGACTAGAGGCCGCGAGGATTAAGTTGTTGAATGCTGCTGAAAACAATCGTTCTCTGCCTTCCGTGTAGGCAGGATCGCTCATGTACATCTCCAGCTGCTCCTCAGCTAATTCCAGAAAAGTCTCGTGATCACCCAGCATCAATGCGATTTTGCTTTTGCAGCGATAGAAATAGCTTTTAGCACGCGTTGATTTTGCTTTAGAGATATCTGCTAACAGATCTGCGTTTGCCAGGGCGGACATTCGCTCTAGTTCTGCCTTGGGGTTTCGCTGCAGTGTGTCATTTTTGGAGTAGATCTCTTTGTAGTGAAACTTTGCAAAGTCCTGTTCATTTTCCAAGATCTCAACGACTCGATCTATTTCTTCGAAGATTGCAACGCAGTCAGTGTCGATCCCATCTTTCTTGTAGTTCATCAGGTATTGCAATTCGTAGTGTAGCAGAATCAGGTATTCCTCAAACATTTCCAATTCGAGAGCCTCCTCCTTGGTGGTTTTGATGATGGAGGGCACAGAATCCATCAAGCCCCGAGTAATGAGGACCTGGATAGAAGCTATTCTTGCGTACAGTTTTACTTTGATATGCTGAGAATCATGAGTGATGATATCGAGGATCAGATTGAACAGATCTGTTTGGGATTTGGGGAGATCTTTGTGCGAGTTGAAGCGTTTGAGAAAAGCCTCGTGATCGAAGGTCGGCTTGTTGGTGAAATACTTATAGATTTCGGCGAGCTTGGTCTTCTTGCCCAGTTGGGTGGTTACTTTTCTCTTTTCACCAATAGACAAACTATGAATCAGCTGATGAATCTGGGCGGCCTTACTCATTTGAGGGGGATTTTTGAAGCATCATTTGGGAGGATGCCCCTAAGATTTGGCTAAACTACTTAGGGCCGCAATATAGGAGATTGTGACCAAATTAGCAGTGTTTGTCGTGTTTGAAACGAAATAGATTCGGCTTTGTCAGGTGATTGGGCAAAGCTGCTTTTTTTAGCGATACATTAACTATATCTTGAGGACGAAAATTTAGATAATGAAATTGATTTACCAACTGATTCGGCCAATTTTGAGCAGCCTACCCCTTTTCTTGCTCACTGTGCAATTGCATGCACAGACGGTGCAAATCGGAGAAACTACCCTTACTGAAAGAGATGTAATTACAGGTCTTGAAGTACCATGGGAGCTTACTTATGGACCAGATGATCACCTTTGGGTGACAGAGAGAAGGGGGAGGGTCCTGCGAATAGACCCTGAGTCCGGTTATGCTACTCAGATATTGGATCTTCAAGCTACCGTCATCAGCAGCGGAGATACGGAAGATGGACTACTAGGTCTGGCTTTGCATCCTGATTTTCAAAACAATCCACTGGTTTATTTGGTGTATTGCTATATCCCGGAAGGTACCTTCTTTTCGAAAGAGCGGTTGGTGATGTATCAATGGGATGGAAACATGCTGCATTCAGAAGTTGTATTGTTGGATGACATTCCTTCCAGTGGGGTACACAATGGATCGAGAATACTAATCACCGATGATCAAAAGATACTGATGACAACCGGAGATGCCGGTAATTCTGGCGATGCGCAGGATTTGGAAGAGCTGACGGGTAAGATATTGCGATTGAATATTGATGGTACCATCCCAGGTGATAACCCGATTCCGGGTAGCCTCATTTATAGCTATGGGCATCGCAATCCACAAGGGCTTGCGTTTGGGAAGGATGGACAACTTTATAGCACGGAGCATGGAGCTCAATCATCAGATGAGTTTAATCTCATTATCGCAGGAGGAAATTATGGTTGGCCGTATGTTCAGGGGGCTTGTGATCAAGCAGCTGAACTGGCATTTTGCGCCGATATCGAGGTGGTAGAGCCGATTAGGGAGTGGTCTCCTTGTCCTGCTGTCAATGATATTGTCTATTATGATCATCCTGCCATTCCGGGGCTTCAAAATTCCTTTCTGATGGCAGTATTGGGAGGACAGCAAGGTGGTTTGGAGCGGATTTCACAATTGAGGATGAACTTTGACGGAAGTGCTGTCAACATAGAGCAAGAGTACTTCTCGAATTTTGGACGAATCAGGGATGTGGCCATAAACCCACATACAGGATCGATCTACTTTGCAACAAATGGGATGGGCTATCCAGGGCAGGGGCCAAACAGGATTGTAGAATATGCCAATCTCGATTACAATAGTATCGAGACTTTGGACCGAAATCTTGTCAAGGTGTTTCCTAATCCGGTTTCCGATCAATTGCAAGCTGAAATAGATCCCTCACTAATCGGTGCTCAATATGATTTGCATGAGGCAAATGGACAGGTGATTCGTAGCGGTAAAGTAGAGCAAAGTACACTGGTAATAGATGTCTCTGCTGAGCCAGCTGGTAGCTATTTCTTACAGGTTAGGGATCAAAAAGGAAGGGTTAGCAAACTAATCCTAATTGAATAAAGCAAATTTACTTAGGGAAAAACATATCTATGAAAAACATTTTACTACTATTGGTTTTAGCTTTTCTTGCTTCGATGCCGGCGATGGGGCAATGTGCCGGCGGAGAAGTGGAGGTGTCCATCGAGGTCATCCCGGATGATTATCCTAATGAGACCAGCTGGAACATTCTAGATCTTGATGGAAACACGGTGCTGGAAGGAGACACCGGCATTGAGACCGTCTGTATTGAAGCGGAACAGTGTCATCTGTTTACGATCAATGATTCTTACGGTGATGGAATCTGCTGTAGTTTTGGTGAGGGTAGCTATACCATCTCAATCGATGGTATTGAGGTAGCAAGCGGGGGAGATTTTCAGTCAAATGAGTCTGTAGAATTCAATTGTGCTGCAGGCGAGGGATGTGCCAGTCCAATCAGCATCGAGCCAGGTGATTACACAAGTAGCTATGATGATTCCTGGTACAGTTTTGTGCCAGCGGACAATGGCAACTATGCCATTGACCTTTGTGATGGTAATGCTTGTGGTGGTAGTATCTGGGTCTATGACTACTGTGCTGGTCTGGACTGGGATGATACCAATGCTGAGACAATCTATAGCTCAGGGGACGATTGTAGTCTTGAGATGGAGCTTGCAGGCGGAGGCTCCTACCTTATTCGTATTGGTAGTATCGATGGGGCCTGTGATGGTCAGTCGATTGATTTTCGTTTAATCTATCAGGGAGAAATCAGTGGATGTACCGACCCAGCTGCATGCAGTTACAATCCCCTGGCTACTGTGAATGTACAGGAGGAGTGTTTTTATCTTCCAGACCCGGAGTGTTTGACTTTCGGGAACCAACTACAACTTGAAGAAACCACCCTTATCGAGAGAGACGTAGCGACGGGACTGGATATTCCCTGGGAGGTAGTCTATGGTCCGGATGATCACCTCTGGGTAACAGAAAGAAAAGGTCGGGTCCTTCGTATAGAACCAGTTACCGGCTCTATGACCACGATTCTTGATATTGAAGATGAGATGGGAATTGGAGGTGGAGGAGAGCCGGGAATGCTTGGCTTGGCTTTGCATCCAAATTTTGATTCGGAGCCTTTGGTCTATATCGTATACTGTTACCTGGATGGACCCTTCACAAAAGAACGGCTGTCTTCCTTCGAATGGGATGGTAGCGAGTTGACCAATGAATCCTACATTCTGGACGATCTCGATGGGGCAAATATTCACAATGGTTCTCGATTGTTGATTACGGATGACATGAAGATCTTGATGACCAGAGGTGATGTGGCCAATGCAAATGATGCACAGGACCTGGATAATCTCAATGGGAAAATTCTTCGAATGAATATGGATGGGTCTGTTCCGGATGACAATCCATTTCCAGGTAGCCTGGTCTACACGCTTGGCAATCGAAATGCACAGGGGCTGACTTTTGGACCGGATGGTATCATCTTCAGTTCTGAGCACGGAGCTCAAAGCTCCGATGAATTTAATGTAATAGAAGCTGGTCGCAACTATGGTTGGCCCAATGTACAAGGGGCTTGCGATGCTACTGCCGAGCAGGCTTTCTGCGATCAGTTTGACGTAAAGGAACCACTGGCAGAATGGTCGCCATGCCCAGCAGTCAATGATGTAGTTTACTATGACCATCCTGCGATCCCTGAATGGAATGGTAAAGTGCTCATGGCGGTTTTGGGAGGTTTGAGCGGAGGTCTGCAAAGAATCTCAGTACTGGAGTTATCCGAGGATTTCGACACGGTAGTAAATGAGGAGCAGTATTTTACGGACTTTGGTCGCTTGAGAGATGTTTGTATCAATCCTAACACTGGAGCGATTTACATTGCGACAAATGGACCGGGCTATCCTGGTTCAGGACCAAACCGAATCATTGAATACCGAAACTATGACTATGAAATTGATGAGCCGCCATTGTCCATCGGGCCCGGAGGCAATCAGCAGTTTGCTGAGGTGTATCCTAATCCGCTAGGAGATCGGGGCTACATCGTTTTCTCTGAAAACCTGATTGGCAAGCGCATGGAGCTAATCAACTTTAATGGGCAGGTATTGATGGACCGAGAGATCACCAGTACTCAGATGCATCTCCATGTAACAGCTCTACCGGGAGGCTCTTATTTTCTTCGGGTTGATGGTGATGAAGGGCTAATTTCTAAGACCATAATTGTAGGAAAATGAGAATAATACAGTACATGATTTTGAGTGTGCTAAGTTGGTGCTTATGTGCCAACTTGCAAGCTCAGTCTTATAACAACATTGAAAGTGTTGAGTACGATGCCGACTATGATCGTTGGTTTGTTTCAAATGGCTCTAGCATTATAGCCCAAGACGGCAGCACTGGAGAATTGAGCTATTTTGGAGATGCCGTGGCCTCCCACGGCATGGAGGTGATGGATGGAAAGCTCTTCGCTATTGGTAATTCGGTACTGCGGGCATATGATCTGACAACAGCAGAAGAGCTGATGTCCCAGGCGCTCCCGGGAGCTGGCTTTGCCAACGGTTTGACCAGTGATGGGGAGTCCATGCTCTGGGCAACAGACTTTTCCACAGGTAAGATCTATGCGATCGATGTGAGTGATATTGACAATCCGGATGTGGAGGTTATTGTCACTGTTTCGGGCACTCCAAATGGCATTGTTTACGATGGCGAAAACAATCGCTTGCTTCACGTAAATTGGGGCAGTAATTCCAGTATAGATGCCATTGATTTGACTACGAATGAAGTGTCGACAGTGAAGTCTACTTCCCTGGGCAATTGCGATGGAATAGATGAAGATGCAAAAGGCAACTACTTTGTGTCTTCCTGGAGCCCAACAAGGATCAGTATGTTTGGCAACAACTTCGAAGATGACCCGATTACTATCGATGCTCCGGGTATTAACAGCCCCGCGGATATTTGCTATAGCATAGCCAAAGACACACTAGCCATTCCCAATAGCGGTAATTCTACTTTGACCATGGTGGGTTTTGAACCACCAGAAGATACTTCTAATCAAGATACGGTTGGAGTGTCTATCAAGCATAGAATAGATATGGCTAAGCTGAGGATATATCCAAACCCAGTCTCGGATCAATCGATGATTCAGTTTTTTCTTGAGGAGGATCGCGATCTAAGTCTGGAGATTTTGGACGAAAGTGGAAGGCTGCTCTACGTGCTTACCCGAGGCAAGCAGGTGGCCGGAGAGCACCGGATCTTGCTGGCTGGTCTGGAGCTTCCGCAAGGTGTCTGTTTGTTGCAGTTGCGATCTGAAGGCATTCTTGAGACGAGACGGCTGCTAATCGCAGAATGAGCTTAGTACAAATTCTGATGGACCGGCTGAGCGGTAGGAGCGGAACGAGCCGCCGTCAGCCTGCTTGTGAAGCCTGCCTGATGGGGGCTCGTAGCCAACGCGAAGAGACCACAGCAGGCAAGAGCTGAACAGCAGGATGCAAGGTGAGTATTAGCGGATGACGCGACCTGTGCTGCG
>JAHDDV010000499.1 GCA_020629205.1 Chitinophagales bacterium | reverse complement strand
GATCTGCAACTGAAAGTCGGCGTCTCAGAAGAGGTACAGCCATTCGAGATTTTTGACATTATCATCTCAGTTTCCAATCAGGGACCTGATGATGCTTACGGCCTTGTTGTCTATGCTCCACTACCTGCTGGAATTGTATTGGTGGAAGGAGATCCTTTCTACAATCCTTACACAGGGACCTTTACTTATCCTAGTGAAATATTTGATGGACAGACCGTGGAAAGAACACTCACCTGCTACAGAGAATCGAATGGTATTCTCTTCAGGGCCGAAGTTGATTTTGCCTATAATGACGATATAGACAGTGTACCTGGAAATGCTGGTGAAGGTTATAGCGAAGACGATGACGACTACTACTACTTTTACCAATCTGACACAGAATCCCTCTATGATGCCAATCTATCGGTACAGTACTATGGATCTGTGCTTGCTCTCGGAGATACCGCCAGCTATCAGGTAACAGTGAGAAACTTCGGCCCTGATTCTCCTCAGAACATATCGGCCTCCCATATGATTCCTTCCGGATTAACTTATGTCTCCCACACTCTTGATACTGGAACATATGACCCTTTGACCGGACTGCTGGAAATACCAGAACTACAAGGGACAACAATATTACGAATCAAAGCAATAGCAGCGCAAACAGAAAATTATCAGCTCATAGCAGAAATTGTGGACCATTGCTCGGAATGTACTGAATTGGATTCATCACCGGGCAATGGAAATGCGGCCGAAGATGATTTGGATCAGGCAGAATTGATCGTTATAGACTCGCCCCTATGCGATCTATCTATTGAAATGACTTCCCCCACCCCAGTCTTTCAGGCAGAAGGTGAAATCACCTATCGAATTATCCTAAGTAATAATGGACCCATGGATGCGGAAAACGTGAAAGTCCGTTGTCTTCTTCCAAATAACGTAGAATTCCTGGCAGTCAATGGCAGCGCGATCTACGATCCGGAGACAGGCGTTTGGACTGTCGATCAGATCTCTGCAGGCCAGAATCGAACCATTATCATCGAAGCCAAACATCTCGATGGAGAAGAAATTGTAATACTTGCAGAAGTAACTGAAATAAACGATGGACTGATGCCTGACGAAGACTCCACACCCAACAATGATGACGGTGATCAAAGTGAAGATGACGAAGATAGCTTGAGCCTTGAGCTTATTCCTTCACCTCTTGGAAATCGAGATCTAGATCTCAGGTTTGATATCTACAGACTCTATATTGATGAAGGTGATCAATTTTACTATTCCATCGAAGTACGAAATCAGGGACCAGATCTGGCAGAACAAGTGATAATCGAACATCAGGTACCAGAGGGTTTTATACTTGTAGATGCAGATACAGATCAGGGCATGTATGATCATGAGACCGGAATCTGGCAGATACCAGAACTTGCCGATGGCACGCTAGCAAAAATCCACTTCATCTTGAACAATACAGCTGCGGGAGTGCCTACCCTCTTCGCTGAAATTACGGATATGGCTGAGCCCCACTCTGATCCGGATTCGACTCCTGGAAATGGATCCTCATTCAATGAAGACGACAGCAACACCCAATATATTTTTGTAGAACCCGATACCAATCTCTTCCCTGAATATTCTTGGATCAATACCACCTTCGGACAAATTGACTGTGAACGCTTTGCCTCTGTCATAGAGTACACTAGTGGACCATACAAGTATTTGTACTTTGAAGCTTCTGTAGAAAGCGGTGCCCCATCGACCTTGTACAATTTATATCTGGATCTCTACTGTGTCGAAACCGGCAACTTCGACTGTATTGCCGCTTATGGCTTTGATGAGGGCATCGTCTTATGGCAATGCGAAAGCCAAGAGGAAGAACAAGAAGAATGCGACTGCAGTGAAGAAGCTGATGATCCCGTTTGCGCGAATGGTACAGACTACGCAAATGCTTGTTTGGCTGCCTGTGATGGATTCACTGATTTCTTTGAGGGAAGCTGCGGCGAGAGCACCGGATTTACCTGGCTGGACGATCTCTTGACCGAAGAAAACTGTTGCGAGGCTGAAGCCGCATATCTGTATACCAGCGGTGTGCATGAGTACATCTATATCTTACCTGAAAGTGCTTGCGGATACGGACGTCTATATAATGCTGCAGGCCAATTATACTGTCAAAGCAGTGCGAACTACAATTGCTTGAGTCTCTACAATCTCAGTAATGGTACCGAACTCTATTCCTGCGATCAGACGTCCACGGAGCCAAGCTGCGAATACGAACATTCAGGCTACTTGCTCTTCGACACTTGCGCTGGTCAAAGCAACTATCTGATACAGACAAATGAAGGAATACTAGATCCTTATTTTGACGATGACATTGATGCCTTTGAATTTGAAGAGGGTATGTACGTCGAGTTTTCCTTTAGCTATTCTACTTTAAGCTCAGCTTGCGGATTCAACACTACAGCAGTAGACATCATCTGTATCAATCTTCTGGAACAAGCACCGGGCAACAGCCTAGCAGATTACCCTTGGGTGGATGAGCTGTTGGAAGCTGGTGATTGCTGTCAAAATAGTCGGATCGTGGAGTACAGCAATGGAATTTTCTCCTATCTGTTGATTGAGTCTGAAGCAGCATGTGGCGGCGGCTCAACAATGTACAATAGCAGTGGACAATTCTACTGCCAATCCTCGCCCGGCTATGATTGCATCGAACTATATGGCATCAGCGATTGGCAGATCACCGAACTGTGGCAATGCAGTGGAAAAATAGCGGCGAGTGAAGAGCAGTCCAGCCTATACGACCTGCAAGTATATCCCAATCCTACTACTGGCCCGACCACCATCAAGGTCAGAGGTGAATTAGAAAAGGCCCGCATTCAAGTGATTGATCTGGCAGGCAATCTGATCCTGGATCTTCCGGCTCAGGAGCACACAAACATTGATCTCTTTGGCATCAGCCCGGGCATGTACCTCGTACAGGTATTCAATGCAAGAGACCAAGTGATAGAAAAGATCATGGTACAGTAAATACACCCCAAGGCTTCTAGTAAGCTATACTGGATTTTTAAGGGACTAGTGGAATTTTTCACTAGTCCCTTTTTGCATTCTTGCCACGAGCCAATGAAGGTGAAAACTAGCCGCGGGCGCAGCGGAACGAAGTGC
>JAHDDV010000498.1 GCA_020629205.1 Chitinophagales bacterium | reverse complement strand
ACTGCATTCTTGTGCCAGGGAATGTGGGCACAGTAGCCAAAGAAGGATCAGGCTTGCCAGGTAAAATCTGGTACTGTTCATGCTCGGTTCAGTTTTGGGGAAAGGGTACTGCAAGATAAGACTCTTAGGTGGAATAGAGATGAATGATCTTGATTAATCACCCACTGAAATACACACAATCCACAATCCACAATACCTCCTCTCTCCATCAGCGCAAAACCTGAAGAGGAAAGGATTGCACTGCATCCATTGACATAACCTGTAGAAGATATTGTCCATTGCTCAGTGTGGAGACGTCGATGAAACTTCGATCTTGCTTTCCAGTCCTTTCAAGAATACCATTTAAAAGTGGCTGTCCTGTCAATGATAGCACTTGGTAAGAATGAGCAGACTCAGTGGTAAGTTCAATGGAGACAGTTGAATCGGCTGGTTGTGGGTAAGGTACAAGGCGCGCTTTGACCGGCCTTTCTTCTGAGGACACACCAAGGCACTTGACCTCAATTTCTGCGACAGAGCTACATCCTTCCTCATTGGCTTCAATAAAGCTCAGTTCTGGCCACTCTCGCACAAATTGGCAAAGACCTAAAACGCTACAATGGCTTAGGAGATCATTTTCTTTAATTTGGAGACTTGTCAACAAGGTTGGATTTACCTGATCTAGTCCATGCAGCGATTCCAGTGCATCATTGTTCACAATATGTAAGGCAGTACCTATTGTTTGTAAATTTGAAATTGCATCCAAGCTTGCAAGGCTCGGATTGTTGTAAATGTGCAGATGTTTTTCTATGCTCTCCAGGGAATGAAGCCCCTCCAGGTTTTGCAAATATGGATTGTCAAACAATAGCATAAACTTTTCGATCCGTTTAAGATTATCTAGTCCACTAAGACTCGCTGCTTGTTGCAGACTATTTATGTAGACAAATCCATTTATCTCCTCCAAACTACTCAATCCTTCGAAGGTATGACTCCCTCCATTCACCACTACATTTCCACCGATTTGTTGTAGTTGTTCCAGCCCTTGCAGGTTTTGCAGCACGGTGTTGCCTTCGAGCCGGAGGTTCTCTCCAATGAATTGTAGATTTTCCAGACCTTCCGGATGCTGCAAATTCTCATTGTCTATTATGTTGACAGTACCAAGTACAGAATCCACTGCGGCTAGTCCGCGAACGTTTGTATAGTAAGAAGATTCGAGTGTGAGATCGCCATGCAGGCTGCGGATTTGATCGGGAGTGGTGGTAGGCGCATAGCTATCTTCAAGGAATACATCCCCCTTTATGACCGTGCAATCTGGATAATCAGCAATTAGATCGCTCAATTGATAATTCTCATCACAATGGACACCTTCCAAACGACACTCATGGCTCTGCAAGAGACCGCATTGCAAACCTATTTCCTGGATTGCCAGACATCCCGGTGCATTGTTGTAAATCAGCCCTTCGCTGGCATTAGTAGACAGAAAGTCGCAAACAAAGGGAATACTGCAATTGCTCAACAGAGGACAATTGTATAGCCATAATGATCCAACCTTAGAGCCATCCAATGAAAGCAAGGATTCAAGGGAATTGAGGTTGCTGTGGCCAGTAATTTGTAATCTTTCTGTCACCTCTTGTAGATTGGCAAATGCTGAGAAATCTGTGATCAATGTGTTGTCGTAGAGGTGTAGGTTGGAAATTCTTGTAAGGCTCGAGAAGGAGCCTAAATCCTCAAGCCCATTGTGTCCGATTCGCAAGGTATTCACTTGTTGTAATGAAGAGAAGTTAGGAAGACTGGACAAACTGCTGTTGTATGTCAGTCGCATTTCTTCCATAGTTACTAGATTCTGAAAGCCGTTTAGCTCAGCAAGAGCATTGTTGTTCGAAATTTTGCAGCTGGCTCCTATGGTCACCAATTCATGAAAGCCGGATATCACTGTTAGCTCGTTATTGTTGAAAATGTCGATTTCTTGTCCAACTGTTTGCAATTGCCCGAAAGACTGGATTTCTGTCAGTCCCACATTCTCCGATATAGCAAGATCCCCCTCTATACTAGTCAGGTTAGTGAAACCCTGCAAGCTCCAGTCTCCTCCATTGTTCGTTATTTCCAAATCTCTTTCAATTTCCAATGGTCCGTTGAAGCCAGTGATGGATTGAAGATCGGTCAATTCCCTCAGTTTCAGGTCTCGCCCAACCTCCATGAGTTGGTTGAATCCTGAAATGCTCTGCATGGCCGGATTTAGTCGGATTTGCAGATCATGTCCGATACTGTTAAGGGACTCAAAATCTGGAAGACTTGACAGCGTCACATTCGATCGGATCGAGAGATTTTCAATGGTATGGAGGGCGGATGCACCGGAAATTTCAAGCAGAGAGCTGTTGTCTACTACAAGCAACTCATCGGTAATTTGCAGCAATTGATCAGACAGCGCAATGGATTGCAAATCCTGGTTGTCGTAGATGCTGATCTTCGTAATACTGCCGCTAAGTGAGTTCAAGCCGTCCAGATTATTCAAATTCGGGTTGGCATTAATCTGCAGCTTATCTCCAATATGAATCAGGCCGCTTAGGCCATCCAAACTAAGGAGTCCAGCGTTATTGGTAATGGCCATATCACCACCAACAAACTCTAAATTATCCAAGCCGATCAAGTCCTCCAGATAGGTGTTGTTTGCTATCAGTAGGCTTCCACTGATGGATTTGATGGAGGCTAAGCCGGTTAAATTCGTGATGTAGTCATCTGCAGCGGATACGATTTGAATCGTCCCGGTTAGCTCTTCACAATCGTGGTAATTGACTAAAAAACTATCTACTTGGGACTGACTGTTGAGGTTCAGGTTACCAACTTGACAGGCCTGGGCATAGGCAAAGGAGGAGCCAGATACAAACAGTAGCAGTGAAAGTGCCAAGAGTCGATAATAGAAGATCATCTCTGAAATTGTAACAATGCGCAGCTCTTCCTTATCGTGCCGGTTTGAGCAAGGTGGTGCATGCTCTCGGTTTTCCGTGTTCATGGGATTGTGGGTCTTTATTGTTAGAGCTTATCTTACATGTAAGATAAGGATAAAGGGATATTTGCATGTCTTCTGAATGTCAAAAAAGAGATAATTGGAGCGAGCTATGCTGTGACAAAATAGCCCGGATGGAAGAGGAAATGCAGGTGCC